>NZ_LZTE01000024.1:0-87082 GCF_001665925.1 Gordonia sp. 852002-50816_SCH5313054-c
TTGTCGTCTAACGCCATGCTCATAGATCTTCCTCTCACTGATGAGCACTGGACTTACACAGACCATCTGACACCCCCGCGGTCGCAATGTTCACCGAGGCTTTCACCCGCCACGGACCTCCCCTCATGCTGCACGCCGACAACGGTACGGTGATGCGCTCCAACGACCTCCTCGATGCCCTCGAGGACGCGGGAGTGGTTGCGTCGTTTTCGCGGCCCCGGGTCAGCGATGACAACCCGTTTTCCGAGTCGTTGTTCAAGACCGTCAAATACGATGTGACCTGTCCGCCGTCCTTCGACGACATCGACCACGCCGCTGATTGGACCGACCGGTTCCTGCACGCCTACGCCCATGAACACAGGCACAGCGGAATCGGCTGCTACACACCGGCATCGGTGTATGACGGCAGCTTCGTCGAGATCAGAAACCAACGCCAAACACGCCTCGACACCCTCTACGCACAACACCCCGAACGCTACCGGCATCGACACCCCCAGGCCCCGAACATCCCCGCGATCGTCGGCATCAACCACAAATCCACCACCAAGAAGATCTCAGTAACCCACCTGTCTCAGACAGGTTGACAAATACCGTGTTCCGCGCGGAAAGGTCAGCAAGTCGCGGAAAGAACCCTTCCCCTACTTTCCGCAGGCGGGCAGGCAGCACCGGCGGCGGGCAGTGTCCGACCTCCGACCAGCCCGCCGCCCGCCCAAACCCCCGCCCGATCACTCCTGGCCCATGCCGCGCTGTGACAGGTCGTTCGCGTCGGCTCAGCCGATGACGTCGCCGCGGCCGATGGCGACGGCCAACAGTTCGGGGAAGGCGTCGGGTGTGCAGGCGAACGCGGGAACTCCCATGCCGCTCGGGACGGCGGCGATGTCGCGGCCGAAACACAGTGTCGGGGTGGCGAGCTTGTGCCCGGCCTTGACCGACGCGGCGTCGGGCGCAAGCGCCAGCACCTGATCAGCGGTCCACCGGTCCCCCATGCGTTTCAGCCAACCACACGGCACCGACATCGGTGGGCGAGGCAGTGATGGCCTCGCGCGGAGATCCCCAGCCCCACGGCGGGTCGGGAATTGCTCGACGAAGCGTCGGCGCGATCTCGGCCTGGAACAGTTCGAGGCTGCGCCGATGATCGCCGCGGTCGAGTCCGTTGGCGTCGGCGTGCAGATGCAGCACCGTGTGGCCGAACTGCTCGTGGTAGCGATGCACCTTGTCGATGATCTGTTGCGGACTGCCGATCAGCGCGGACGATCGCTCGATGAAGTCGTCGAGCGTCGCGAAGACAGGTGTCACTCCGAGTCTCGCCTGCGCTGCGAGGTAGCCCTCGAAGACCGGACGGTACTTGTCCTTCGCGTCCTGCGACCGTTCCGCCGCGAAGAAGCCCGCGGTGCCCGCTCCGACGGCGATCTGCGCGGGGTCGTGGCCGTAGGCATCCCAACGTTCCCGGTAGAAGCGGATGAGCTCTGCGTAGGGTTCGATCGTATTGGTGACGTTCGCGGAGAACAACGGATCGCCGTATCGCGCTGCGAGGTCGACGGATTCGCGGCTCGTCGCGCTGCCGTGCCAGATGCGGATCGGACGTTGCAGCGGCAGCGGCCATACCTCGGCGTCGTTCAGTGGTGGCCTGAACTGTGTGGGATAGGTGATCTTGTTGTTGCGCCACAGAGTTCGGAAGACCTCGAATGATTCTGCGTTGCGCGCCCACTGATCGTCGGGCGTGACGTTGAAGAGTTCACGTTGCGCCGAACCGTTTCCCTTGCCGATGATCAGTTCGAGCCTGCCACCCGACAGGTGGTCCAGCGTGGCGTAATCCTCGTATGCGCGAACAGGATCGAGCAGCGACAGGGTCGTCACGGCTGTGAACAGTCGGATACGGGAGGTCAGCGCAGCGATGTGACTGAGCACCACCGTCGGCGACGACGAGATGAATGGACGCTCGTGACGCTCACCAACACCGAAGCCGTCGAATCCCAGTTCCTCGGCGAGCAACGCGCTGTCGACGACCTCGCGGAAGCGGTCCGCCGTACTCAGCTGGATACCCGACGTCGGATCGGGCGTGTGGGTGATCAGTGTGATCGTGATGAACCGCATGGCTTTTCAGTCGATCAGAAGGTGCTCGGCGGATTGACCGTCGACTTCTCGACGCCCGTATCCGGGACGCCCCACTTGGCGAAGATCTTGGCGTAGTCGCCGGTCTCGATCAGCTTGTTCACGGCATCGGAGATCGGCTTGGCCAGGCCCGCGTTCTTGGCGGTGACGAATCCGACTGGTGTGGAACTGATCTGGCCGAGGAACTTGGTGCCCTCGACGTGCTTCTCGTCGTACTTCAGGCTCAGTACCGGACCGAAGAACAGTTCGACCTTGCCGTTGGCCAGACCCAGGAAGATGGGCGCCGTGTCGTTAAAATACTGGACGGTCCAGGGCTTCTTGCCGATCTTGGCGCAGTCGTCGACGTGCGAGCTCAGCAGTGTCTGAAAGGTCGATCCGGGAGTGGTCGCGATGGTGTAACCGCACACATCGGTGATGGTCGAGACCTTCTGCAGGTCAACGCGTTTCGAGCCGAGGAAGCCCTGTCCGTCGTTGAGGTAGGTCGAGAAGTCGAGGACTTTCTCACGTTCGGCTGTGACTCCGAAGTTCGCCTGTCCTACTTGGTATTTCCCGTTCTGGACGCCGGGGATGATCGAGGCGAATGTTCCGTACTCGACGTTCCAGTTGACACCGAGGACCTTGCCGATCGCGTCACGCAAATCGAGATCGAGTCCGACGTTCTTGTCGTCGACCACACCACCGTGCGGCAGGTTCGACGTCCCGGGTGTCTGCGTGGTGCCGACGGTCAGGGTTCCTGCAGAGCGCACGCTCTCAGGCAGTTCGGCGCTGATTGCGTCGTCCTTTGCGATCTTGCTGGTGATGTCCTGTGTCGGAACGGCCGACGCCTCTGCAGAGTTCGCTGTGTCGTCCGACGACGAGCCACAGCCACTCAACACGATACTGCCGACCACTGCGCCGGACGCCAACATAGCGAGGATACGTGGGCGGTTCTTCATCGTTCTGGTCCCCTTGTCTGAATTCTTCTGTGTAGTAACTGGTTACGGCACGCAGAGGTGACCATCGTGCACATTCGCACGGGTACTCTCATAGCACCGCGGAGAGAAACGCTTTCGTGCGCTCGTGCTGCGGGTCGTCGAGAATCTCTGCGGGAACCCCGGATTCGACGATGCGCCCGCCGTCGAGGAAGATCGCCTGGTCGGCAACTTCACGTGCGAACCCGATCTCGTGCGTGACAATCACCATGGTCATGCCGCTGCGTGCGAGATCGCGGATCACGGCCAAAACCTCGCCGACGAGTTCAGGATCGAGCGCGCTTGTCGGTTCGTCGAACAGCATGAGGCGCGGCTTGAGCGCCAAGGCTCGGGCAATGGCGACACGTTGCTGCTGACCGCCGGAGAGCTGGCGTGGGTAGGCACTTTCGCGTCCAGCCATGCCGACACGTTCGAGCAGATCGCCGGCTCGTGCGACAGCTTCGCCGCGCGGGATACCCGCAGCCAACCGTCCTTCGATCACGTTCTGCTGCACGGTCATATGCCCGAAGAGGTTGAACTGCTGGAAGACCATCCCGATGGTGGCGCGCTGACGCGCGATCTCACGATGGGACAGTTCGTGCAGCTTTCCCGACGACGGCCGGTATCCGATGATCTCGCCGCCGACCTCGACGAACCCGCTGTCGGGCTTCTCGAGGTGATTGATACAGCGCAGTAGCGTCGACTTGCCGGAGCCCGACGGTCCGAGCAGCACGGTTACAGTGCCACGCGGGACGTCGACGTCGATGCCGTCGAGGACTTTGTGGAGTCCGAAACTCTTGCGCAGTCCTCGGATTCGGACGAGAGGTAGCGTCTCGTCGTAGGTGTGATTGTCATGCCCGGCCGTGGTGTACCCGCGGCGCGTGGTCGAAAAGCTCACGCGCCCACCGCACCTTCGTTACGACGATCAAACCTGCGAAGGTCGGTACGCACTCGCCCGAACAGCGGCAAGTTCTCACGGACCGTCGTCCAGAAGCCTTGTTGCGGTCGGCGATTGCCACGCGAGTAGTGACGTTCGACGAAGTACTGCCCTACCGAGAGCACACTGGTGACGATGATGTACCAGATGGTCGCGACCAACAGCAGAGGCAGGATCAGGTAGTTCTGCTGGTAGATCAGCTGTACGGAGTAGAGCAGGTCTTGGACGGCGATCACACTGACGATCGACGTCGCCTTGAGCAGACCGATGAGCAGATTGCCCGACGCCGGGACGATCGCCGGCATGGCCTGCGGCAGGATGATTCGACGGAAGATGCGATACCGACTGAGCCCCAACGCTTCTGCGGCCTCCGCCTGACCGCGGTCGACGGAGAGGATGCCCCCGCGCACGATCTCGGCAGCGAAGGCCGCGACGTCCAGGGTCAGTGCGACGAACGCTGCCAGCACGCCCGAGAACAGGTGCGCCGTATCGGCTTTGACGAACTCCGGACCGAACGGAATCCCTAGTGACAGTTGCGGATACAGCGAGGCCAGCTCGTACCAGAAGAGCAACTGGACAAGCGGCGGAATAGATCGGATCAACCAGACGTAGCCTGCGCTCAGCGTCGACAAGATGGGATTCGACGACAAGCGCATCACGGCGAGCAGAATCCCCAATGCGAAGCCGCACACCATGACTGACGCAGTCAGCCACAAAGTCAAGCCGAGGCCGCGCAGAACTGATGCGTGGAAGAAGTAGTCGCCGACCACATCCCACTGGAACCGCGGATTGGTGATCAGCGTGTGCACCAGCATTGCCGCAAGCACGAGAACCACGGCGCTACTCACCCACTGGCCGGGCTTGCGCGCCTTGACCAGCTTGGCCGAAAGCAGTTCTGCGTCACGCGGTTCGCTGGTCAGCGGACGCGACTGCGCAGCGGAAAGTTCAGCGGTCACAGGTATCGGTCTTCAATCCTCGATGTCGTTGTTACGGCAGCGGCGAGCGCCTGCTTCCGTCGGGTTGTCACCTGGAGCACCCCACCACGACGGAGGGTTGCCGGCCAGCAAGCCAGGGCTGGGCGCTGACACTCATAACCGACGCCAGGTTAGTGCCAGGTCGACGCCGCGCCGAGGGTATGAATCTGCGCGATTCTTAGGGTCGCGAAGTGGACGGTCGGATTGTTCGCGAAGGCGTCGCCCCTGTGCCCCGCGGTGGAACACATATCGTGGGCACAACGCCGACACGAGGAGAGCCTTATGACCGAGCTATTCGAGATCACCCGCTTGATCCAGGCCGAGCCGTCGGCGATCTTTGAGCTTCTGACCACGCCAGAAGGTCACGTCGCCATCGACAGCTCAGGCATGCTGCAAAGTGCGGAAGGGTCGACGGTCGGCGCGGTGGGCGATGAGTTTGTCGTCCACATGGATCGCGAATCGCTCAACGACCTTCCGATGGGTAAGTACGACGTGAGGGTGATCATCACGGGCTACGAGCAGAACCGGTGGGTCGAATGGACGATCATCGGCACCGTCCGACCGCCCCTCGATCACCGCTACGGATACCGACTCGAACCGACTGACGACGGCACGCTCGTCACGTCGTACTACGACTGGAGCCGCGTGACCCACGAGGACATCAAAGGCCGGTTCCCGATCATTCCCGAGGCCGGGCTACGCGCGACGCTCGGGATTCTGGCGCGGACGGTTGAGAATCAATAGCGTCCCGCCGACGTCGACCTCACTTCAACGACGCGTCGTCGCCCATCACGGCGCCCTCGCGGCGAGGATCGGCCCCGCCGAGCCAGCCGTTGCCTGAGCGCTGTAGTGCGCTGAGCCCGCTGGACTGATCGTCGACCGACACCTGTTCTCCGCGTTCGCGCAATCCCTTGACGAGCGGATCGTCGGCGCCGCCGTTCGCAGTGTTGACCAGCGGGTGCTCGCCGCCGACATTCGACGTCGGGGTGTTGGCCGTACCGAAGTCGATCATCGACACGGCCTGCTGCGGGTTCAGCTTCCAATCCAGCATTCCAACAAGCGTTTTCACGACGAACTGGATGATCACGGAGCCGCCGGGCGAGCCGAGAGCAGCGCTGAGGGTGTCCGGCGCACCGTTGGCTCCCGGCTGCATAACGAGGGTCGGGGCCATCGATGATCGCGGCCGCTTGCCCGGCGAAACCCGGTTGGCGAGAAGCGCTCCCGACTCGTCGCGTGGCTCAGCGGAGAAGTCGGTGAGCTGATTGTTGAGGATGAAGCCGTCGACCATATGGAAGCTGCCGAACGCCGATTCGACGGTCGTCGTCATCGACGCCACGTTGCCGTACTTGTCGGCGACGGTGATGTGGCTGGTTCCGTGTTCTGTGCCGGTGTACGAACCGAGCGGGACCTCACCGAGGTCTCCGGGCTGTGCCTTACCCAGCGACGTGTTCGGTTTGATCAGTGCCGCACGCTGTTTCAGGTAGGTCGGATCCAACATCGTCGCTACACCCTTGCCCGGCAACGGGATGAAGTCGGGATCGGCGATGTACTTGTCACGGTCGGCATAGGCGAGGCGTTCGGCCTCGTTGATCAGATGCACCGCTTCGGGATTCGGATGCCCGCCGTCGCGGTCGACGCCGGTCGGCCCCATCGACGGAATGTCGAAGTTGGAGAGGATGCCCATCGTCGCGGCGACAGTGATGCCACCCGACGACGGTCCTGGCATCGCCACGATGCGATGCCCGCGGTACTCGGTGGAGACCGGTTCGCGGCGCATTGCCTTGTAGTTCTTGAGGTCGTCGGCGGTAAGGAGACTCGGCGTCATACCGTTCGACGTCGAGCCAGCCTTCGCGACGATCGCATCGGCGACCGAGCCGGTGTATAGCGCTTGAGCGCCGTCGGTTGCCAACGCGCCCAACGTTTTCGCGTACGCGGGGTTGGCCAGTCGCGTTCCAGCAGTCTTCGGTGTGCCGTCCGGATTGAGGAAGTACGAGCGCGCGTCGTCGTCGGCCTTGAGGTCGCCAGCCGACTCGGAGATTGCGGTGGCGAGTCGCGGCGAAATGTCGAAGCCGTTGTCGGACAGGCTGACCGCGGGATCGAAGAGGTTCTTCCAGGCGGTGCGGCCATGTTCCTTGTGGATCTCTTCCAGCATGCGCACAGCGCCGGGCACACCGATGGAGCGGCCAGATGCGCGGGCGCTCGGGATGGGTGCACGTTGATCAATGGGGCTGATGTAGCGCAAGTAGTCCTCGGTGGCCGCCGCCGGGGCTGTCTCGCGGCCGTCGAAAGCGGTGACCTTGTGCTTGGCGGCGTCGTAGTAGAGAGCGAAAGACCCGCCACCGATGCCCGACGACTGCGGTTCGACCAGGCCGAGCACCATCTGCGCTGTGACGAGCGCGTCGGCCGCGGTACCGCCGTCCCGCAGCGTCTCGCAGGCCGCCTTGGTGGCGAGCGGATTGGCCGTCGCCGCGGCATAGGTGTTGGTCTGCACGGGCTGCATCCCGGTGCGATAGCCGGTGGCGGCCTCGGGTCGTGTCGAGATGTCCTGCGACGACTTTGGCGCCGCGCTGGAGTCGGTCTGCGTGCCCGTCGGAATCTCGCCGCAGGTGACGGACGGTTGGGCGGCGTCGTCATTTGTCGACGAGCAGGCCGTCAGGATCAGCGCAGGCGCGATGGCCAACGCTGCGGCGCGGAGGAGCGGGCGGGGGTGCGGTGGACGGCGCATACGGGTCAAGGGTAGAAGCATCCGGTCGCGACTGAAGGACTAACGAGTCCATTCGCGTGTACCGCCCGAGTCGATGCGACGTTTGGTTCGATGTCAGCGATCAATGCTGGATGCGCGGCACGATTGGAGTCGCCGTGCCAAGTGGACGAGCGATTGTCGACCTCAGCCAGCGGCAGCAAAGGCACAAGCTCGTAGGGCTCCGGCCTTTGTGTCGCGATCGACGCATGTCACACCGTTTTCTTCATTCCAGTAATTCGTCGGCCGGTCCCATCGATAGATTGATGACAGCACCGAAGCTGCAGGACTGGAGACCATCGTGGCCACTCGCCTAGACCAACTCGATAGCGTCGTGGACGGCATCATCGAACTCAACCCGACACCGCGTAAGGTCCGGTGGAGCAGCATCTCTCTGTGCATTCTCGACGCAGTGTGGAGCATCAGTGCAGACTACGACAAAGTCGTCGTACCATTGGTCCGCCGGTTCGCCGCCGCTGGAGACATAGATCCACCACTGATTCCCGCAACTTCCGTCCCCGCCTCGGATCCGGGCCCGGCGTCGCGCCTTGAGGCATGGAACGAGGCTGACTTGATCAGCCTGACCAACAAACAACGAACGTCAACGAGGGGCGGCGTGACGAAGGCCCGAGCGGCCATCGAGTACGCGCGAATCCTGAGCAGCCACGGAGTCGATACGCTCGCAGATGCCTCAGCGGTCCTTGATGATTCGAACCGACTGGCCCTGATTGAGGAAGAACTATCCAGAGTCAAGGGCGACGGCCAGAACGGTATCCGACGCGGGTACTTGTGGATGCTCGTCGGTGACGACAACAGGATCAAGCCCGACCGCATGATTCTGCGCTGGTTCGCGCGTCAGGGCATCGATGCCACGCCAGCTCTCGCGACCGCCTACATCAAATCAGCCGCGCCGGAGGTGACCAATAGACTAGGACGCCGGGTGACGCCCTGGGAGATCGACCACGCGATCTGGTCAGCCGTCCGTGCAGCTTGAGTCGCGCCAGTTCTACCTGGCGCGCTAATCCTCCTTGCTCGGCAGCTTCCATCCGAACGTCGCTGATGGCGGCGCGCTCTTCATGAACAATCGCGCTGGCCGCCCACCGCCGACGCGTGTTTCCGGAACGCCCAGGCCGTCGACTTTGGGTTCCAACAGCGGCTGCACGCGCCGATTGAACGAGTCACGCATGAGGCGTCGACCAAGGATCGCCTCGTGCAGTTCGCGCAGGTCCGACAACGTGTACGGCTCGGGAAGCAGGCTGTCGGGGTCGGGGCGGTCCTCATATCGCTCGCGCAGATTGTCAGTGGCAGATGCAATGATCTCGTCATGGTCGTAGAGCAACCGCTCCCCCGACGCGAGACGCCCATCAGCGTCGAGCGGAGCAAGCTCTCCGACGACGTCCGTCAGCGCTGAAGCAGGAAGCGCGACGGCATGTGCGATCGAGATCGTCCACCCGCGGGGATCTCGGTCAGGATCACTGAAGACCGCGAGCAGATGCGGTCGAACGTGATCGGGTGAAAGCCCCAGCTTGAGTTCAAGGACCTCACGCACAGTCTGGTCGACGGTGCGTCGTTCCCGGATAAAACGCCCAGGGAGCGACAACTGCTCAGAGTCTGAATCTCGTTGCACCACAACGCTTAACTGCCCGTCGACGACGGTCAAGACCGCGATGTCGACGGCGACGTTCGGGCGCGGGTAATCCGCAAGGCGCGAGTCGGAGCCGGTAGCCACCCCTTGACACTATTCGAAGTTTCGCGCAAACTACTAATCGCACTTCCGCGCAAAGTCGCCTTGGTTGTTCACCCGGGCGGGAACAGGAGCAGATCATGAAGTTCTCCACCGCCCTCGATGTCGACGTCGTCGCACATGAGTCCGCCGACGAGGTCTCCGTTCTCATCGAACTCGAGGCGCCCGACGCACCTATCGTCGACCGCGCACGGTCCGCGCTGCAGATCGTTCTGGATCGCAGTGGATCGATGAACGGCGCCCCGCTCGCTGGCGCGAAGAAGGCACTTGCGGACGTGATCACACGGCTCGACCCGCAGGATGTCTTCGGCGTCGTGACGTTCGACGACCACGCCGAAGTCGCCGTGCCCGCTGCCCCGCTAGCTGACAAGCAGCAGGCCACCCAGCTCGTCGACGCGATCTTCGCTGGCGGGATGACCGATCTGTCCTCGGGATATCTGCGCGGCCTACAGGAACTGCGCCGCGCCGCCAAAGCATCCAAGATTCGCGGCGGCACGGTGCTTGTCGTCAGCGATGGGCACGTCAACAGCGGGATCTGCGAGGTCGACGAGTTCGCCTCGCTGACATCGAAGGCTGCATCCGATGGGATCGTTACCTCGACGCTCGGTTACGGCGCCGGATACGACGAGACGCTGCTGTCAGCAATCGCGCGCTCCGGCAACGGGAATCACGTATTCGCCGAGAATCCCGACGCCGCCGGATCTGCAATCTCCGGCGAGGTGGAGGGCTTGCTGTCCAAGGCGGTGCAGGCCGTGACACTGACGGTGCGGTTCGTTCCGGAAGTGCAGCTCAGTCTGTACAACGACCTTCCCGCACACCAGGTCGCCGACGGCGAAGTGTCGATCGAACTCGGTGACCTGTACGGATCTGAGGCACGAAAACTGTTGCTCAAGTTGGCCGTTGACGGAATGTCGGGGTTGGGAGTCGCACAGATCGCCGAGCTCGAGCTGCGGTACGTCGAGTCGGCAACGCTGACAGAGCACACGGTGACGCTCCCGGTGACGGTGAACGTGGTACCCGGCGACGAGACTGCTGGCCGCGTACCGAACCCGACCGTACAGTCGGAGAAGCTGTATCAGGAGGGCCAGGCAGCGAAGCTGCGGGCGTCCGAGGCGTACGAGCGCGGCGACCTAGATGCTGGAAGTGCGTTCCTTGATGCCTCGAGGCAGAGCTCGATCTCATCGGCGCTACTCGCTTCTGCACCTGAGCGCTCGGCGATCGACGACGAACTGCAGATGATCGAGGAGTTGGGATCTGTCGCGGCCACAGGCAGCGCCGGGTACGTCTCGAAGCGGACGCGGGACTCGTACCACCTCGGCAACCGGAAGCGTGGTCGGCGAGGATAGATTCCAACGACCAACAGGAGGAATCGATGTCATCATCTCGCAACGCCGTCGACAAGTGGGCGTCGAAACAGGGATTCGGTCCTGTACGGAAGTTCGAGGGAACCAAGACGAAGATAGGCGGTGACCCTGCCGCAACGCACGCCGGGTTCTACCTGCTCATGTTCAAGGGCGACTCGTACTATCTGGGGGAATCGATCAACCTAAGGTCCCGAATGGGTGGGCATAGTTCGTTCTGGGGAAACGAGATCGAAGAGGTGCGATTCATTCGAGAGAACTTGTCCAAACAGCAACTGCAGGCGGTCGAGAGATTGCTGATCCATGAGCTCAATAGGACCGTGCCCAATCGATGCCGAAACAAGACCCACGCGGCGGTTTCATTCGGAACGGACAAGCTCGAGGAGTTTCTGGATCCAGCTGAGCAACTCCGTTGGCTAAGTGCACCTGCAGAATTCAACATGTCTGACCACAGCGACCTGAAAGCGATGAACGAGGCGCAGGCCATCAAGTACAAGACCGCAGCGACGAGGTACGCCGACCATTCGGCAGAACCCGCGACTACGCAGCTACTGCGGAACTACCTGACTAATTGTGTACCGGTTCCGAAGCAGACGGAGTTCCACGGGTGGAACGTAAGTACCGGCACCTACGGCGGAAGGCGATTGTTGTGTGTCTGCGTTGGCCGTATGGAGACGTTCGTGGTATTTCGAGATCTGCACGGATTTGTCAATGTGCGAAAGTCGTCGATCTTGAATGGCGCCATGACTCAACGGGCATTCGCTAGACTCCATCCTGATGTAGCTGTAACGACCGTCAGCTACGACGACTCCGGCGCCGATACTCTGTTGCTAAAAGCCAAGACACCCAAAGCCTTTTCACGTCTGATGAGCGATCCGCGGGTGCTCGACGCGGCAGCTCAACTGGTTCTCGACGTCATGCGAAAGCACCCGAGCGTGTACACGCGGTATCACTGCCCACAAGTTGTCGAGCGCGC
Organism: Gordonia sp. 852002-50816_SCH5313054-c; assembly: GCF_001665925.1. NCBI lineage: Bacteria > Bacillati > Actinomycetota > Actinomycetes > Mycobacteriales > Gordoniaceae > Gordonia > Gordonia sp. 852002-50816_SCH5313054-c. The sequence continues at coordinate 11,795 of NZ_LZTE01000024.1, forward strand.
GTTTCCTGATGTTCGGCGTGCTTCGTCCGACGAGATCGACCGTCTCGATGCAATCGAAACACTGCAAACGATCGCAACCCAACCAGTTGGTGGGCAGTGTGCCGAGGCTTCCACGTCACAGACCAGGGAGCTTCTTCCCGACGTTGTGACCGAGGAAGTTCCCGACGATGTAGACATCGCTTGGTTCGTCAATGCCGGCCCCATTGCATCGAAGCGCAACACGCTCGAGGATTTCGTGACAAAGGGCGAGTGGCGGATGGATCCGAGCGCCAGGTTCGAGGGCCATGTTCAGGCGATGCTCCAAGGCGAGCGCATCGCAGTCCGCAAGCGCCGCAACGCAACCGACGGCGTACCGTTCGCGACTCGCGGCAACAAAGTGTCGGTGATGGACATTCTCTTGACCGGGATCATCACGAAGAACCCCGGCGACGGCTGCAGCGTAAAAGTGCGTTGGGACCCACAGAACAAGCCCCGACGCTGGTACCTGTACACCAACCAGGACCCGGTCTGGGCCGTCCCGCACGGGCTGGCTCCGCACAACGACGAGCTCGTCGCCTTCACCTTCGACGGCGGTCAGCAGAACATCGACAGCTGGCGGAACAGACCCTTCTGGAGGGATCGCTTCGGCGACTGAGCCGCACACTTGCGCACCATTCTTCAACGGAAGGCCTCACACACCTGTGACAACAACTGATCGATCCGACCGCATTGCCGGCACCATCCTCGGCGGTGCGGTCGGCGACGCACTCGGAGTCCCCTATGAGTTCGAGACGCGCGCGCTGCACGACTCCGAAGAACCGCAGATGCTCGGCGGCGGACTCGGCAGCTTCGCGCCCGGGCAGTGGAGCGACGACACCGACATGGCGATGGCCATCCTCGACGTCATCGCCTCCGGAACAGACCTGGGCTCGCCCGCGGGTCAAGACGCGGTAGCGGCCAACTTCCTGCAGTGGTACGCATCCGTCCCCGCCGACGTCGGAAGTCAGACCAGCGCAGTCCTCGGCGCAACGCGCCGACGCCTGGACGTCGATCCCGACGCCGCACCGGGCACCGCCATGCGCGAGGAATCGTTGGCTTACACGGCGAGAAGTCCCCGCTCGGCAGGCAACGGCGCGCTCATGCGCACCGGGCCGGTGGCGCTGGCATACCTCGACGACCGCGAGGCTCTGGCCGAAACAGCAAGGGCTACCGCAGGTCTGACACACGCCGGTGACCTCGCAGGCGATTCCTGCGTCCTGTGGTGCGAAGCGATCCGCGTCGCCGTCGTCGAGCAGCGACTCGACGTCACCGCCGGACTCGACCTCCTACCCCGTGATCGGGTCGACCAATGGTCGACGTGGCTCGACGACGCCGCCACACAAGACCCAAAGATGTTCAACCCCAACGGTTTCACCGTCAGCGCGCTGCAGGCGGCCACCTCGTCGATCCTGCACACCCTCACACCCGACGTCCAACCGCACGAACACATCCGGGACGCACTGTTCACCGCTATCCGGATCGGCAACGATACAGACACCGTTGCCGCCATCGCCGGGGCACTGCTCGGTGCACGATGGGGCGCCGACGCTATCGCCGACGAGTGGCGTCAAGCGGTGCACGGCTGGTCGCCTTCGGAGCCGGTCACCGGGGAGCATGCTGCGCGACGCGTCGTCGAGCGGTAACGCTTGGCCGACCATCGCGCTGGGGTTGGCCAAAGAACGCGCGTGGCAAGTAGGCGTTATCGAACAGCGGCAGCGTTCAGCGGAACGCCGTCACCGACGACTCGCGCACCCGGATGCGCCAATGCTGGGTCATTCGAGTAAGTGATCCGAGACCTCCATCCCGGTTCCGGTCATCGGCTCCGCCCGATAGCATCCATCCTGCGAATGAGGGGGACACCCAGAATCTCGAGGTCATTCCCGACGACGTGATTCATGTAAGCCAAAAGAGTATTTCAACCTGACATCACCGGAGGCTACCACGGGTATCCCTAAGAGGGTAGTCAGGAGGTACCGCCCTGAATACTCCGTGATCTTCGCGATCGTGGAGAACTCACAAATAGTAGGTCGAATAGGCTGGTGATGGGTAAATGAGTTCAAGAACAACTCTCATGAAACTGAGATTCGGCGCTGATGGCCTCCGCCACCCTGGAGGCGTATGGCCCGACTGGTACGAAGGTCTGAAACTCGTTGGCACGAATCCCGCGACGGGGGAAGAGATAACGTTCTTCAAGGGAAATTGGGAACTCGAGGGAATTCTCGAATGGCTCAAGCAGAGTGAAGAACAGATCCGCAATGATGACCCGGTGATACCCCAACTGCCGAACGAAACACTCGGCCAAACACTCGCACGCTCCTACGACCTTGTTACTGATGATCTTCCCCAAGATGTCTTCGATCTCGCGATTACAGAAGTCAGCCGCTACAACATCACACACAACATCAGCGCCGGCGCCTCTGGGATGGCAGACTTTCCCGGCCTGTTGATCGGCCGCTCCGAGGAAGGTTACGAGATCTGCAACTGGATTCAAGACATCGAGCACGACACAGCTTGGCGATACTTCTTCGACGTCGACGACTTCTACCGCAACGTACCCGTCGAAAACGAACAGTGAGAAGAGACAGCGTGGCAGAGCCAAAAACCGTTCAACTACGACTACAAAAGTCCGACCAGGGACAACTACGACTCATCGGGTACGCCGATGCACCCAATACCGAGAACATCTTTATTTCTGGAAGATACGAACTGGGACCGATGCTCGCCTGGCTGCGAGAGCATGAGTCTGCGATTCGGTTCGAAATCACCCCGATCACCCGGGCACCGGGTGACACGCTCGGCCAAACAGTCGCTCGAGCACGCAACGCCGTCACCGACGACCTGCCCACCGACATCATCAATCTCGCCAACAAATCGATCGCACTCTACAACAGAAGCCACAACATTGCGTTCGGCGCTCCCGGCACCGACATCACTCAGCTTCTCTTAGGCAGAGGAAACGACGAACACGAAATCTCCAACTACATCAACGACGTCGAGCACGACGAGGCCTGGCGGTACCTCTTCGATCCCGATGACTTCTTCAGCAACCTCCCAACCGAATGCTGAAACCAGCATCCGCGGCGTTCGGCCAGGTCGACGACCTCACCGCCACAGGAGCACTCGCACATCGCGACGCTGACCGCGCAGACGATCGACGATGAGCCAGACAAGTCGCCCAAGCTATCTGACAACGCTGGAGGCTGTCACCGCGACCCGGCCGACACGCCATAGGATGTACCCGCGCAGATGCTGAAGAGTTCCGAGAGCGTGGCGATATAGCTAACGCCGAATTCAACAAACTACGAAAAAGGGAAATGAGCACACCGACGGCGATACTTCTACGTCTCGAGTTGAGAGACGACGTCACACTGTCCCTATTTGCATATCCTGAAGGCACCATGCAAGAGCATGTCTTATTTCAGGGCGAGTACGACCCCAAGTTGATGCTCGAATGGCTGCGCGAATGCGAATCAAAGATCCGTCACCAGGAGCCGCTGATTTCCCAGACCGCAGGTGAGACAATCGGGCAGACGTTAGCCCGATCCTATGATGCCGTGTCGGATGATCTAACCATGGACGTCATCGATATTGCCAGCGAAGCCCTTTACCAATACAACTATCACCACAACGTAGTATTCGGTGCCCCCGGAATGAAGATACCGAGGCTGCTGCTCGGCAAAGGATCAAACGGTCATGAAATCTGCAACTGGATCGACGATCTCGGCCACGACACCGCATGGCGGTATCTCTTCGACCCAGATGACTTCTTCAGCAACCTACCGGCCGGATGATGAGCAATACACTCACGGACTTTTCGAGGCAGTATTCGTCCGGCGTAGCCAACTTGATCTAGGAAAGTAGAATGAGCGAACCTATTCGGAAGGTCAAGCTCCGATTTGAGACCGGCCCCCGACATAAGGGCGAAGGCAGCCATTGTGATTGGTACGAAGACCTCGCACTGATCGGGATACCGGAGGATGGTTCCAAAAATGTTGTCTTCTTTAAGGGCAACTGGGAATTGGCGGGGATTCTCGATTGGCTCCACGAACGTGAACGCAACATCCGCCAGAACCCTCCACCCATCACTCAAGCCTCGGGCGAGACTCTTGGACAGACGTTGGCTCGAGCGTACGACGCCGTCACCGATGACCTCCCAGGCGATGTATTTGACCTAGCAATCGCTTCGGTGTCTGCTTACAACCAAACCCACAACATCGCAATCGGCGCGGTTGGCATGGCAGACTTTCCCGACATCATCATCGGACGATCAGGTAGCGGACATGAGATCGCCAACTGGATCGACGACATCGAGCACGACACGGCCTGGCGATACCTCTTCGACGTCGACGACTTCTACCGCGACCTACCCGTCGAGGACGAGCAATGAGAAGAGACAGCGGCGCAGAGCCGACAACCGTTCGACTACGACTGCAAACACCGAGAGGCTAACCCAGTGGCAACTGCGTCCGCCAAGATCGAGCTCGTTCGGCGGTTGGCTGACCAATTCCGTTCTGTCAGAGGGGTATTTGATGACTACGCTGCAGACTTCACTGCCGACGGTCTTGCTATCCCCGATCAGCTCATCCTCGCGGACGTAGCGAACTGGGTCAGCACCCACATCGAAGATTCAGGTGAGGCCGTCGCGATCCTTGACTTCCTCGACGGCCGCTACCCTCAGGAGCACATCGACGTGAAGGGCCTCATCGCGGTCGGCTTTGTCGAGAGCCTCGCGAGAAGTTGGGAGCCACACGGTCCACAAGTGCGCGCTGCGTCGGGCCCCTACCTTCGACGCCTACTCGACATCCTCGAATCACAGGGTGCGATCTTCGCCAAGGACCTCGAATGAGAACAGCGAGTCCGCACCCATGACCATCGGACCGCTCCCCGAGTGGGCAGACAAGCGACTCATCGTGCGGCTCAACAGCTCCGACGAGCTATACGTCATCGACGGCAACGCACATACCTATCGTGGACGCGTCGAGCTCTACAACTTGGACGAGGGGTACGGGATCGCCGTATTCCCTCGCGAGATCGTCGCCACTACCGACTACGCACATGGCTGGCTCGGGGGCTTTCTCAGTGGTAACGAGCCCGCACTGCCGGACTCGGCTGCAGTCGCCGACCTGCGCGGTTCCCGCGAACTCGAGTACTTCCACACCCACCAACGCGAACTCCGGTCGTCGAACCGCGGCCTGTACTGGGTACGCGCGCGCAGCGAAAATAGCAGCGGCACAACCGTGAACGACATCTACAGGTCACTCTCGGAAGTGTTCGTGGCGTTCCAGCGCGTTGACGTGCTCGGCATCGCCGAATGGTCGCCGATCGCCAGGTTCTACGACGAGGGCCAGCCGATCGACCTGACTGAACCAGCCGAAATCCACGACGCCTTCGCCTGGGTTAACCCCGGATATGCAATGAGCGACAACGCAACCGCCGCTCGCACTCTTCGCGTGATCAACTGCGATCAGTCTCGACTTCCGAGCGGAGCCGTCGAAGTCGTCATCAGCATTCAGACTCTGCGCGGGATCGTCGACGCCGTGGAGGTGACGGTCAACCTCGAAGAGCCTGCGTTTGAGAACGGCACATCCTCTGGCCAAATTGAATCGCTTCTCGCGACGATCTTCGAAAGCCTCGTCACCACAGTAGATCCCGACACTGCCACCGCCTCGACGTGGACCGCCGTCGACGCTACAGACGTCTACCCTCCCGATCCCCACAGCAACCGAGAGCTGGACACGCCGGTCACACCCGGCTGGCTGACCTACGTCGTCGACCGTCTTCACTTCCCTGCCGCCGACATCAGCGGCACCACAATCAGGTCTGCGCCCTGGCACGCCGGGGTTCTGCTCACCGCCACACCTCGGCTCGACGACTTCACTCTTAATGCAGCGGAACGTGTCGCGGCGGCGCTGGGGTACCAAACGGACGAAGGCGACGCTCACTAGCCCGGATGCACAGCCCTCCTCGCCGAACGATCCGCCGGTCGCGTCAGTCCCAGATTCTCCCGAAGCGTCGTCCCGCGATACTCCCCGCTGAACAACCCGCGCGGTCGAAGAAGCGGCACCAGATGTAGACCTCCTCCTCGAAGACACCGCCCCTCGGCTCACGAGGACGACGAGTCTCGGCGCCGACTCTACCTGGTGGGAGGGCACGACCACAGCACGCGTGGCGATTCGTTGACGTCGGAGCCGACGGCTACTCTCCTATAGATGATCGCGAGTACCCAAACGCCGCTACCGCCGGTCGCTAGCCCTATGATCGTAGATCTTTTCGCAGGTCCAGGCGGTCTCGATGTCGCAGCGCACTGGCTCGGCGTGCCGTCCATCGGGATCGAGTTCGACGAATCAGCAGTCGCTACGCGGAGAGCGGCCCGCCTCTGTTCCATCTTGTCGGACGTCAGAAATTGGAGTCCAACCGATTTCACTACCCAAGTCAACGTCCTGGCTGGCGGTCCCCCTTGTCAGACTTACACAGTGGCCGGCAACGGGCACGGGCGTCGGGCACTCGCTGAAGTCATCGGGCTGATTGACAAGCTCGGTAAGGGCTCGATCGATGAAGTGCTCCGCGAAGTCGACTCCCATACCGACCCGCGAACGGGATTAGTATTGCAGCCCCTAATATGGGCCCTTCGCGCGCTGGACGCGAATCGCCCGTTCGAAGCAATTTTGCTCGAACAAGTTCCGGCCGTGCAACCGATCTGGGATGCGATGGCAAACGTGCTGCAGAAAATGAATTATGGTACCGACGTGGGCATCCTCTCCACAGAGGAGTACGGGGTGCCACAAACCCGGAGACGAGCAGTGTTGATTGCACGACTCGAGGTTTGCAATGGAGATGTCAAACTGCCATCGCCAACCCATCAGAAGTACATAAACAATGCGTTCGATGCACCCCCCGCAATTGACAACGAAAGCAAGCTCCCGAAGTGGATCTCGATGGGCGAGACTCTCGGGATAGAGTCCCCTTTCTATGTCGAATCCAATTATGGGAGCGGAGGCGATCCCAAGAACCGAAGCAAGAGACTCCACAACCGTCCTGCTTTCACCGTCACGAGCAAGGCAACCCGCAACAAGATCATTATCGACGGCGAATACTATCAAAGGTTCGGCGTAGCCGAGGCAGGACGCTTGCAGACTTTTCCCGACGGATATCCATGGAGAGGCAGGGATGTTTCTCAGCAGATCGGTAATGCGATCCCCCCCAGGCTCGGCGCACACCTCCTCAACTCACTGCTAGGAATGAATACTGTTCTCAAGGAAGCGTTTTTTGAGAGACATCGCGCATCCTGGGCAGGCCCAAGCGAGGCAGACCACAGGCTGGTGCGCAATGCAATCGCTTGCGCACCAGCCCGAGAAGGTTCGGGAATGACAATCATCGGAGATCCAGGACGAGTGTCGGTTTCGCACAGCGACAGAACAGACCATGAGAATTCGGCGCCATCCGTACGTCCAGATTAAGGAAAGCCGAGCAGACGTCACGGAGTCGATCATGCTGCTCGCTCGCCGCGCCGCCAGTGAGTGTGCTGCTCAACTGCGCAGACCGCAGTCAGCAGGACGGTGGTACAACTCGCTTAGCCCAATTGGGCGAATATGTCAGAGGCAATGGATAGGTTGTCATTGTTACGGTACCTGGGGGCTTGGCGCGACCGCCCGACTCAGGTCACCGGAGCATCGAGCGGCCGGAAGGCCGTCCTGAACGGTGATCGAGTGTGGGCTCCGACCCCGGTGCGGGTCAGGAGCGATAGTAGGAGTTGAGTCTTACAGTGACGTTTGCTAGTGAGTTGTGGGTTCCGGACCCCGAACTGGTATCAGAGGTTGAAGCCCAGTTCGGTCGGGCGATCGACTCCTACCGAATACAGCCCAACCTCATCGTGGAGCACGCCAATCTGGAGGAGTCCATTCGGACTGGCGGCTACGCGAATCGGACGCTCCTCGAGCTCGTGCAGAACGCCGCCGACGCCATCGTCGGTGCAGACGACAACACTCAGTCCGCAGGCCGCGTGGACATCGTCCTCGACACGGAGAATGAAGTCCTGTACTGCGCCAACGCCGGGCGACCCTTCTCGCGCAACGGGCTCACGGCCATCTCGATGGCATACGTGAGTGCGAAGCGCGGCGACGAAATAGGTCGATTCGGCCTGGGATTCAAATCGGTCCTGGCAGTCTCGGATGCACCCCAGGTTTTCAGCCGGTCTGTCGCTATCGAGTTCAACACGCAGGAAGCGCGCGAAGCACTGCGCACGGCGAACCCAACTAACGGCAAGCTACCCATTCTGCGGACAGCTACGATGGCAAACACCGAAGAAGCGGTTGCCGGCGACCCGATTTTGGCAGATCTATGTGGGTGGGCGACGACCGTGGTCCGGCTTCCCGGCGCCAAGAATCTGAAGCGTCTGCGAGACGAAATCGAGGGCTTCAGGTCAGAATTCCTCCTTTTCGTGCAGGCCGTTCGAGAAGTGCGGTTGCGGGTGGTCGGCGATCAGCCGTACGAGGCCCGCCACATTTCGCGCGAACTCGGTGACGGAAGATTCGGCCTCGAGCTGAAGGATCACGCTCCCGAAGAGTGGATCGTTGAGAGCCGTATGCACGCGCCATCTTCTGAAGCTCGACGTCAAGTCGGCGAAGCGGTATCACGCTCGGAGGTTAAGGTCACTGTCGCAGTCCCAGCCAATCAGCGGGACCTCAAACGAGGGCAATTCTGGTCGTACTTTCCATTGCAGGATGAGACTTCTGCGTCTGCGCTCTTCAACGCTCCGTGGAGCGTGAACGACGATCGCACGACATTGCTGAGAAACGATTACAACCGCGAGATTCTGCGAACTGTCGCGGAAATGTTCGTCGAAATCATGCCAAGTCTGAGCACACGCAAGGATCCCGCGGCGCATCTGGACTTCATGCCTGCCCGAGGCCGGGAGACACTCAGTTTTGGTGACGAGCTGCTCACCGTCCACATTCCGGAGGTCGCTGCTGGGTTCGACCTGATCCCTGATGCCACCGGCAACCTTCGAGGCGGTCAAGAACTGCTCCCGCTAGATTTCGCAATCGTTTTTGACAAGGACATCCACCAGGCTTGGATTCAGTCCCCCAACACAGGGGACGACGTCCCGCATTGGCTGTGCTACCAGACGTCAACTCGATGAACACGTCTACGAGACCTCTACCTCCTTGCCCACAGCTCCGGGGTGGATACCCGAGATTCGAAAACCCTCCTTGCCAACCTTCCTAAGCGAGGGCTTCTGACCTGGTTACGTGAATGGGCAGAGGGCGACGACCCTGTCTCTGCAGCGAACGCACTGAAGACCGTCGCGAGCCATTTGAGTTTGCCAAACATCAGGGAAGCAAAGGTCATCCCAACCACAGGCGGCATACGAGCGCTAGCGGACAATCGACTCGTCTTCCTGCACAGCGAATCGGATCTAGAAATCGAGGACGCGGTCTTCGTCAATCCGAAGTTTCTAGGTCAGCCCGGCGTCGAGAAGATCCTCCAGGAGCAACATTTCCGCGATTTGGACCCAGAGGCCATCCTCACTGCTCGCCTTGCAAAATTGGACAGCGATCCGGCCGCTGACGACCTGACCAGGGTTTGGGACTCGACGGTCGACCTACCCTCGCGAGTCGCCGTGCGGATCATGCGGGCGTCGAATGCACCGATTAAGGTGCCCACGCTCGACGGGGGGTGGGCGTGGCCTCAGCAGGTTCTCGACCTTGACACGCCACTGAATGAGCAGTTCGCTCAACAATTGCTCGATCGGCGTCGTTGCGAGGCCGATGTCGCACGGCAACTGGGCGTCGTACGCGAACCGATCAAGGCCTACCCAGTCGAGGATGAGCCCTACTTCGGCGAGTACCAGCAGTGGGTGTTGGACAATCTCAACCGCAAGCGCGGACCTGGCGAAAGGCCGATTGACACCGTCGAATTCAATCGGGCTGACGGGCCCGGCCCTTTCTCCGTTCTGTTCCTCCTTCGCGACGCAGGTGCTCCACCAGCTGCACGTGAATCGTGGACCTCCGCTCTTCTATCGCATGGCGACGAACAATGGACCTGCGAAGACCTAGGAAGCGGTAACACCTACGGTGTCGACTCACCTGCGTTATGGGCAATCCGAACTGCAGGCTTGGTGAACTCCAGTCGCGGCCCCCGGGAACCCGCAGGTGTGGTTGCGCCATCGCTTGTGCAATATGAGGGCCTGCTACCGCTGTTCCGCGGAGCGCGGCAAGCCGCCACGGTCCTCAAGCTCACAGACGAACTCGACAAGGTCCCGCGCGAACTGATGCGGGAAATGCTGGAGGGGAAGATCTTCCCCTCCGCTATCAAAAACGACGTCCTCGTCGAGTTCGTCATAGCAGCGACGAAAGCCGGGTTCAACGGTGCAAAGCCTGCAACCATACCCGCGCGTGTTGCGAAAACAATCGAGCCAGTGCCCCCTTCTGCGGTGTATCTCGCTACGAATGATGAGCAGGAGACCTTCCTTTTAACTCGGCAACGTCCTTTTCTTCGCACCAGCAGCGAATATCTTGATGAGCTGACCAACGCAGTCGGCTGTCGTCGGTTCGAGGACAGTTTTGCGTTCTCGGAGATCATTGAAGGCCGACAGAGCAGCGAACCGATACTGGACACCTACCCTGGGCTTCGAAACGCTCTCGGCTCCAACAAGCTGAACGGCGCAAAGATTGCTCGCGCCTTGACAATCGCCAAACGCGTTACTACCGAAGACGGAGTCGAGGACAAACCGGAGAACTGGTATCTCGACGGCAGCGAACTAGTCGTCAGTGATAGCGCTGACGAAAAGCAAACTTTGAAGCTAATCAATGAAGCATTCGAGCTAGGCCTCGACAATGCGAGTCTCAACTCCGTAATTGTGGCCGGGATCAATTACAAGCTCGAGGACCTTCGGGTCCAAGCGAAGGCGGTTGACTCAGATTCCGAGCGGCTTGAGCTTTACATCGGGCCAGACGACCTGCGCGACGCGCTTCCGACGGGCCTCTGGTCAGCGCTCGAAGCCCAGGGAATCGTGAACGACAGGACATCGGTCGCCGACTTATTCTTGGTCGTTTATGGTTCTGACTCACTCAAGATCCTCGCAGAGCGCTTCCGCGAAATCGGGTTCTCTGACGTCCCGACTGCATGGGCAGGTATGTCCGCAGCAATTACGTGGGTTCGCAAAATGGGATTCGCGGCAGAATATGCGGGCCAGAGATCGCAGCCCCGCCCCCACGAGTACGTGGTACCAGGTGCGGTGAAGCTCAGCGACCTTCACACCTTTCAGAAGAAAATAAGCGAGAAGCTTCGCGTTGTACTGACACAACCGTCAGAGAACGGGCCAGCGCAAAAGGGAATGGTTGAACTCCCGACGGGTGCTGGCAAGACGCGTGTGGCGACACAAACGGTACTGCGACTCTTCGTCGACGATGTGCTCAACGGACCCGTGCTATGGATCGCGCAATCCATTGAGCTATGTGAACAGGCGGTTCAGACGTTTGAGACTGTCTGGCGCTACCTCGGAGACGAACAACCACTGACGATCGGACGCCTCTGGCAGAACAACAAGGTCCACGAGCCGGACACTAAATTCAGTGTGATTGTCGCGACCGACGCCAAGCTCGAGGCCATTATGAACGACCCTGAATACCAGTGGTTGGCGACGCCTGCGGCGATATTTGTCGACGAGGCCCACCGCGCCGGCGGGTCGACTCGTTACACACAAATCCTTCGATGGCTCGGGGTCGACGGACGCAGCTTCGAGAGGCCTCTCGTCGGGTTGTCCGCCACCCCGTTCAAAGGTGGAGCAGGCGATACTGAGGCGACAAAGCAACTCGCGGCACGTTTCGGCCGAAACCGCCTCACCGCCTTCGAAACCGACGCATACAAGCAGCTGGTCAGTCTCGGTGTCCTGGCCAGCGTCAAGCACGAAATTCTTCCGGGTGTCGACGTACCCCTCAGCGCCGTCGAGCAGAAAGACATTCGCACTTCTAAAGTCATCGACCGCGGCCTGTACGAGCGTCTCGGCCGTGACGAGACTCGGATGAAGATCCTCGTCGAACACATCATGGCCCTCATCAATCGGCACCCAGAGTGGCCCGTCCTTGTCTTCACGCCCAGCGTTCTGTCAGCACAAGTGCTTGCCGCGTCACTGAGCTACCGAGGGGTGAAGGCCGACTCTGTCAGCGGGCAGACTGGCCGCCAGCAGCGTCGAGAAGTGATCAATCGATTCCAAAGAGGCGAGATCAAGGTGTTGGCAAACTGCGATCTACTCATTCAGGGCTTCGACGCCCCGGGTGTGCGCGCACTTTACATCGCTCGGCCGACCTTCAGTCCTAGCGCATACATTCAGATGGCCGGACGCGGCTTGCGCGGCTGGAAGAACGGCGGCAAAGAAGAATGCACGATCGTTGACGTCGCCGACAACTGGGGAGCTATGAACGACTTTCTCGGCTACCGCGACTACACCGAACTGTGGGATCAGCAACAGGGGAAGATCAGCGCGCAAGAAGGACATGGGGAGTGATCCTCGTACCCGCTCTGGCGGACATCGAACGCCGCGCCACGAGCAACGCCGAGCGCACGGTCGCTCGGCTCCTTCGTGACATCACCACCGACGCTGACGCACTTGCATTCCACTCTGTCGACTTACGCTCACACAAGTACAAGCAGCAGGCGGAAGCTGACTTCATCGTCCTGTGGAAGGGCGTCGTCGTGGTGATTGAAGTCAAGGGTGGCGGCGTGCGCAAGCACGATGGCCTTTGGTATTCGGTTGACCGACGAGGTGATTGGCACAAGCTGACCAGTTCCCCGATGGAACAGGCGAGATCCGCTGCGTACGCGCTGCGCGACATTCTCCACGAGGAGGGTATGGGCTGGTTTGCGCATGAGGCCGTCGTAGTCACCCCTGACATCGACTCCCCTCCCAATGCTGTTGGCTGGCTTCCCAGTCACTGGCTCGCACGGGAGGACATGAGTCCCGTAGACCTTGAAACAGCGTTGAACCGCGTGGTCGGAAACACCAGGACTGCCCCAAACGGCGTAAAGCGCGCGCGCACAAAGGATCTCCGCGTTCGCCTGTTTGGTGAGTTCACACGGATGCCGGTGATCGATGCGCAGCGCGGCGCCGTAATCGAGGACCAGAACCGAGCGACGGCAGGTCAAGCACGGGTATTGGCGGCGCTCGCCCGGAATCCCCGCGTGCTCGTCTATGGTGGCGCCGGCACCGGCAAATCCCTTGTGCTGGTTGAAGCAGCCAAGCAGGAGGCCGACCAGGGTAGATCGGTCCTCATCACCTTCCGGTCGCCGGCACTTACCGAGTTCTTCGGTCCGCACGTGCACAATCGCGGCATCGACGTGATCCCGTTCGATGAGCTCCCTGGCGACAAGACCTACGATGCTGTGCTCGTTGACGAAGCACAGGACATGATGACCGCTGATTCTATGGACCGCATAGATGCTGTGATCGTTGGCGGGCGTGCCCGAGGCAGATGGCGAATGTTCCTCGACCCGAACAACCAAGCACACATCGACGGCGAGTACGACACGGAGGTCGCTGAGCTTATCGCCGCCGAGGCGATTGCCGTAGACCTGGATCTGAACGTTCGCAATACCCAGGCCATCGTCCATGTCGTCCAGGAATATCTCGGTGCAGACGTCGGAGATCCGGGAATCGTACACGGGGAAAAGGTGCAGTGGCACAATGCGAATGGCGCCAACAGCGGCGTCGTCGAGGCCGACCTGATCGCGCAGCAACTCCTCGCCGATGGTGCGCACCGCGAAGAAGTTTGGCTTATCTGCACGAACTCGACCACCCGACCGTCTACAAGTCCCGGCGGTTTCATAGTCACCAGCCCGAAGTACGCCAAAGGCCTCGAGGCAGAGTACGTCATCGTGTTCGATCTGCCAGAGATCTACGATGCAGCCGGTACCGCAGCGTTTTACGTGGCGGTCACGCGCGCGCGTGTATCACTGCACATCATCACGTCGAAGACCGACAAGCAAAGACTCCAACAACTCTTGAAGAAGCGTGTGATGGCGAAGTGAAACTAACCCATTCTCAGCGCTCTGCGCTGAACCACCTACGTAAAGCCTACGTCGGCCCCGAGGGTGGCCCCGACGAGATAGTCACAAATATGCCGAACCGGCAATACGCTGTGGGGATGCTGTTCCCACAGGGCACAGTTGATAGGTCTGAGATCGAGGAGCTTTCAAAAACAGGAGCCCCTGAAGGCGATGCCGAAGTTGAGACTGTGGGTGAAGTCGAAGATAGAGGTGCCGCTGTCCCAATTCCCGAAGAATGGCGTCCGTCCTCGGTCGCCATCTCCTTCGTTACCGACCGACCCACCGTCACAGTTGATCTCACCGGTGGCACTTACCAGCCCATCGAGGGCGATGGTCCGCCAAGTTGGCGGCGCAGGCCATTTGAGTTCACCCAGCTTCAGTTGCTTCGCGCCGCAGCTCCTTACCCATTGACCGCAAACGACGTCGCCATTGAGGTCGGGTCGAGGTGGCGCGAATACGGCGCCTTCTTCCTGGCAACAGTTTTTGTTCGTGTTCTTGATACGTCCAACGACAACGACCGGCTAGATATCGCAGGAATGCTTTACCAGGTCGCGCTCAGCGTCATGCCCGCAGAGGGTGGACGATTTCTCGAATATGACCCGGCTCGGGCGTTCGACCTGGACGAGGAGTCCGCTGAGCTCAGATTGCGCTTCCGCGGGAGGAAGGTCTACGCAGTTGGGCACGGCATGGCTGCCGACTGGACTGTTGATGAGGACAGTGCCTGCTCCCAGATTCGACTGGATGCCGTGCCCTCGTTCGTTGTACCCGCCGTCGAGACAATCGCGTTCGACCCCGATACACCAGAGAGCGGGGCACTGAGTCTCGCCCATTTGGCAACTATGGACTCTGACACCGAAACCGTGCTCGCCTCGTTGGACGCCTTCGCTGGGGCTTTCGCGGATTGGGTCGCCGAGCAGAAAGAACGAGTCGCCGGGTTCGGCGAAGACGCAGAGGTTGCGCGTCGAATAGTGGACCGGTCAGTCAAGGCCGCTGAACGAATGGACGAGACGATCTGCCTTCTGCGGCAGCCAGACGCAGGCCAAGTGAGGACGGCATTCGCGCTCGGCATGACCTCAATGCGTCTGCAGATGGCGCAAGCGCAAACCAACCAGGGCAAGCCAACTGAAGAGCCGCGGTGGCGGCCATTCCAACTCGGTTTCCTGCTCGTCGCACTCAGCTCAACGGTGGACGAGAGTCACCGAGATCGCGATCTTGTTGACCTGATCTGGTTCCCAACCGGCGGCGGCAAGACCGAGGCCTACCTGGGCCTCGCTGCCATCGAAATATTCCGGCGACGTCTTGCGTACGGCACAGCCGGCGGTGGCACAGCAGTCATCACTCGGTACACACTTCGCTTGCTTACTGCTCAACAGTTCCAACGAGCCGCCTCGCTCGTCTGCGCAATGGAACTGTTGCGTAGAACAGGCGAGTTCAGCGACCTTCGGGTTCGGAAAATGGCGCCGTTCAGCATCGGGCTCTGGGTCGGTAACGAGGCCACCCCAGCTACCCGAGGTGAGGCAAAGACAGCACTCGAACGCCTCCACAAAGCCGCTCGACCCGAAGAGGCAAACCAGTTCCAGATTGACAGCTGCCCGTGGTGCGGAACTGCACTGTTACCCAACGCGCGCTCCGACGACAAGTCGAAGTATGGGGTGCGTATCGTCGGACGAGACGTCGTTGTTCACTGCACAAACGTCACCTGCGAATTCAACGACGAGCTGCCCGTCTCGGTCATTGACGACCTAATCTATGAGCAGCCACCCACGATTCTCCTCGCCACGGTCGACAAATTCGCGCGTCTCCAATTCAAAACAGAGGCAGGCAAGCTCCTGGGACTCGGGACCGCATACAGACAGCCGTCGCTGATCATCCAGGACGAACTCCACCTACTCGCTGGACCACTCGGTACAACCGTCGCCGTATTCGACGCGGTGATCCAGTTGCTACTGAGCCGAGGCGGATCGACACCAAAGATTGTCGCCTCGACCGCGACAATCCGTGCGTCCGATGAGCAGGTGCAAGGACTCTATGGCCGCAAGGTTGCGCTCTACCCGCCCTCGGGCCTTGACGACGACCGCACCTTCTTTTCCCAGCCCGTCGGCAGTGGAGAAGGTCGCCTCTACGTGGGTCTCATGCCACAGGCTCTGTCGCAGATGTCCGCTGTGGTGGCAGCGGCTTCGCCTCTCCTCGAACTTCCAGCGGTCCTCGGAGCGGACTCGGATGACGATTCGACTCGTGACGCGTACTGGACAGCGGTGATTTACCACAACAGCCTGCGCGAGTTGGGTCGGACCGGGACCCTGGTCGTCGATGACGTCAACGGCCGGCTAGAGCCTCGCGCAGAACGGCTCGACCTGCCTCTCCGCCGAGTGCGTGCTGACGAGGTGCTCGAGCTCACGAGTAGGAGAAGTCCGGAGGAACTCCCGAACGATCTGCGCGCGCTCAAACGCAGCGCGACTGACTCCGACAACGCAATCGACGTCGTCCTTTCCTCAAACATGCTGTCTGTGGGGATTGACATCCCAAGGCTCGCCCTGATGTTGGTGGTTGGTCAGCCAAAGACCACGGCCGAGTACATTCAAGCCACCAGCCGAGTCGGTCGAGGTAACGTCAACGGAATCGTCACGACCCTCTTCCGTTCGAACAGGGCACGCGACCGCTCACATTTCGAGACGTTCCGCGGCTACCACGAGGCTCTGTACCGCAGCGTCGAACCGACTAGCGTCACCCCCTGGTCGTTGGCATCTCGAGACCGATCCCTCGCGGGAGCGCTCGCTACGCTTGTGCGCCACAGCATCACGACAATGGCAGCGAACGATGCGGCCTTACAAATGCACCTCGACGATCCGCACATGATGAGACAGATCAAGACGCTCGTAGACGAGTTTGTGGCAATCGTGAGCCGCTCCGAGCCGAGCGAACGTGACGACACCGAAGCCGCACTATGGAGGCTTCTGCGCGACTGGGACGACCGAGCCCAACGCGCCCGCCAAGACGGCGTCGCACTCGTCTACGACGGCAAGAGCCGAGACGATGCCGCGCTCTACAAGCGCTTCGGCCAGTCGGGCGAGGGTTGGCTCGTCGGCGACTCCATGCGCTCGGTTGAACCGAATGTAGCCGTCGACGTGAAAGAACCATTCGAGGAAGGATCATCGCGTGCAACGGATAAAACATGACCTCAGGCTGTCCGAAACAGTCACACCCTTCGGCGTGGGGGCGATCGTCGACATACGCGGCGCATCCCTCATCGCCGCCGATACCTCGTGGTGGGACAAGAAATCTGCCAAAGAGGTCCATTGCGCCCGGCTCACGGACCGGCTCGGGCCCAGCATTCTTCTTGAAGCCCCAACTCACGCTGGCCGCGCCGGCAAAGACACCAACGGGTTGCTTTACTGGCGGTTCCCGGAATGGCGCTTCTGCGAACGCTGCACCCGGCTTTCTTGTTCAACGAGGAGAGACAAAGGCGCTTACGTCAACGCCTGCACTGAGTGCAAGGGTGCGCTCGTACCGATGCGATATGTAGCCATCTGCGAACGCGGCAGCCATATCCGAGATATTCCATGGTTTCAGTGGGCCCACCGCGGGCACGACAGCGGAATAACCGAAACCGTTCGCCATTGCCGCGCATATAAGGAGCTCCGTTTTTCGCGGTCTTCCGGCCACGGCGAGGGCCTCAAGTCCCTCCGCGTCACCTGTGGAGCGTGTAAACGGTCGCGGCCACTTTCAGACCTGGTCGGTTCCCAGTCACTCAGTCGTGACGGCATCCGGTGTCTGAATCGGCAGCCGTGGGAGACCGACAAGGTCGGCGAACCGTGTGAACACAATCTCGTAGCAGTGCAGCGAGGCGCCACCGGCAACTACATCGCAGAACGAATCTCTGCCCTCGACATCCCTGAGGAAACGCCTTACTCGGCCACAAAGGCCGAAAGGATTCGCGAACATATGTACTTCGAAAAGGTGGTCGCGGACAACGGCGGACCACAAGCGGAGATGGTCGCAGGGTGGATCGCCTCCGAGCTCGGCATCACCCCGGACGAAGTTCTGGCCGTTGCAGCGAGCGATGACGACCAGAACGACACCACCCTTCTCGATCTCAAAGACGGAGAGTGGGCGGCCTTCGTCAAGAAGATTGAGATTCCGGGCCGCGATCAGAGTGAGAGCGACTTCGTAGTCGATGGGTGGCGAATCGACCACCACGATGCGCCGCACCAGCGGCTTGCCGAAGTGATTGCAGGCCTTGGCCAGGTCAGGCGGGTCCGAGAGGTTCGTACGCTCAAGGGTTTCCGCCGTCACAATCCGGACGCTGCGTTAATTTCTGCCGATTTAGGGCTCGACGCAAACCGTCGGCCCGTCTATCCGGCTATCGAAATGTTCGGTGAGGGCATCTTCCTACGCTTCGACGAAGACCACCTGACGACATGGGAGAACCAACCAGCTGTCCGGGCTCGCGCCAGGCTCCTAATCGAGCGAAGAAACGACACTCCCTGGGCGCACCGACTCGATGTCCCCGAGCCCAGATTCGTTGCGCTCCACACGATTGCCCATCTACTTATCCGACGCCTCGCTTATGCAAGTGGATACTCGTCGGCCTCGCTCCAGGAGAGGATCTACGCCAGCTCAGACCGACCCGACCGGACTGCGGGAATTCTCATATACACAGCGGCAGGGGACGCGCAGGGAACACTCGGTGGCTTGGTCAGACTCGGCCACCCATCCAAGCTTGTACCTCTACTCATCGCGGCGCTGGACGACGCCGACTACTGCTCGAACGACCCGGTATGTATCGAAAGTGATCGCCAAGGCACGTCGAGCCTCAACCTGTCCGCGTGCCATGGCTGCTCCTTGGTCAGCGAAACATCGTGCGAGACCTCCAACCGGCTCCTCGACCGCCAGTTGGTGCTGGGTGGCGGCGATGTGCACGGCCTTCTCGAGGATGTACTTGAGTCGGCGCGTAGCACTGTCCGGACGAACTAGCCAAATCCCTGTGCGCTATCGACACGATCTCCCACTGGTAGCTTGAGCCCCAATCTGCATCTTGACCTGAGCGATGTCCCTAGCGACTGATTCTGGCGGCTGATGCTCCCAGTAGCGTCGAACAGTCCATCCCCGTCGCTCCAACTCGGCGTCGGTCCGGCGATCCCGCGCGATGTTCGCGTCGAGCTTCTGTGCCCACCACTGCTGATTGGCAATAGGGCGAGTTGCATGCTCAGGGCAGCCGTGCCAGAAGCATCCGTCGATGAAGATTGCGAGCTTCAGGCCACTCCAGGCGATGTCTGCTCGGGTGCGGAGGTCAGACTCGAGCTTGACGTCCGTACGGAATCGCAGGCCGCTTCGGTGGAGAATCTTCCGAACGGCGATCTCTGGCGCGGTGTCTCTGGATCGTTGCCGGCTCATTCTGGCGCTTACGGCGTTGGATGAGGCTGGTGGTCTCACCAAGGTTGCCTCCTTGCGCGGATACGTCATCAGATTGTCGCGCAAACCAACGCGCCACGGTTACCCGAAGCAATGAGCGGCGCTCGGTGGACGTTTCCGCGTGTCATCCGATCGGACCGATGATCCAATATGTCCGAGACGTCCGATACATTCAGTCCGACATCGCGCACGCTCGAGGGGATCACATGACCGACCATGAACTTCAGCAGGTACCCGTCTGGACATTGGTCACAGAGCAAACAGACGTCCCCGACGTTTTGAGCGGAACCACCGAGCTGACGTCCGATCGGCTGGCCGGGCTGCGAGATGCACTGGCCACGCTGAGCGACGTGCCGCTGACGACGCTGGAGGCACATCACCTTCCTGAGGCCGTTGATCGTTCGGCGGGCATTCCCCTCGGTAGCCTGAGCCCGCTGGCGATGGAGCTATCAAGGCTGGTCAGTCGGACACCGAAAGTCTTCTCAGACGGAGGTGAAACGCTATATCGCATGGTGGTGCCGGCGAAGGTCGCGGCGCAGGTAACCGGGGGCATTGTCAAGCCGATGACGTCCAAAGCAATCTCCGGCGGCATCCACAGCGCGCTGACAAACGGCTCGAAGATCGCGGCGCAGGCGACGTTCGTGCCCGTTGCGGGCAAAGCCGCAGTCGCAGGCGCGGCCGGTGGATCAGCTGGCACTGCAGGGATGGCCGCCGCCGGAGCCGGCGCACTCACAGTTGCAGCGCCGCTCGTGCTCATGGCGGTAGCGGTTGGGATCAGCGCACACGCCGACCGTCAGCGGCAGCAAGCACTTGAGCGGATAACCAAGCTGCTCGAGAAGATCGACGCGAACATGCTTGCCGACGAACAGCACGGTCTGGAGGGCTGCGCGAGCTCAATCGCCAAGGCGACCGCAATCCTTCTCGACCGCGGTCAATTGGGGATCTCACTCGGCCTCGACACCGCCGCCCACACCATCGACACCGCAGTAGTGAAGGCCAGCTCACGAATCGCGAAGTGGGAGCACGCATTAAGCGATCTGGACGACGACCGCATCGAGTTCAGCCATCTCGTTAAGGCTATCCCGACGATCGCCGATTCCTCCGGGGAGTTCTACATTCACCTGCAGCTGGCACGGCTTGCCTTCTCCATGAAGCGGCGGATTTTGGTGCTTCAGGCGGTCGAGCACGCACAGATGGACGAAGGCAACTCGTTCGAACGCTTCATGCACAGCCTCGATGTAGAGCAGAAAGAAGTCGAGCGATTGGAAGACCGCTTGCGCGCAGCACTTCTACGCCTGTCGTCGATCCAGTTGGACCGCTCGCACGGAATCCGTGACGTCGTATTCTCGGCCGGCGAGGTCGACAAACTACTGAACACGTCGCGTCTCCTCCAGCGCCTCGGCGAGTCCGCGCAGCTTCCCTCGCAGCAGCCCGACGTGACAATCGACATCGCTCAGCACAAAGACGGTTCGCTCGTGGTCCTACCCGCTCGCGCCGCATAGCGCCGCTTTAGGCCTCCCGCCACAAAATCGGACACACCCCGCAGCCCCGCGCGGCCGACCCTGCATAATCGACACCGTGACCGGCGTCACGACGGCGCCCTGACCCCGCGGGCGCCACAGCCCGGCACGTGAGACACAGGAGCACCCATGCAGAGCACCATGCAAGACGCCCCGCTGCAGATCGCGCAGATCCTGCGCCACGGCAGCACGGTCCACGGCGACGCCGAGGTAGTGACCTGGACCGGAGACGGTTCGCGGCGTCGAACATATGCCGAGGTCGGACGACGCTGCGCACGGTTGGCGCACGCATTGCGCGGGCTCGGCGTCGACGGTGACCAGCGCGTCGCGACGTTCATGTGGAACAACGCCGAGCACCTCGAGGCCTACCTCGCCGTGCCCGCGATGGGTGCGGTGCTGCACACCCTCAACATCCGGCTCTTCCCCGAGCAGCTCATCCACGTGGCCAACCACGCCGAGGACCAGGTCATCATCGTCGACCCCTCACTGCTGCCGCTGCTCAACCCGCAATTGCCGCAGCTGACCACCGTCAAGCACGTCATCGTGACGGGCGAGTCCACCGACGGCGTCGACGCTCCCGACGGCGTGCAGGTGCACGCGTACGAAGCGCTGATCGCCGAGCAGTCCGTCGACTTCGACTGGCCTGAGGTCGACGAGCGTTCGGCCGCCGCGATGTGTTACACCTCCGGCACCACCGGCGACCCGAAAGGTGTTGCCTACAGCCATCGTTCGATCTACCTGCACTCCATGCAGGTCTGCATGACGGATGGTCCTGCGCTCAAGCAGGGTGACCGCGCGCTCGCCGTCGTGCCGCAGTTCCACGCGATGTCGTGGGGTCTGCCGTATGCAGCGTTCATGATCGGAGCGTCGCTCATCATGCCCGACCGCTTCCTGCAGCCCGAACCGCTGGCCGCACTCATCGCTGCGGAGCAACCCACCACCGCGGCGGCTGTCCCGACCATCTGGCTCGGCCTGCACCAGTACCTCACGCAGCACCCGCAGGACATCTCCTCACTGCGCGACGTGCTCATCGGCGGATCGGCTGTACCGCCATCGTTGATGCACACCTTCGAGGATGAACACAACGTCGAGGTACTCCACGCCTGGGGCATGACCGAAACGTCGCCTCTCGGCTCCGTCGCCCGACCACCCGCGGGCACCGAAGGCGACGAGCGGTGGCACTACCGCTACACGCAGGGCCGGTTCCCGGCGTCGGTGGAAGCGCGACTCATCGGCGACAACGGCGAAACACTCCCCCACGACGGCAAGACCGTCGGCGAACTCGAGGTCCGCGGACCGTGGATCACCGGCGCCTACTACGGCGTCGACGCCGCCGACAAGTTCGACGACGGCTGGCTGCGCACCGGCGACGTCGGCTCGATCACCCCCGACGGCTACCTCACGCTGACCGACCGCACCAAGGACATCATCAAGTCCGGTGGCGAGTGGATCTCGTCGGTCGACCTCGAAAACGCCGTCATGGGCCATCCCGACGTACTCGAAGCCGCCGTCATCGGCGTACCCGACCCCAAGTGGGACGAGCGGCCCCTCGTCGCCGTCGTGCTGCGTGAGGATTCCGACGCGACACCAGAGACGTTGCGAGAGTTCTTGTCCGACAAGGTCGCAAAGTGGCAGCTCCCCGAGAACTGGACCATCATTCCCGAGGTTCCCAAGACCAGCGTCGGCAAGTTCGACAAGAAGCGCCTGCGCTCGACGTTCCACGACGGAGGACTCGACGTCACCCGGTTGTAGGTGACGCAAGTCCTCAGTCGCGGGGACGAGCTACGAGAAGAACTCGACCGAGCCCCAACCCCCACGATTCGGCTTCGACTTCGGAGCCTTCTTCTTCGGCTTGGGTTGGGGCTTGGCCTGGGGTTTCGGCTGAGCTTGGGGAGCGGGCTGCGCCTGCGGGGCGGGCTTCGGCGCTGATCGCGACCCGGTCTCACACGCGACACCGTCGCCATCGCGATCAAGTGCCGAGCGGTATCCGTCCTGGCCGCGGTAGATCGGCGCGACGCCCGCGTCACGTGCCGCCTGGCAATTCTTGTAGTACGCCACCGGCGTAGGCGCAGGAGCCGCCGACGCAACCGGGGCAAACCCGACCAACCCTGCGGCGACGCCTCCGGCAACCAGCCCGGCGATGGCCGAGTACTTCTTGTTCATCTCTCACCCAATCTCTCGATTATCGATCAGTGACAGTACTGGACGCCGACACCATCGTCGGCGGTCCCAGCGTCGGCCGAACAGACGAATCTTGCTGACGCACTGACCGATGTCGACTTCAGACGGGCAGTCCGACACTCAGTCCTCACCAAACGGAACCACGACGACCTTGCCCCGCAGCCGACCCGCCTCGGCCTCCTCGTGCACCTTGATCAACTCAGGTAGCGAAACCCGCTGCGCGATCTCAACTTTGAGATCCCCGGTGTCGACCAGGCCCACCAGTTCGGTGAGCACCGCGGCGCCGCGGCGTAGAAAGAAGGGCACGGACGCAGAGGAGTGACGCTGTGTCCCCCGATCGGACCAATCGATCCGGAATCGGACATGGCGTCGGTAGGCATGCGTACGTTTACCAGTATCTGACGTCGGGGGTCGTCACACACTATCCGTCGGAGGACTGATGAAGCACGTTCGCACACAGGGTCATCTCGCGCTCTGCGCACTTGTGGCCGCTGGAGTACTCGGCCTTACCGCATGCAGTGGTTCGAGCTCGGAACCAACAACGGCGACCACTACCACCACGACGGCAGAGGTGACCACGTCGCAACCCGCTGAGGTCACTGAAACAACAATGGCAACAACAACTCCGAAAGCTCCGGCGGCGGCACCGGCGACCACCGAACCCAAGGCAGCTGCCATGCCTAACGTCGTCTGCATGAACCTCCAGGAAGCACAGAACACCATCCAGGAAGCCGGCGTCTTCTACTCACGCAGCAAGGACGCGACGGGTCAGGGCCGCAGGCAGGTTGTCGACAGCAATTGGATCGTCGTCGCGCAGACTCCATCCGCGGGCGCGCCTGTCACAGAGGGAGAGGCCGTATTGTCCGCGGTCAAGATCGGTGAACCCAGCCCCTGCTGATCACACCGACTCACCCCGCACACCCCCGCCCGTCCACGGGAAGCGCGGTCTGCACGCCGTAGGCGATGCCCTGCGCGTACCTGGCGAGCCAACTCGATGGCAGGGGCGTCGACCCGCCCGCGCTGTCGAGTCCGAACTCGTTGTAGACCCAGGGCACGCGGTCGGACATCAGCGCGATCATCGGGATGTTGCCGGTCCATAGCGGTGCGCGACCACCAAAGTCATTGTTGGTCACCATGACTGGTAGTCCCTCGGCTCGGGTTCGAGCGTCTGCTATCGCCTGGCCGTAGCGCTGACTGGCAGCGGCAGTCGCCCCGCTGCGATATGTGATGCGCAGCGTCGTGCCATCGGCCGCGGTACCTTCGCGATACAGGCCGACGCGCTGCACGAACACCGCGTTGGCACCCGGGCTAGTATGGATACTGATCGCGACACGCGCGTGCGCCGCCACCGCACGGCCCACCCGCTGCCGATACGTGACACTCTCTGTCACAGAGGTTTTCAGCATGACAACGCGATACCCGCTCCGTTGCAAGCGTTCTCGTACCCGAGTCGCGACCGCGAATACGTCCGCATCCTCTGCGCCGTTGGGATAGTCGATCTGCGATGCGCCGGTCACCGGGTCGAAGCCGTCGATACGCACCGGGTTGTGTCCGGGGTCGAGCGCGACCACGACCTGAGGACACGTCGCCTTCGACGACGCCGCCGCGGTCGTCAACACCGCTGTCGTCAACGCCGCTGAGGAGCGGTCCGGAGCAGCACTCTGCGTCGCGCAACCACCGAGGCAGCACGCGAGAACCACGACCCCCACCCGCCTCAGAGCCCTCCGCGCTTGTTCTCGCATCATCCGATGATCGCAGACTGAACGCTGCATCGACCTCACCTCACTACACTCGACCCCGTGCCCACGGACCCCTTGACGCTCGGCCAGCAGCTGGTCGCGGTGCTCGAGGGTGGGCGGCGGACATCCACGTACAAGCTCGCCGTGATGGTCGCGCTCCTCGACCTCGCCGTCGAATCCGTCCCCGATGATCCCGCCGCGGAAGTCCCGATCGACCTCGACGAGCTGACCGACCGCGTCATGGCTCAGTACTGGACCCAACTACGCCCGCTCAGCGAGAAAGGCCATGTGGTCCTGCGGCAGTCGCGGGACGGACGTGGCGTGGTCTTCGCTGCACTTGCCGACCTACGCGAACAGTGCAGCACCCCGAGCCTGCGCGAAATGCCCATCGAGAGCGCGAAACTTGCTGCGCCTGCGGCCTATTCGAAAACGCACGAAGCGGTCAAGAAGAACCTCGTGCGCTACCCCCTCCACCTCCTCCAACAAGTCGGCACCGGCCCACACGAGTGTTTCCTCTACGACGACTCGTGGATGGGCACCGATTCGACGCGAGTCATGGCCGAGCACGGCAACCGACTCGTTCTCTTCGGCGGCGTGTGCCACACCCTCGCACGGCTGGCACCGCTGGTGAAACCGGCCTTCCAGCTCGCCTGGGTCGACGACGTGCGGCACATGAACCGCGACATCCTCGACGACGGCCCCGACATCGCCGACCACCTCTTCGGCACCGAACGCGTCTCGCTCACCCGCCCCGCGGGCATCCTCTCCGAACACTTCGGCAACGATTGCTTCTACTGCAACGCCCGACTCCGCACCGGCCGCCACGTCGACCACGTCCTTCCGTGGTCGCGAGTCCCGATCGACGGGCTCGCGAACCTCGTCCTTGCGTGCCAGCCGTGCAACACAAGCAAATCCGACGTCTTGCCGGCGCCGACGTACGTCAGCCGTGCACTCGACCGGGGGCAAGACGTCATCGACGCCCTCGCCGACGAGATCCGGTGGCCGAGTCAGTACAGCAGGGTGAAATCTGCGTCGCGCGGCCTGTACTCCACACAACCCGACACGACGCCGATCTGGCTGGGCGCCAGACACATTCAGCCACTCAAACGTGTTGACTTCGGGCGGTGGGACGTCGAACTGTAGCGGCGCCTGAACGCTACCCGAGCATCTCCCTGATGTCGTCGGAAGAGAGTGCGGTGCCGAACAATTCACCGTCGTCGATGGCTGCGTCGAACAGCGCGCGCTTGCGGTCCTGGAGTCCCACGACCCGCTCTTCGATCGTGTTCGCCGAGACCAGCCTGCAGACGGTGACCGGACGTTGCTGGCCGATCCGATGGGCACGGTCGACGGCCTGCGCCTCGGCTGCGGGATTCCACCACGGATCGCAGACGAAGCAGTAGTCGGCCTCGGTGAGGTTGAGGCCGAATCCGCCTGCCTTCAAACTGATCAGGAAGATCTGCGTTGCCCCACTGGTGAATTGGTCGACGGCCTGCGCTCGCGCATTCGCTGTCATCGACCCGTCGAGATAGCTGTACGCCAGCTCGGCGTCGTCGAGATGCGCCCGGATGATGTCGAGGAATCCGGTGAACTGACTGAACACCAGTGCGCTGTGTCCTTCGGCGACGAGCTCGGGCAACGCTTCCATCAGGTACTCGACCTTCGCCGATGCCACGCCACTATGTGTGCCGTCGACGAGACCCGCGTGTAGGCTCAGTTGCCTCAGCAGGCTCAGCGACCGGAAGACCTGGAACCGGTTCTTCTCCCAATCACCGAGCAGCCCAAGCACTTTCTGTCGTTCACGGGTCAGGCGGGTGTCGTAGATGCGGCGGTGGCGGGAGTTCAACTCGAGTGCGAGCACCTGCTCCTGCTTGGCCGGAAGGTCCAGTGCTACTTGCTCTTTCTTACGTCGCAACATGATTGGCTTGATCCGGCGTCGTAATGTTTCCATCCGCTCCGGATGTGCCCCGGATTCGATGGGCTTGCGGAAGTACTCGGTGAACGCGGTCGGCGAGGGGAACAGGCCAGGCGCGGTCACCGACAGCAGCGCCCACAACTCCATCAGGTTGTTCTCCATCGGAGTTCCGGTGATAGCAATCTTCGACGGCGCTTCCAGTCGCCGGGCGGCCTGGTGAGTCTTGCCGGTGTGGTTCTTGATGAACTGCGCCTCGTCGAAAATGATTCCGTCCCAGCGCAATGCGTCGAGATCGTCGAAGAGAAGGCGCATCAACGTGTACGACGTGACAACGATGTTGGCTCCGGCGGCAGCGTCGGACACTGCGATTCCTGACTTGGCAGGTGTGGCGACAACCGAGGAGACCGTCAAGGACGGTGCGAATCGCCCGGCCTCTGCCACCCAGTTGGGCACGACGCTCGTCGGCGCGACTACCAGGTAGCGGGCCTGCGGTGTCGACTTCACCACGCGCGTGATCATCGCCAAGGTCTGGATTGTCTTTCCCAGACCCATGTCGTCGGCGAGGATTCCGCCGATGTTGTTGTCAGACAAGAACGCTAGCCAGTTGAGTCCGTCGCGCTGATAATCGCGCAGCTTTGCCTTGAGCGTCCGCGGACAGGCCACCCGCTTCGGTGGTGTCAGCGCGGCGAGCTTGGCCATCTGCGCGCGCCACTGCGCGATCTGTTTGTCGACGACGCCGAGCTCTAGTAGTTCCTCCCACAGCGTCGCATTCATGCTGCGGGCGCTGACTTTTCCGTTCTCGATCTCGCCCAGTGCGCGGGCTTCGGCGATCAGCTCGGCGAGCCGACGCAGTTCCGGGACATCGAGTGAAAAGTAGCTGCCGTCGTCGAGGATCAGATGCGTGGCACCAGAGCTCAATTCGGAGATGAGACGCGACGTGGGGACCTGGTGGTCGCCGACCGTGACCGTGACGCCGAGGCCGAACCAATCGTTGCCGGTCGAATCGTCGGCGGTGAAGGAGATCGAGGGTTCGTCGTCGAGCTGTCGGAAGTCCACGGCGATGCGGTTGTCGATCACGATGCGTTCATCGCCGGCAAGGTCGGGCAGGACCGTCGCGACGAGCAGCGCGGCGTCGACCGACGTGATCGGTACGGCCGTGGCGAGTGCCATCGCCGGGAGCATCTCGACCTGTTGCCCTGCGAGACTTGCTTGTTCAAATGCGTGCTGGAGGTCGCGCACGGTGCTCGAACGCTGGGTGGCCGCTGCAGTCCACGCCTTGGAGAACCACGAGGCGATGCACTCGACGACCTCCTGCATCGGCTCGCGAAGCGACTCCCACAGCTCGGACTCGGCGGAAACGTCTCGATACGGCGTCGCACCGACATTCTCGGCGACGTCGAAGACATGACGACGGTCGTTGACCTGATAACCGACGCTCCAGCCGTACCGGTAGTTTCCACCGCTGTCGGTCAGGGTCAGCACGGCGAAGGGCCCCGATACGTCGGGCGGGGTGAGGACACCGTCGGCCACGCGCACGGCACGACGCTGCTCGATGCGCGGTACCACCTCGACAGCGAACTCGTCGAGGTCTTCGTGCGGGATGAGCACCGGTGAGTTGTGGGCGAGGAGGTCGACCTCCGCCTTGACCAGTGGCGGGTCGAACCCGGCGAGCGACAGCACACGGTCGCCGACTAGCCACACTCCACTGGGCACGTCCCGACCGATGTAGCCGCGCAATCGATCACCGATCAGTTCACCGTCGATGGCGAGTCCGCATCGGAGCGCGGCTCCGTCGGGGTTCGCCTCGATGTCGTACCGCAACGACGCCGTCGTGAGCTCTACCTCGACGGCACCGGGAACAGCGTCGACGACCATCTCGACGCCTGCGTCGCGGACACTACGTAACGCGTCCCATACAACATGGTTGGCTGCGGCCATACTGAGCCAATCCGACGACGTGGCATAGCTGTGGCCGGTGATCGCTTGGTGCAGTGCGCGGATGGCACCCGCGTGAGTCGCCTTCAACGACGACGTGTTGTACCCGCTGATGACTTCGCGCCACGTCGCACCGGTCTTGATCCACCGCCCCTGCCGCCCCATGAGCATGGGCCGCAGTTGCAAAGACGGTCCTAGTGAGTACTTGGTGGGAGTCGCCTGACGGAAACTCAACGCCAACGGGACACCTGCGGGCTGGACTGGCGTCGAAGTCTCTACTGTCACGCCGGCAAGGAGGTTTCGCCACGACGGAGGCTGTGGTGGAGGTACGGCCCTGAGGTGACGCTGCGCGCGATCGCGTGTCAAGCTGCCCTGCCCACCCGGGGATGACGCGGTGAGCAGTACCGCGACCGCATGCTTGCAGTCGATGCCGACCGGGCAGGTGCAGTTACCGTGGCTGAACGCTGCCATCGTCGGCGGGCGCTCGGTGAAATGAACCCGGACCGCGTAGTGGCGACCACCACTGCCCTGACACGTACCCGCGAGAACCCGATCACCCTCGACCCAGTTGTAGCTTCGCACCATGGACTGGCGGGAGTAAGCCTCGCCGCGGGACATGGTTCCCTGGTCGAAGCGCCGCCGCAGGTCTTCCGTGGTTACGTGGAACGCGGGTGTCACAGTGCGAGACTAGCGTGATGCTGACTTCGAGCCTGTCGGACTCACCTGCAACACTGCGATGAGTAGCCACGCCAGTCAGGCGAACCGAGAGAGTGGATGCAATGCCGCATACGATCCCCGAGTCGCCCCGCTTCGCTTCGAGTGCCGAGGAGTCGGTCTGGCGGCTGCTGAATGAACAACTCCTCGACACCGACCTCCTCGTCGCGAACCAGCGCGTCACCGATCACGACAAAGACCACGAGATCGATCTCGTGGTGGCCATCGAGGGCGCGGGAATCGCCTGCCTCGAAGTCAAGGGTGGCGAGGTATGGCACGACGGCGAGTCGTGGTGGCAGGCGCGAACCGGCCGACCT
This sequence comes from Gordonia sp. 852002-50816_SCH5313054-c, assembly GCF_001665925.1. Lineage (NCBI taxonomy): Bacteria > Bacillati > Actinomycetota > Actinomycetes > Mycobacteriales > Gordoniaceae > Gordonia > Gordonia sp. 852002-50816_SCH5313054-c. The sequence goes on from NZ_LZTE01000024.1 coordinate 41,586, forward strand.
CCGAAAGAGATCACTCCCGTCAAGCAGGCGTTGGAAGGCTGCTACGCGCTGCGTGAGTTCGTCGAATCCGATCCGCGATGGACACAGGGGCGTCGACGCTGGGATCACCTCGTGGTCTTCCCCCACACCGAAATCCCCTCCGACTTCGCGCTGCCGGAGTGCCCACGATGGAAGATCATTGACCGCACGCAGCTCGACCAGATCATGCCCCTCGTCCGAAGAGTGTTGTTGCAGAAGGGAACCGACGTACCATTCCTCGACGCTGCGGGTATCGACCAACTCGAGACGACGCTCGGCGGGCGGGGTCTCCCGCAGCGCGACGTCGTCGCGCGAGCGATCGAGAACGAGGACGTCGCCGACGCGCTCACCGCGAATCAAGCGGTCATTCTGCGCGCTATCGACCAACTATCGCGTGTCGAGATCCGCGGTGGTGCGGGCAGCGGCAAGACCTTCCTCGCACTCGAGCAGGCACGTCGCCTCACGCGTGCGGGGCAACGCGTAGCACTGGTCTGCTACTCCCACGGGCTGGCGTCGTACCTCACGCGCATCACGTCGGCGTGGAACCGTAAGGACCGCCCGGCCTATGTCGGCGAGTTCCACGACCTCGGCATGCAGTGGGGCGCCCCCGCCGGGCCCGACGAGTCTGTTCGTACCGAAGCGGCGTCGCAATTCTGGGAACATGAACTGCCACAACAGATGCACGACCTCGCCGAGACCCTCCCACCCGGCAAGCGATTCGACGCGATCATCGTCGACGAGGCACAGGATTTCGCCGACGAGTGGTGGCCGCCGTTGCTGGCAAGTCTGCGCGATCAGGACACCGGTGGCATCTACGTATTCAGCGACGAGGCGCAGCGCGTCTTCGACCGACAGGGTTCACCACCGGTTCCGCTCGTGCCGATCGTGCTCGATCACAACCTGCGCAACACACGCCAGATCGCGAGCGCATTCAGTTCGCTTGTCGGACAACGTATGCAACTGAAGGGCGGCGAAGGCCCCGACATCCGATTCGTCGCGTGCACCGCAGAGGAAGCCCTCGAGGCCGCGGACGACCAGATCGACGTCCTGCTCGACGAAGGCTGGCGTGCCGAAGATATCGCACTACTCACCACGGGCAGTCGCCACCCGGAACAGATCGAGCGGCAAGCCGAGGGCAACGCGTCGTACTGGGCGACGTTCTGGGACGACGAGCAGGTCTTCTACGGACACGTACTCGGCTTCAAGGGGCTGGAGCGTCGAGTAATTGTCCTCGCGCTCAACGAGTCCCAGGTGAGGAGCCGGTCGACGGAACGGTTGTATGTCGGGCTGTCGCGTGCACGCGAGCAACTCGTGGTGTGCGGCGATCCCGAGTTCGTGCGGACAGTCGGCGGACCCGCGGTTGCGCGACGACTGGGCATCGACTGACTCGCCCGAATTGTCAGACCCTACGCATACGGTGTCACCAACACTCCCCACAGACAGGACACCCACTGTGCGTTCCACCCTCGCGGCGATCATCGCCACCATCATGTGTGCTCTCTTTTCGATCGCCGTGGTACCCGCGGCAGCGAGCGCAGCACCGCCCTCGAACGCGCGTTACATCTCCGGTGACGGCTGGGGCGGCTACGTCCAGATCACGGATATCAACCTGCGCGGCAGCACCTTCAGCTTCACGGCGACTATCGAAAGCACCCGGGGCGCCATTCCGGTCAACCCCTTCTATTTTGTCGCGAAGGCGTCCGACGGAACAACCTACGACGATCCCGACTTCAGCACCACCGACCTTCACTCGGGGTATCTGTCAGCGGGTCAACGTGTCAAGGGCACAGTTGCGTTCACAGTCAACGGCCCTCGACCGACCGCAATCCAGTACGAAGGAGTTCTCGGGGAAACGCTGGCCACATGGACCTTCACCTGGCGCGAGGCACCAAAGTCGAAGAAGCCCGCACCGCTGTTCGGGTCTGCGTCCTAGTCGCTATCGACCCGAGCACGGAAGCTGACCCTGTAACCCGAACCGCGCTCCGCCCGATATGTCGCTAACAGCAACGCCGCTGACGATTGGAGCTGAAATGCCACTCACTCAAGAACAACTCGACGTCATCGCCGACCGAATCGCTGATCTGAATCCCCAGCAGCGCACCAGGCGATGGAGCAGCATCAGCCTCTGCATTCTCGACGCAGTGTGGAGTATCGGAGCACATTACGACAACGTGGTCACGCCCCTCGTCGTCAAGTTTGCCCGTTCGCAGGGCGTCTCCAGTGCCGTGGTTCCAGTCGACGAGCTACCCAAGGATGATCCGATACCAGCTTCGAGTCTCGCAAGATTCACCGACGACGCACTCTTGTCCCTGACTAATAGCCAGCTCACCTCGACTCGCGGAGGAGTGACAAAAGCACATGCCTCAATCGCCTACGCGCAAGTACTGGTTGATAGCGGCGTCGAATCGCTCTCGGACGCAATCGAGGCATTGGGGGATAAAGCACGTCTCGCGAGCATTGACGCCGAGCTAGCTCGCGTTCCGGGCGACGGACAGCATGGCATACGTCGCGGATATCTCTGGATGCTTGTTGGCGACGACAACCGAATCAAGCCGGACCGGATGATTCTTGGATGGTTTAGGAGCCTAGGAGTTCCGAGTGATCCTGCATCGGCAGAAGATTACATCCGAGCTGCCGCGCCAATTGTTTCTGCGCGACTGCAGCGTCCCGTCACGCCGTGGGAGATCGACCATGCGATCTGGAATTACGCTCGATCATCCTAGAACCATCTAGCCTAGGACGCGTGGCCGATACTGCAGCCGACCCGCGAAAGTGTCAACGCCGTGGGCTGGCTGAGCCGTCCAACACTCAGAGATCAACCGACGCGTTGGTGGCGACGTCGGGCTGTTCGCCTGACACGATCGCTTTGGCGTATTTGAGCAGCGCAACGGGTTTGGGGCTGTCCAGGGTCCAGTACTCGGCGGAGTCGGCGTGCACCTTCAACAGTGCGACGCCCGGGTCTTCGCGGCCCTTCTCGAACCAGGCCTCTGCGTGAGAGTTCCAGAGCTCGTCGATCAGCTTCTGTTCGTGGGTGACCGACGCTGTGCCGGCGATCGAGAGATAGTTGTCGTCGGCCTGCAGGCTCACATTGACGTGTGAGTCCTCGGCGACCTGGTCAGTTTTGGGCGAGGGGACGACGGTGAAGAAGTACAGATCGCCGTCGAATTTTCTGTCCAGCACTGCTAGTGGACGGCTCAGCAATCGACCATCCGATTCGCTGGTCGTGACGAAGGCGACGCGACCCTTCGAGATCAGCTCGCCGATGTGCTCGAATTCGGTGTTGTCATCAGTCATGGTTTTCACGCTACGCGCAAGTGCTCTTCACGCCCACCGTCCCGCGTGACTGTGACGGCGGGCGGCACGCTCCCGCGTCGCGCTCGCATCTACCCTGAAGACCATGCGTTTCGTCATCTACGGTGCCGGGGCCATCGGCGGCGTCATCGGTGCTCACCTGGCACTTTCCGGAGCAGACACCACCTTGGTCGCGCGCGGCGAGCATCTGCGAGCAATGCGTAAGGGCGGACTCGTCCTCGACACCGCCGAGGGACACCAATCCATTTCGACCACGCTTGCGTCAAATGCGTCCGAAGTGGACTGGAGCGACGACTCCGTGACGCTCCTCGCCGTCAAGTCGCAGCAGACCGCCGCGGCCATCGCCGACCTTCGGGCGCATATGCCTCTCGACACTCCGGTGGTGTCGGCCCAGAACGGCGTCGCCAATGAACGTAAACTGCTTCGCGTCTTTCCGCACGTCTACTCGCTGTGCGTGATGCTGCCCGCCTTGCATCTCGAGCCTGGTGTCGTCGTTCAGGCGTCGTCGAACAAGCCCGGAATCCTCGACATCGGGCGCTATCCGTCGGGTATCGACGAAGTGGCGCAATCCATTTCGTCAGCACTGCGTGCCGCGACGTTCCTCTCCGAGCCGCGCCCCGACATCATGGCGTGGAAGTATCGAAAACTGATAATGAACCTGGTCAACGGTATCGACGCCAGCTTCCGCAACGACGGCGACGCCTTCGCCGAGCTTGTTCGACGCGCACGAGCCGAAGGTGAGGAGGTCATCGAGGCGGCGGGTATCGATGTCGTCTCCGAGGCCATCGACAAGCAGCGGCGCGGCGATGCCATCGTCCGCCGTGACACCGGAGAGGCTTCCTTCGGCAGTTCAACCTGGCAGAGCGTCGCCCGTGGAGCGCGCAGCGTCGAGACCGACTATCTGTCCGGTGAAATCGTGCTGCTCGGGCGACTACACGGCGTGGCGACGCCGGTCAACGAGCTCGTCCAAAACGAAACCGACCGCCTTGCGCGCGAGGTGCTGTCGGCAGCGAGTTCGGATGCGGGCGTCGCGCTGGAGAGTCTCGACCTTCTGTAGCAGCACCGTTTTCGATACCGTGCAGGATCTCCTCGCAGGTCTGCGCCGCGATGTCGCACAACTTTTTCGCCCGGGACGTCATCTGTGGATCTGTCGAACGTTCACGCCACACCTGCGACATCCTGCGCGCTGTAGCGGCGATCTCACGCGGATCGCTGTCGGGTGAGAGACCGAGACGTCGAGCGGGGTCGGACCCGTGCGAACCGAGAAGCGAGACCAGTTCGTCGCGCAGTGGCGTCGAAAGATCCCTGTTCTCGCGCAAGCTCGGGAACCGCTCGGTGCGCGTGCTCGGACCGATGCCACGATGCGACGTCGGCACCGCGAACATCTCGGTCGGCGAGTTGGGGTCAGTGGATGTCTCGTGCATGGCCTCGACTGTGCCCGTCGACCCTTGCCGCGCTCTCAACGCGACCTGAGAGCAGCCTTCGGATCCTGTTGCATCTCAACGCCCTCCGACATGCCGGGTGACGTACAGCACTAGAGAGCGCCTACACGCGTTCGGCGTCGACGACTTCTCTGTGAAGACGTCGACGCCGAAGGCGGAAACCAGGTGAACAGCGCTATTTGAACACGCCGAGCTTGCCGAACTTGTCAGCGAGCTTGTAGTACACGGCAAGCCGCGGATTGGACTTGCCGTCCTTCATCTCCGCGAGCACGTCCTTGATCGCATTGTCGAGGTACGCGTCGCTTTCGGTCAGACCGAGCTTCTTCTTCAGGAAGTTCTCGCGGACGGTCTTGAGTTCTGCGGGATCGCTCGCCGACACCAGAGCAGCGTCGGCGTTCTGAAGGGCGAGGCGGTAGGTCGACGCCATCTTCTCGACCACGGCAGGGTCGGCGTCGGGGACGTACTTCTTGACGGTTTCCAGGGCATCAGACATGGGACACTCCATTGGGTTGTCGCTGGTACAGGCGACACGGTACGCCCGTAAAGACGATCAAGTCTGATGAATCGCGGGTTGTCGGAAATGTCCGCCCCCTGTCGATCATCGAGCAACGAGACGTCGTGCACCTCCTACCCTTGGTTCATGGCAGCCACCAGCGCGATCCGGCCGTTCATTCCACACACCGACCCGGCCGTCGTCGACGATCTTCGACGACGCCTCCGCACCACTCGGTGGACCGACGCTCCGGACGGCAGCGGATGGTCGATGGGTACGGATGTGTCGTATGTGCGCGATCTCGCCGACTACTGGCGCACGGATTTCGACTGGGCCGCAATCGAATCAACGATCGCCGGATTGCCTCACTTCACGGCCACCATCGACGGCCTCGACATCCACGTTATCCACAGCCCTGCATCCGACCCCGACGCGGCATTTCCCGTCCTGCTGGCCCACGGCTGGCCCGACTGCTTCTGGCGATTCCTGAAGGTCATCCCGCTCCTCACCGATCCCGCCGCACACGGCGCCGAGCCCGCCGACGCCTTCACGCTGATCGTTCCCGACATGCCGGGGTTCGGATACTCCGGTCATCCCAGTGGGCCGACGCCCGACACACGAGACATCGCGCGAATGTGGGGTCAACTGATGCAGGTGCTGGGGTACGACCGGTACGGCGTCGCCGGCGGCGACATGGGCAGCCACGTGGCCCGCTATCTCGCACTCGCCCATCCTGCCCGCGTCGTCGCGGTGCATCGAACCGACGCCGGGCTACCTCCCGCGACCATCGACAGGTCAACATTGAGTCCTGAGGAGATCGCCTGGATCGACGACGCCGCACGCTGGTCGGCCACCGAGGGCGCATACGCGGCTATGCACAGCACCAAACCCCAGACAGCCGCGATCGGCCTGGCCGATTCACCGGTGGGCGTGGCGTCGTGGATCGTCGAAAAGCTGCGGTCGTGGAGCGACTGCGACGGAGACCTCGACAGCATCTACACGAGAGACGAAATCCTCACGCTCGTCACGCAATACTGGGTCACCAACACGATCGGATCGTCGATCCGCACATACCGAGCCAACGCGGCGATACCAGTCGAGGACCGCATGCGCTACGTCGACGTCCCATCCGGGTTCTCGATCTTCGGCGGCGACGTTGTTCGACCGCCCCGCGCCTGGTTGGAACGCACCGCGAACACCGTTTACCACTCCGAGCCCAAGCACGGCGGCCACTTCGCACCGTTCGAGGTGCCGGAGAGCTACGCCACCGAACTGCGTACGTTCTTCCGTCCCTACCGCAACGCATGAGCGGCGTCGGAAACCACTGAACCCCAACCAAGCATTCGCTTGGTTTGTTAACGTCCAGGCTGCGGCACCCATCGGCAGTGAGGGCGGAACATTGGGGTTCATCACACAGACCAGGCCCGACGTCGACTTCCCGACATGGAGTCAGGGCTCCCGAGCCGAGAAGATCCGGCCGATGGCACGCCAGTGGGCAGAGGTCGGGTTCGGCACCCCCGTGGTGTTGCACCTGTTCTACGTCGGCAAGATTCTGGCCTACGTGTTCGTCGGCTGGGCGATCGTCGCCGCGACGCCGGGCATCGGCGGGTTCTTCGACGTCGCGTCGTGGTACAGCGAGACGGTCGTCTTCCAGAAGGTCGTGCTCTACACGATGCTGTTCGAGGTCATCGGCCTCGGTTGCGGCTTCGGTCCGCTCAACAACCGCTTCTTCCCGCCGTTGGGCTCCATTCTGTACTGGTTGCGCCCCAGAACAATTCGTCAGCCACCGTGGCCCACACGTGTGCCACTGACGCGCGGCGATGTGCGCGGCCCGGTCGACATCGCGCTCTACGCAGCACTTCTCGTGATTCTGGTTGTGGGACTCGTCAGTCCCGGTAGCAGGGAACTTCCCGATTTGAACTCGGCAACCGGCGCACTACCGCTGTGGGAGATCTGGACGATTCTTGTACTTCTCGCGCTGATCGGGTTGCGCGACAAGACAATCTTCCTCGCCGCGCGTGGCGAGGTGTACGGCGCGCTGTGCGTGACGTTCCTGTTCACCGGTGTCGACATGATCGTCGCCGCCAAGGTTGTCTTCCTGGTGATCTGGCTCGGTGCGGCGACGTCGAAGCTGAACAAGCACTTCCCGTTCGTGATCGCAACCATGATGTCGAACAACGCGGTCATCCGGTCTCCGAAGATGAAACGACTGTTCTTCGAAGACTTTCCGGACGATCTGCGGCCGGGTAGGCCATCGCGGTGGATCGCTCACTTCTCCACTGCGGTCGAGGGTCTCGTGCCGATCGTGCTGTTCTTCTCGCATGGAGGATGGCTCACGTGGGTTGCCGCGGCGATCATGCTGATCTTCCATTTCGGCATTCTCAGTTCCATTCCGATGGGAGTTCCGTTGGAGTGGAACGTCTTCATGATGTTCGGAGTTCTCGCACTCTTCGTCGGTCACACCGATCTCGGCCTCGCCGACCTCGAGCAGCCGTGGTGGGTCGCCCTGCTGTTCGTCGTGGTTGCGGGCACCGTGGTGATCGGAAATCTCTTCCCGCGCAAGGTGTCCTTCCTTCCGGGAATGCGCTACTACGCCGGAAACTGGGACACCGGCATCTGGTGCATGACACCGTCGGCGTCGGAGAAGGTGGAGAAGAACGTGGTTGCGATCGCGGCTCTGCCGGCGTCGCAGCTACAGCGGATCTACGGCAGCCCCGAAGCGGCGCAAGTGGCGTTGTACATGGGATATGCGTTCCGCGCCTTCAACAGTCACGGTCGGGCGCTGTTCACGCTCGCACACCGCGCGATGACCGGGCACAACGAATCGGACTACATGCTCACCGACGGCGAACGCATCTGTTCGACGGCGATGGGCTGGAACTTCGGCGACGGCCACCTCTCCAACGAGCAGCTGATCGCATCGCTGCAGAAGCGCTGTGAGTTCGAGCCGGGAGAGGTTCGGATCGTACTCGTCGACGCCCAGCCCATTCACACACAGACCCAGCAGTACCGCCTGATCGACGCTGCGACAGGAGAATTCGAGCGCGGCTACGTCCGAGTCGCCGATCTGGTGACCCGTCAGCCGTGGGACGACGAGGTCCCGGTCACCGTGACCTGGGCAGCGTCACCCGCTGACCGGCAATCGCAGTGATCGTCTTGTCCTCGCCGGGCCGGCCGTCGAGTCGATGAGTCAGCCAACTCACCGCGAGTGGTCCGGAGAGCGGCAGCAGTGAATAGTGTTCCGTCACAAGGTCGCGCACGTAGGTGACTGGCACACCGAGATCACGGTACCGTTGCGCCTGCGCATCGACGTCAGCCGCGTCGATCACCTCGTCGTGCACCGCCTGCATGACCAGCAGCGGCACGGCAGGCGCATGCGTACCGAGTTGCAGGTCGTCCATCATCTTCACGGCGCCCGGATCCGCCAGCACGTCGGCGAGCGGGATGTCGAAGTAGTCGTCGAGATCGTGGTTGCGGAAGCGCCTTATCGCCGCGAGCGTCGGAAGAGTGGCGGCCTCGTCGAGGCTGCGGCGCCCGAATTCGGTTGCGTGCTCGGTGATCATGCGTTCGAGCGCGGGATACACCCGACGCAAGCCGGCCACCACGAGGATCGGAAGTCCTGCGTGCAGGCCACCGTTGAGCCGTAGCAGCGTCGACGCCATGTCGCCGACGGGCGAACCGAGAACGGCACCAACGATATTCAGCTCGGGCGCATAGTCCGGAGCCATCTCGGCGGCCCACGATGTGGCAAGTCCGCCGCCCGAGTATCCCCACATTCCGATCGATGTCGTCGCTTCGAGGCCGAGGGGCTCGAACGCCAGCGCGGCCCGAATGCCGTCCAGCGCACGGTAACCCGGCTCACGGGGCGCACCCCATGCTCCCTTGGCACCCTCGTGGTCGGGGATCGAGACCGCCCAACCCTTCGAGAGCGCACGACGCACCACCATGAACTCGAACGGTGCGACGGCGCGCGACGCGTCGGCACCCTTCTGCAGGGCATACGACGGGAAGCACTGCGACGTCACCGCGTCGATCGCGCACTGGAACGACAGCAGCGCAGGATTCGGATGCTTGGTCCGATCAGGCACGACGACCGTCGTGACAGTCGCGTCGGGATTGCCGTCGAGGTCGGTCGATCGATAGAGCAGCTGCCACGCCTGATGATTCGACGCCCAGAAGTTCTTGAGCTCGACCTGTCGTGACCGGATCACCTCACCGGGCCGGTAGTCACCGAGATCCGCCGGGGCGTCGTAGAAATGGTCGTCGACGGGCAGCAACGGACCGGCAGATACGTCGTCCCGGTTGTCGCGTACTGCGGTGGATGCACCTGCCGATGTCGTTGTCAGCGTTTGCGCTGTCATGGTCACTCCCCTCGCTACTACTTGTATTTACCAACATTGATCGCCGGTGGAGAATTCCGAGTCGCTCGTCTCATCTTCGAGGGAAAGAGACGAAGCAACAGCCCTGAACTGGACAAGTACGACGTGTCAGACCCTGCGGCTACGTTGCATATCGAACATACATTCGCACCTCGGCGAGTGCTCCAGGGTGCACAACAGGATGGGGAACCGCATGTCCACCGACGGCTTCGACGATCTCATCGAGAACGCATGGCGCGAGTTTGCCGCCACCGTGACATCACGCGTACCCGACCTCGGGCGCAAGGAATTCCTCGAGATCGCTCGCCAAGACGGCCAGCGATACCGCGTGCTGCTCGTCTTCACCAAGACGGGTTCTGGAAAGGTGCGGTGCACGCTCGACGGCACTGCGCTGCCGTGGGCCGGGCGGGCGGAATGGATACGCATTCGTGGTCGCCTGGCACAGCTCGGATGGCGATTCCTCCCCAGAAAGGGCCAGCACATCGCCGAATCCGGCCAGCGTGACGCGAGCACAGTCGCCGACATCGCCGTGTCGACGCTGCGTGAGATCTTCGACGTTGCTCACCCCGTGTTCGTCACGGTGAACAATCCCTTCGGCACGCACTCCGACGCGGGGCAGGTCGACGAGACCGCGGCCGCCACCGAACGTCAGCTGACCGTCGTTCCGCAGGCGCCCGACCGAAACGTCGAGCCGCCGACGGATGAGCACTACACCGCGGAGATGCGTGAGATGGCCGCAGCCATGGATGCGCTTCCCGAATGCATCGCACCCGGGTTCGTCATCTCGGGTGTCGACGAACTACTCGAAGTCACCCGGAGCGTGCTCGCGAGGCATTTCGGATGGCAGGTGTCGGTCGTCAACGGGTGCATCGAACTGCCCGTTCTCGACGCCGTACCGTGCACGATTGTCGGTTCCGATGTGGGTCCGAGCCTCGTACTCACGACGACGCTCACGCACCGACTCCTCGACCCCGCACTTCTCGGCACACTGACCGCCGAATACTCGTCGAGGTGGTCGGGGATCACCTTCGTGGTCCACGATCAGCACGTCTATGCACAGCGAGTCGTCGACGCCGCTGTGTTCCATCCGCACAACCTCGACGCGGCGCTGCGCACCTGGCGGCGCTTTCTGAACAATGAGGCGGGCGAGCTGATCGACGCGCTCAACTCCGGCGGCCCCGGTGCTCACACCTGTACACAGAGCTCGGTACCCGTCGGGCTCCAGACGTTGTTCGAGTTGGGCTTCTCCGAAGCACTCACGCCCGAACGCGTCCTGCATCTGACGAACGGGAAGGTCGGTCGGCTCACCGACTATCTCCGTGTGTGTCGCGAGCTCCTCGCCAACGCCACGGTGTTGGCCGCGGAATCGCGCATCCGTGGCGCCGCGTCGGAGGAGATCGAATTGCACACGGACACAGTCGATTTCTACCGCCAGTTCTGCCTCTTGCTCGAGCAGGCGATTACTCGCGCGACCCCGAAAGGTGCGTGACGCGATGGGCGCATATCGTCGAGTGAATGGCGAGTGTTCTTCCCCCCGACGGCCCGGTTCGCGATGAGACAGTCCTCGACAACCCCGCCCGTTCCGCCCTCCTCGGGCCGCATTCGCGATTCGCACAGACACACGGCAACGCGCTGCGCTATCCCGCCGACGTCGCACCTTGGTGCGCCCTGCCGGATGATCCGACGATCTCCGACTGGGAGGATGCGGCGGAGCTGGTCGGTCCTGACGGTTCCATCACGCTCGCCACCGTGACTGTCGAGCCGCCGGAGGGCTGGACGAGCTCGATGCGGATAACCGGCGTTCAGCTGATCGGCGACGCCGTCGAGGGGTATACCGACCCGCGGGTGGTCGAACTCGACGACTCCGACGTCGACGACATGCTCGATCTCGTGGAAAGAACTCGTCCGGGACCGTTTCGACGCCACACCATCGATCTCGGTACCTACCTGGGTATCCGACGCGACGGCAAGCTGATCGCGATGGCAGGCGAACGCATGCATCCGCCTGGGTGGAGTGAGGTCAGCGCGGTCTGCACCGACCCGGCGTTCCGTGGAGAGGGATTGGCCAGGGCGGTGGTCCTCGCGGTCGTGGACGTGATTCGCGAGCGCGGTGACCTGCCGTTCCTCCATGCGTCGGCCGATAATGTCTCGGCGATCCGGCTCTACGAGAACGTGGGTTTCACCCGTCGACGAAAGGCGATCTTCCAGGCTGTGCGCGCCCCACAGTGACGCGCCCGGCAGGATGGATGTCATGGACGACGCCGAGCTGCTGACACTGCCCAAAGCCGAACTACACATCCACATCGAGGGCACCCTCGAACCGGAGATGGTGTTCGAGCTGGCAGCCCGCAACAACGTCGCACTCCCCTACGCGTCCGTCGACCATCTGCGCGCCGCGCACGCCTTCGCCGACCTTTCCCACTTCCTCGACCTCTACTACGCCTGCATGGCCGTGCTGCGTACCGAGGACGACTTCGCCGATCTCGCCGCCGTCTACCTGCGCAAGGCGGCGTCGCAGGGCGTCACACATGCGGAGATCTTCTTCGATCCGCAGGCGCACACGTCGCGCGGCGTCGACCTCGGTGTCGTCGTCCGCGGGCTGCGTCGTGGACTGGATACGGCGTCGGCGGAGACACGTGTGCATGCCGATCTCATCGCGTGCTTCCTACGCGACCGGCCGGTGTCGGAGGCTCTCGACACGCTTGACGCGTTGGAGCCGTTCTTCGGCAGCCTCATCGGGGTCGGGCTCGATTCTGCCGAAGTCGGCTTTCCCCCAGGACAATTCGCGCCTGTCTTCGACCGCGCGCGAGAGGCGGGCCTGCACGTCGTGGCGCACGCAGGAGAGGAGGGTCCGGCTCAGTACATCTGGGAGGCCCTCGACGTGTTGGGCATCGAGCGCGTCGATCACGGCGTCCGCGCCCTCGAAGACCCCGCACTGCTCAGGCGTCTGGCCACCGATCGAATCCCGCTCACCACGTGTCCGCTCTCGAATGTGCGGCTGCGCGGCGTCGAAAAGCTCTCCGATCATCCACTGCTCGATCTACTCGACGCCGGACTGGTCGTCACCATCAACTCCGACGATCCGGCCTATTTCGGCGGGTACGTCGGTGACGCATTCGTCGAGGCGCGGCGCGAGCTCGACCTGAGCGACGAACAGCTCCGCGCCATTGCGCAGTACTCGTTCGACGCGTCGTTCACCACTTCGTAGAGACTTTTGGTCGGCACATGTATTTGGGATGATCCGCGGTTCCAGACTAAACGGCCACCATGCTGCGGCCTCCCGCCCTCGTACACGCGTAGTTGCGGGACACCCCTCTGATTGGACCCGGAACAATCGAACCCGGAGCCACCAGCGCGATGATCGCCGCGCTCGCGACGGCGACGAGAACCGCTATCAACGCGACACGGCGGGTGCGTCGGCTTGTTCGCTGCTGTCGAATCGGTTTCTCGGACATGCGTCCTCCAGACAGTTCTGCCAGACGGACCTCGTGCACCCGCCGACACCTAGTCTCGCGGGTCGGCCGCCGAGTCGTATCCGCAATCCGATACGCGAGTTATCGGCGCAGCACTACCTAGGAGACCCCCGGCTACTCGCCGAGGCCACCCGGAGGAGCGAAGATCTCCTGCAGCCACCCCTGGTCGCCCCTTGTCATCACCCTGATTCCAAGTAGTCATCACGTCGGGCGCGGTCGTAACGTCACGCGCATGGCCCAACCCCAACCACTGAAATTCGCCGCGTTCGCGATGAACACGACGTCGCACATCCTGCACGGAGCCTGGCGCGCACCGGAGGCGCAGCAGACGAACTTCAATGACCTCGATCATTGGATCTCGCTCGCGAAGACGTTGGAGCAGGCCAAGTTCGACTTCATCTTCTTCGCCGATGTCGTCGGCCTCTACGACGACTACCAGGGCGACTGGAAGAAGTTCGTCGACTCGGGACTGCAGATTCCGAGCAACGATCCACTGGTCCTCGCTTCGGCATTGGCCTCGCACACCGAGAATCTCGGTATCGCCGTGACGAGTTCGATCCTGCAGGAGCATCCGTTCGACTTCGCGCGCAAGATCTCGACACTCGATCACGCCTCGCGGGGGCGGGTCGCGTGGAACATCGTCACCAGCCTGTCGAGCAACGCGTGGCGCAACTTCGGCTACGACGGCATCACGCGCCACGACGACCGCTACGCCTGGGCGCAGGAGTACGTCGACGTCGTCTACAAGCTGTGGGAGGGCTCGTGGGACGACGACGCGCTCATCCAGGACAAGGAGTCCGGTGTGCACGCCGACTTCGACAAGGTGCACAAGATCCATCACGTCGGCGAGCGATACCGAGTCGAGGGGCCGCATCTCGTCGCGCCGTCTCCGCAGCGCACACCTGTTCTCTTTCAAGCGGGTTCGTCACCCGCGGGCCGACGTTTCGCCGCCAGCAACGCCGAGGCGCAGTTCATCGTCTCGCCGAATCCCGCTGCGGCGAAGGGACTTATCGACGACACTCGACGGCTGGTCGCTGGAGCCGGGCGTGATCCGCAGGATCTCACGTTCTTCCAAGGGCTTTCGTTCGTGATCGGCTCCACCGAAGAGGAAGCCGCGCGGAAGGCACGCGAGCTCGACGACCTCATCGACCCCAGCACGATCATCGCGCACTCCGCCGGCGGACTCGGCATCGACCTCGGCCACTACGATCTGGATACGCCCATCGGGGACATCGAGACCCAGGGCACCCAGAGCACCCTGCTATGGCTGCGCGAGGCGGTACCCGATCGGGAGCCGACGGTCCGCGACCTCGCTGAGTTGCGCAGCCGCTCAGGACGAGTCGTGGGAACTCCCGAACAGATCGCCGACCGCCTCGAGTTGTGGCGAGACGCAGGCGTCGGCGGCGTGAACGTCATCAATGCGACCATCCCGGGGAGCTACGTCGAATTCGCGGAGCATGTCCTGCCGGTTCTGTGCGATCGTGGTCTGGCACAACGTGATTACGCAGCGGGCACCGTGCGCGCGAAGTTGACCGGTCGCGACCGACTACCGGATACGCACCCCGCGGCGGGCTATCGCGGCGCGTTCACCACAAACCGTGAAGAGGTGTCAGCATGACTGCGGCAACGAGGGTCGTCGCCCATCGTGCTTCGGTGCTCGCCGAGATCACAGTCGGATCGGCCGAACGTGAACGGGCGGGTCAGGATCCGCGCGCACAGATCGAGCTGCTGCGCGACGCAGGACAGACCGCCCTCACCCTCGACTCCGAACACGGAGGTGGCGGAGCGGATGTCGTCGAACTCGTCGAGTTCATCGTCGATCTCGCGCGGGCCGACCCGATCGCCGCGCACATCCTGCGCGCGCACTACTGGTTCGTCGAACAGGTTAAGCGTCTTCCCGACGGCCCTGTCCGCGATCACTGGAGTGCGCTGATCGCCGACGGCGCCATCTTCGGCAACGCGACAAGCGAGCGAGCCGGTTCGGCTGGGGCGCGCAGATTCGCCACGACCATTCGCCCCACCGATACCGGCTGGCTCCTCGCCAGCGAGAAGTTCTATTCCACCGGAACAGCTTTCGCCGACTTCATCGCCGTGCAAGCGACGGTCGACGACGCACGGGGCGGAGAACGACTCGCACGACTCATCGTCCCCGTCGACCGCGCGGGTGTCTCGGTGATCGACGACTGGGACGGAATCGGCCAGCATCGCACCGGGACCGGTTCGACGCAGTTCACCGATGTGGTGGTCACCGCCGACGACATCCTCGGGATCGTCGACCTCGCGGCAGCGGATGCTCCGCGGATCGCCCCCGATGCTCCCCTGCTGCAGCTCTTCCTGCAGGCGCTCATCACCGGAATCCTGTTGTCGGTGAACGACGATGCGATCGAGCTTGTGCGTGGTCGCACACGCACCTTCGACCACGCACCGGCCGACGAACCACGTCACGATCCCGTGCTACTCAAGACAATCGGCGAGATCGACGCCACTGCACACGTCGCACGCGCCGCTGTTCTCGCCGCAGCGCGCGACGTCGAAGCGGCATTCGAGTGCGCGCGGCAGGGCGTGATCGATCCCTCGCTGTTCGAGCGGGCCTCCGTCGCCGCCGCGCGCGTGAAGGTGCACGTCGACTCCGTCGCATTGCCCGCTGCCACAGCACTATTCGATGTTGGCGGAGCGTCGTCGGCCAGTCGCGCACGCAATCTGGATCGACACTGGCGCAACATCAGGACGATCACACTGCACAACCCGACGTCGTACAAGGCGATCGCACTGGGCGATCTTGCGGTCAACGGCACCGCGCTTCCGGCGAACGGCTATTTCTGAACCGACCTACGTCGAACTGCTTTCAGTCTGCGCGTCGTCAACAGCCGGAGAGTCTGGCCCATACATCGTCAACCAGTAGGCGCGGGCGAGTGATGCGGCGAACTCGGCGTCGAATTTCTCCGGGGCGTTCGTGAGGTCGAGGAGGCTGCCCCGCGTGGTGACGGTGATGAATCGTGCGGTCTGGTCCGGGTCGAGGTCGGCAGCGGCGAGACCGTCGACTTGATCCTGGCGCAGACGTTCGGCCATCTTCGCCGTGTACAGCTCGAGGAAGCCGCCGAACTCGGTCCTCAGCCTGGCGTCGAGGTCGACCGTTTCGAGGAAGGCGCGCCAGACGGGACCGTGCTCGCGCCCGAGTTGGAACATGCGGGTGATGGTGTCGGCGAGGTCGTCAGGGCCCTTCGGCTCAGTGCGCATCCACCACTGGTCCGACACCTCCCAGAACGCGGTGAAGAAGGGTTCGGCGGCGTTCTCGATCAGATCGCCCTTGTCGTCGAACCATTGGTAGAAGGTCGACCGCGACACGTTGGCCGTCGTCAGAATGCGTTCAACCGGGACGTCCGCGTAGCGCACGCCCGACTCCAGAATGGTGCCCACCGACTCGAGGATCCGTGCCCGCGATGAGGTTCGACGCTTGACCGGGGCCCGTGACATGCAGGTCAGAGTACTCGCCGATGCCCACGCGCAGCGTCCTTCACGAAGGGTGCAGACGAACGACGGACAGCGGCGTTCATCACGTTGACGAACTCTTAGCGCCGTTGATGAAGTCTTAGCGCCCCGGATGCTGTCGTCGGCCAGGCGTCGGGCGTAGACCGAAGTGGTGACACTGTTCGACATACTGCCCTCTCTGAAAGGGGTCACCGTGGCCAGATCGTTCGATTCGACGAAGTGGCGCTTGCCCATTCGATGCTCGGGGTGCGACATCCTCGTCAACGACATGTCGCTGCGGGAGGAGTCGTTGCGGCGCAAGGTCGCGTTCTTCCTCGATGAGTCGGGCGAGCCCGTCAGTCAGGCGCTGTGCCCCGAGGCAGTGTGGTTTCCCGCGCTCGTCACTCGAATCAGCAGTGCGCAACTCACCGCAGAACGCGCCGTGCTCCACGTCGACGCCGCACTACCGCTCACCACCGCCATCGACGACGTCGCCTTTCCGGGCAACGAACTCGCCGGGGCACACCTCGTCGACATCACGGTGGTCGACACGTCTGGGCATCGTCGCACACTCAACGCGGAGCTACCCGCGCACGTGTCGGTGACGGGGACCATCGTGCTGGCGCTGCGCGGCGTGTCGACGCAGCTCCCGACGGTCGAGAGCGCACCCCGCCGGAGCCCGCTGACCGTCGACGGTCAGCGGTAGCCGACAGCGGCTCGCTACAGGTAGGTGCCCGTCGGCAGTGCGGCCTCGTGCGCGCGTGAACCGATGACCGACAACAGCGTCGCGGTCGTGAGTGCGGCTCCGTCGACGAGGATCGCGCGACGTACCAGCTCGCTCACGTCAGCGCCGCTGCGGTCGCGAGGCAGTGCTGCGACGACCCGTGCGACATCGACGTCGCGAGCGCCGATTCTCGCGAGCACACCGGACAGAATCGCTTCTGCCGCAGCATCATCGGGCGGATTGAGCTCGATCACCGAGTCGAAACGGGCTGCACGCGTGGCGGCGCCGTCGAGCGCGCGCGGATCGTTCGTCGTCGCGATCGTCAGGACGCGGTCATGGGCCGTCGCGCCGTCGAGTGCCGACAGCAGCGCACCGAGTGCGGAGTCGTCGCCGTCGCCCCGGCGTCGGACGTAGAGGTCGACGTCGTCGAGGATCACGACGAGCGGTCCGAGGACATCGGCCATGGCGTAGACGGACCCGAGCTTTGCCATGACCGCGGCGGATTCGACGAGGACAACGGTGAAATCGCCGAGCAATTCTGCGGCGATCGTCCGAGCGATCGCCGTTTTACCGACGCCGGGAGGTCCGGCGAGCAGCAGACCACGACTCGTCGACATCCCCGCCGCGGTCAGGATTTCGTGCCGAGAAGTGACAGCGGAGATACTCAGATCCACCTCGCGCCAGACGCTGTCGGGGATGGCCACGTCGGCGCGGGTTGTCGACGGCGCAGGGGCAGCCGACAGCGAGATCTCGTTGTAGTCCACCGATACCGATAACACTCTGCCGCGCAGCGGGTTACGTGCATCGATACGACGACGCAGCTCGACCACGGCACGAGACACCATGCCTCGGAGTTCATTCGGCGCATACAGCGAGATAGTGGCTCTCGAATTGGCGTCGCTGAGCAACGACGAGATCACCAACGGTCCACTGCCGAAGGGACTATCGGGGGTGAAGGCGAGCGAGATGTCGGCGGGTACCGAGAACTCGTCGTCGCCGACGCTGCGTTCTGCCCACCGCGGAGGTGCGTCGTCTTCGTCCGGACCGATTGCGGGCGAATGCCTTTCGATCAGGTCGCCGAGAACGAGACCTGCGGCGATTCTACTGGCCGGGTTGATGGACATGACCTGCACGAAGAGTTCGTTCCGGTCAGCGCGGAGATGTGTTGTCAGGAAGGTGTCGATGGACACAGGTTCTGCGGGGAGCGCATCGTTGAGCAACTGTGCGACCACGGTGACGGCGCGTCGTACATGGGGGTGCTCCGTCGCGAGCGCGTCGAGCGTGGATGTTGTTGCGGGCGTGGTGTCCTCCTTCTGTGGCAAGCGTGTCAGCTTGGCACTGGTCGACGACGCTGTGCAACTGGTTTTCACGCGGCGAGACCCCGCCTCGGCCAGGCGGGGTCTCGTGACAAGTGGGTGGGAGAATACCGATCAGTAGTTGACCCACACCCAGTTCCAGCGCCGGGTGCGCGAATCGAAGCGACGCACGCGGCGACGACGCTGTGCCGGAGCGGGGTTCTGGCGCTGCTGCTGGTTGTTGTTCGGGATGGGCATGACTACCTCTTTCACTTCGGCGGAACGCTCGTCGGTGAGCGCTCTCTCTGACATCACCGACAATGCCAACCGAGACTTGCGAGGCACTCGACGTCGACTGGGAGATCGCTGAGCGACTGGGAGGCTGGGAGACAGCTGGGGCGCTGAATGCCGTTGATAGGCGCGGCATCACAGATTGCTACCCGGATTAGCTGTTCGGCTGGCAGACGAGGCGATCATTCGATAGTGTCCGAATTGTCATCACCGGGGGATCGCACCGACGAGGAGAACGTCCCGATGAATCGACGCCCACCCCGGCCGACCCTCCCCCACGCGATACGACGCCGCGCCACGTCAAGGCTGCGCCGCCTGACCGGTCCGATCGCACTCACACTCGTCGCATCGATGACGGCCCTTGGGCTCTCACATGTCGCACCGGCTCGTGCGGCCACGTTGGTGTGGTCAGACGAGTTCAACGGTGCAGCAGGTAGCTCACCGTCGACGTCGAACTGGAACTTCGAAACCGGTGGCGGTGGCTGGGGCAACAACGAGTGGCAGACCTATACCAACTCGCGGCAGAACTCCTACCTCGACGGCAACGGTCGTTTGGTGATCGCGGCACGCTCCAACGGGACGTCGATCACGTCGGCGCGCCTCAACACGCTGGGCAAGGTCGCATTCACCTACGGGACGGCGTCGGCCAGGATCAAACTTCCCGCAGGCAAGGGTCTACTGCCGGCGTTCTGGCTGATGGGCACCGACATCTACTCGGTGGGGTGGCCCCAGAGCGGTGAGATCGATGTCATCGAAACTCCCTCTGTGACAACGGCATACACGAATCACCTGCACGGTCCGACGACGTCGGGCGGAACATGGCAACTCGGCAACTCCGGTGCGATCGCCGACCTGTCGACCGCCTTCCACACGTACTCCGTCACGAAGTCGAAGGATGCGATCACCGTCGCGCTCGACGGGCGGACGGTCGGCAGCTACCGGGCGTCGCAGTTGAGCGCCGACAAGAAGTGGGTGTTCAACAAGCCGACGTACCTCCTGCTGACGCTCGCGGTCGGCGGGAACTGGCCCGGCGACCCCGACCTCACGACGCCGAACCCCTCGTACATGACGCTCGACTGGATCCGCGTGTACTCGAGCTGAGGTGGTCTCGACAAGCTCGACCAGCGGGCGCAGCTCGACCGGCGGGCTTGGCTCGGCCGGCGGCGGGGTGGTCTCGACAAGCTCGACCAGCGATGGTGGGCTCGACCAGCGATGGTGGGCTCGGCCGGCGGGCGGATCGGTGTCAGATGGCCGAGTCGGGGAACGCGATGACCGAGAGGAACCGGATCGGGAGTTCGACCAGTTCGACCGGCCCGTGCGCGCCCTCGCCGTCGAGCTGCAGTGAATCGCCGGGGCTGAGCCGGTAGACCGAGCGTGAGTGTGCGTAGTCCATCGTTCCGTCGAGCATGAAGATGAACTCGGTGCCCGGGTGCTGGAACAGCGGCTGCGTGACCGACTTCTCGGTGAGCGTCACCAGCAGGCATTCGAGGCGCTTGTGCTCGCCGCGGAGCGAGCCGAGCATCTCGTACTCGTGGCCCTCGCGCGATCCCTCGCGCACGATCTGCGAGCCCTCCCCCGCCTTCACGAACACGGCGGACCGTTCGAGGTCGGCGCCGCGGAAGAGTGAGGTCACCGAGACGTCGAATGCGGTGGCCAGTGCGGCGAGAGTGCTCAGGCTGCACGAGGTCTGCGCGTTCTCGATCTTGGAGAGCATGGCCTTGGAGATGCCGACCTTGGCGGCCATGTCGCCGACCGACAGCCCCTCCTGCCTGCGGAGACGTCGTACATTGTGCGCTATCGCCGATTCGAGTTCGAGTTCTTCGACGGGCTGATCGACGGGACGTTCGCGCGCGGTCCCCGATTGGTTACGGATCAGAGCGTCGTCGGTCACCTCGCCAGCATATCGGTAGACGGACTTCACTCCGGGTAGACGGCGAGGTCCGGCGGACGTCGGTGTTCCGCCGTGGAGAGCACACATCCGCTACCGCATCTCGCCGGCGCCGACATACGGGAATCTGGTCTTGAGCAGGTCGCCGCCGTCGAAGCGGGATAGTCGGAAGTCGGACTCCGGGATGCGCGGATCGCTACTGCGACCGTCGACGACGAGGTCGGCGACGAGACGCCCGACGGCCGGCGAGATCTTGAATCCGTGGCCGCTGAATCCGGCGGCGATGACGAGCCCATCGAGCGGGCCGGTGGAGATCACCGGATTCCAGTCGGGTGTGACGTCGTAGCAGCCCGCGTAGCTACTGGTGATGCTCGCGTCAGTGAACGCCGGGAATCGGGTGCCGACCTTGTCGACGGTGAGGTCGAGGAATGCCTCGTCGGCGCGATTGAGGTATCCGTCTGGGTTGGCGACCTCCAGCTCGGCGAGATCTGAGTTGCCGAACAAGATCTCACCGCGGACGTCCGGGCGGACGTACTGCAGCGACACCAGATCCGAAAACACCGGCACCGCACCGAGGTCCATGCCCGGATGGATCATCACGATCTGCTCGCGGTGCACCGTGATCGGGACGTCGATGCCGTACCTATCGAGGAAGGGCTTGGTCCAGACGCCTGTCGCGACGATGACGGTGTCGGCGGAGATGGTCGAGTGGTCGGCGAGTTCGACTCCGGTGACGCGCTCGCCGTCGGTCAGGAGTCCGGAAACGGTGGTGCCCTGCTTGATTCGGACACCGGCAGCTCTCGCCGACGCCGCGAACGCCTGGGCGGTCTGATACGCATCGCCATAGCCACCGCGTTCTTCCCAGCCGAACGCGGCGAACGGTTCGAGATCGGCTGCGGGCCAGAGCTTTGCCACCTCGGAGATGTCCATCTCCTCGGTCTGCACTCCGACTTCGCGTTGGGCTGCAAGGCTTTTCCGAAGATTGTCGACGTTGGGCTCCCCGACCCCCACGACGTAGCCGGTCTGGCGGAAGCCGATGTCGGTGCCGAAGATCTCCTCGGCCTTCTCGAATACCTCGAGGCCGATGGCAGCCATGGCGGCGAGCGAACTGACACCGTAGTGGCAGCGGACGATACCCGACGACTTGCCGGTCATCCCTCCTCCGACGGTATCGCGCTCGCAGACAACGACATCGGTGATGCCGCGCTGCGCCAGAGCCCATGCCGTCGCAACGCCCTCGAGGCCACCGCCGATGATGACGATGGATGCGGTTTCGGTACTCACAGACCCGCTCCCGTCCCGGGAATCCAGTTGGTTCCCGCGAGCGGAACGCGCGCCATGGCTGCGGCTTCGATCGAAATCGCCACCAGGTCTTCGGGTTCCAGGTGATGCAGGTGTGCCTTGCCGCAGGCGCGGGCGATGGTCTGCGCCTCCATCGTGGTCACGCGAAGGAAGTTGGCGAGTCGGCATCCACCGGCGATCGGGTCGAAACGTGCGGAGAGCTCCGGATCCTGGGTGGTGATACCGGCCGGATCCTTGCCGTCCTGGAAGTCGTCGTAGAAGCCCGCGGCCGATCCCAGTGCCGCGTACTCATCCTGGTATCGAGGATCGTTGTCGCCCAGGGCAATCAGCGCGGCGGTGCCGATCGCCAAGGCGTCGGCCCCCAATGCCATGGCCTTCGCGACGTCGGCGCCGTTGCGGATTCCGCCGGAGACGATGAGTTGGACCTCCCGGTGCACTCCGAGCTCCTGAAGTGCCTGCACCGCTTGGGGAATCGCGGCGAGTGTCGGAATTCCGACGTGCTCGATGAAGACTTCCTGGGTCGCGGCCGTTCCGCCCTGCATGCCGTCGACCACGACGACGTCGGCGCCGGAATGCACCGCGAGCTTGACGTCGTAGTAGGTGCGGGTGGCGCCGACCTTGACGTAGATCGGCTTCTCCCAGTCGGTGATCTCGCGCAGTTCGTTGATCTTGATCGCGAGGTCGTCGGGGCCGGTCCAGTCCGGGTGTCGCGAAGCGCTTCGCTGGTCGATACCGACCGGCAGGGTGCGCATGCCAGCCACACGCTCAGTGATCTTCTGTCCCAACAGCATTCCGCCGCCGCCCGGCTTGGCACCCTGTCCGAGGACGACCTCGATCGCGTCTGCCTTGCGCAGGTCGTCGGGGTTCATCCCGTAGCGCGACGGAAGGTATTGGTAGACGAGGTGTTTGGACTGCCCGCGCTCCTCGGGGGTCATGCCGCCGTCGCCCGTGGTGGTCGACGTCCCGACATCCGACGCTCCACGGCCGAGCGCCTCCTTGGCACCTGCCGACAGCGCGCCGAAGCTCATGCCCGCGATGGTGACCGGGGTGTCGAGGTGCAGCGGGTACTTCGCATTGCGGGTGCCGAGCGTGACGTCGGTGCCGCAGCGTTCGCGGTAGCCCTCCAAGGGGTAGCGCGACATGGAGGCGCCGAGGAACAGGAGGTCGTCGAAGTGCGGCAGCTTGCGCTTAGCTCCCCAACCGCGGATGTCGTAAACGCCTGTCTCCGCGGCGCGTTGGATCTCGGCGATGGTTGAGCGATCGAAGGTCGCCGACTCGCGCAGACCGCGCTGCGCGTTGCTGAGGTTGGACATGGGATTCTCCGTTGCGGGTAGTGGTCTCGACAGGCTCGACCAGCGGGCCGGCGTCAGTAGGCGGACGAGTTGTCTACGTGGAAGTGGTAGAGCTCGCGGGCTGAGCCGTAGCGGGTGTACGCGGACAGGTCGTCGTCCTTGAAGCCGGCGGCCTTGAGGAGTCCGGCGAGTTCTTCGAGGTGCTCGCTACGCATCGGCTTGGCCACGCAGTCGGCGCCGAGGGATGCGACGGAACCCCGGACGTACAAGCGGGTTTCGTAGATCGAGTCGCCGAGGCCGTGTCCGGCGTCGCCGCGGATGACCAGACGTCCGGCCTGCGCCATGAATGCACTGCTGTGGCCGACGCTGCCGCCGACCACGATGTCGACGCCCTTCATCGAGATGCCGCAGCGGGCCGCGGCGTCGCCCTCGACAACGAGCAGTCCGCCGTGGGCGGTCGCGCCGGCCGACTGGGACGCGTTGCCCTTGACGACGACGGTTCCGCTCATCATGTTCTCGGCGACACCGGTCCCGGCGTTGCCGTTGATGATGATCTCGGCCTGCTGATTCATGCCCGCCGCGTAGTAGCCGACGTGTCCGTTGACCGTGATCTTGACCGGGGCGTTCACGCCTGCAGCGACGCTATGCGCGCCGTGCGGGTTGTCGATCATCACCTCGCCCGAGATGTCGCCGTGCAGAGCCGAATTGATCTCGCGCAGTGGTGTGGTGTCGAGGTCGAAGTACAGATCGGTCATCGGATTCTCCGTGGACGAGGATGTGGTTGGGGTTGCTGTCAGCGTGTCCATGCGTAGACCACCCCGGGCTCGGGCTCCCAGATGCGGGCCTCGTCGACTCCGGGAAGGTGTGCTAGAGCGCGATATTCGCTCGCCATCGCGACCCAGTCGGGTGTCTCGGCGATGACCGCGGGCTTGCAGGCGATGGCGTCACGGACAACCGCGAAGGAGTCGCGGTTGGAGACGAGGAGTGTGTAGAAGCCGTCGAAGGTGGCACACACCTCTTTCAGCGCCGTTTCGACGTCCTTGCCCTGCGCGAGCTGATGGGCGACGAAGCGCGCACCGACCTCGGTGTCGTTCTCACTGTCGAATTCGACGCCCTGCGCGCGCAATTCGCGGCGGATCGTCGCATGGTTGGAGAACGAACCATTGTGCACCAGGCACTGTTCTGGGCCGACAGCGAAGGGGTGCGCACCCGACGGAGTCACCGCCGATTCCGTCGCCATGCGAGTATGTCCGACGCCCTGCCAGCCCGACGCCGATGCGAGGTTCCACTTCTGCGCCAGGTCACGCGGTGCACCAACACCTTTGAGCACGGTCAGGTCGGAGCCGAAGCCCGCGACGAGCGCCGTCGGAAAGGCGGAGCGGGCAGCGTCGAGGAGGGTTGCGGAGTCGAGGTCCGCCGATACGACCAGCGTGTCGTCGACCTTCTGCGCGGCAACGGGTATGCCGAGCGTCGAGGTGAGAAGTGCTGCAGCGTCGGCAGGTTCGGCGTCGGCGTCGAGGAGGCAAACGCAGCCGTGTCCGGCGGGCGCCCAGTCTGGGTTGCCGTACACGGCGATGCCCGCCGAGTCTGCGCCGCGGTCTTGCATCTCGCCGAGCATTCCGGAGAGGAGTTCCCCGAGGCGGGGGTAGAGATCGGGGTTGCGCAGGTGCAACCCGACGATTCCGCACATGATGTGGACCTTTCGTTGGTTGGGGTGATCTCGACAAGCTCGATCAGCGGTAGGGAGCTCGATCAGCGGTGGCCGGCTCGATCAGCGGGTGGTCTAGAAGGCCGTCAGGTACTGGTCGACCTCCCAGGGCGAGACGGCGGAGTGCCAGGCGAAGAACTCTTCGCGCTTGAGGTGCGAGAAGTACTGCGAGACGGTCTGTGCGTCGGCGGGCCACTCGTCGGGGATCGCGGCGTCGAGCGTGGCTGTGACGACCGCGTCGGCTTCGAGCGCTTCGACGGCGTGCAGCAGTGTGAGCGGCAGTGACGAGATGTGGCTGGGGCAAGTGCCGAGCGCGCCGGGGTCGAGGCTGCGCTTGATGCCGTCGAGTCCCGCGCCGAGTGCCGCCGCGACGGCCAGGTACGGGTTGGCCGAGCCGTCGCCGCCACGTAGTTCGACGCGCTGCTCGTCGGGGATGCGGACGTAGTGGGTTCGGTCGTTGCCGCCGTAAGTGGGGAGTCGGGGTGCCCACGATGCGCCCGATCGGGTCGCGGTGGCGCCGGTTCGCTTGTAGGAGTTGACTGTTGGTGCCATCACGGCCTGCAGGGCGGGAGCATGCTCGAGGATGCCGCCAACGAATCCGTATGCCTGCGCCGAGAGGCCGAGGCCGCGCTCGTCGTCGTCGGCTGCGTTCGGGAAGACCGGGTTTCCGGCCGAGGTAAGCGAAAGGTGAAGGTGCAGACCGGAACCGGTGCGTTCGGCGAACGGCTTGGGCATGAAGGTGGCCACCATGCCGCGCTCGGCAGCGAAGGTGGAGAGCAGGTAGCGCAGGGTGATCACGCGGTCGGCGGTGGTCAGCGCGTCGGAGTAGGCGAAGTTCTGCTCGAATTGGCCGTTGCCGTCTTCGTGGTCGTTGGCGTAGTTGCTCCAGCCGAGCTGGTTCATGGCCGTCGAGACGGTGGTGAGGTGGTCGTACATGCGGGTGAGGCCGCGGACGTCGTAGCAGGGTCGGTCGGAGTCGTCGGCCGCGTCTGCGGTGATCAGCGAGCCGCTAGCGTCGCGCTTGAGCAGGAAGTACTCGACCTCTGCGCCGACCCAGGGCTCGAAGCCGGCGTCGGCGGTCTGAGCGATCAGGGACTTGAGGATGTTGCGGGGAGCGAACGGCCACGGCTTGCCCAGCACGTAGGGATCACAGTGGACGATGGCCAGCCCCTCCTTGATGAAAGGCACCGGGAGGAACGACGAGACGTCGGGGATGGCCATCAGGTCGGGGTCTTTGGGCTCCTGGCCGATCGCGCCCACGGCGTAGCCGGCGAAACCGACTCCATCGGTGGCCAATTCGTCGACTGCCTCGACCGGAACGAGCTTGGCGCATGGCTTGCCACGCAGGTCGACGAACATGGCGAGGATGAACTTGGTGTTGTTGGCCTCGCAGAGCTCGGCGAGGGTCTGGGTGTCAGTCATGGTTGCTCCGGGAGTTCGGGGGGGAGTGAATCCAGTATGTCTACTCGTATGAACCTTTGTCTAGTCCTAGTAGACGCTTCGGGTATTGCGGTTGCGTTAAGCCCGCGTGAGGTCGTGGTATCGGGATGAGGCGGGTGCACGCTCGGCGGGATGGGGCGCACAGTTGGCAGGCCCGGCTCCGGGACGCAGAACGCCCGTGAGTGTGCGGGTCGTTCCGCACTCACGGGCGTTCTCACGGTCGAGGATTGCTCAAGATGACGTTGCTGTGGTGGCGCCAGCCGGTTGTGTGTTTGTGGCAGTGGGTAGTTCGCGCTCGATGTTCTCTGCGGCCCGCTCGGGGTGAAGACCGGAGAATCCACCCGGAGCGTGCCCGACGCCGGCCGCGGGGATCTCGTAGGCGGTCTCGGCGTGGATGGTGGAATCGAGGCCGAGGGTCTCGGTCTCGGCGTCGACGCGCAGGCCGATTGTCTTGTCGATGGCCTTCGCGATGAGCCAGGTCATCACGAACGAGAACGTGCAGGTGATCACAATACCGGCTAGTTCGCGCCAGAGGAGACCGAAGTCGCCACCGAAGAGGATGCCCGTCAGACCTGCGGGTGCGGCGGACGCCGCGAAGAGCACGATGCAGAACGTTCCGACGATGCCGCCGATGCCGTGCACGATGAAGGCGTCGAGGCTGTCGTCGACCTTGAACCGAGACTTGATGCTCATCAGGAATGCGACGACGCCGGCCGCGAGCAGTCCCACGCAGAGTGCACCAATCGAATTGACCGCATTGGCCGACGGAGTGATACCGACGAGGCCGGCGATCGCGCCGGTAATGACACCCAACGATGTCACGTGGCCTTCACGAATCTTCTCGATGATGGCGAAGCCGATCATGCCGGCGCTACCGGCCAGCAGCGTGTTGAGGATGACGAACTGGGTCAAGAAGGTCGCCCCCAGGGCACAGCTGCCGTTGAAACCGAACCAGCCGAACCACAGGATGCCGCCACCGAGAAGGACCATCGGCACGTTGTGTGGGCGCTCCATGCGCTTGCGGCGTGCACCGAGCACGAGTGCCAGCGCAAGCGCTGCGACACCTGAATTCATGTGCACCGCAGTACCGCCCGCGAAATCGTGTATGCCGATCTTGTTCAGCAGGAAGCCGCCCTTGGCGTCGTCGGTGTCTGCGCTGAATACCCAGTGGGCGACCGGGAAGTAGACCAGCGTCAACCAGATGGGCACAAAGACCAGCCAAGCCGAGAACTTCATGCGGCCGGCCGCACCGCTGGCCACGATCGCCACGGTGATCGCGGCGAACAGGATGAACCATGCTGCGTAGTAAAGGACTTGGGTTCCGCCCGAGCCGTCGTCGGTCTGGTGGTTGAGGAGTCCGATGTAGTCGGATGGGTTACCGATCAGCCCCCAACCCTTGACCGACGGCCCCGAGACGAGGCCGTACCCGTACACGACGTAGAGCACGCTGGTGATGCCGAGGGTGATGAGCACCATCGTCATCATGTTCAGCACATTGCGCGACCCGAGCATTCCTCCGTAATAGAAGGCGAGCCCGGGAAACATGAGCAGAACGAACACGAATGCGGCAAGCATCCACGACAGATCCGCGTGGGCAGCAAGTTGTTCCATGGCAGGTCCTCGGGTTTGGTGATCTCGACAAGCTCGATCAGCGGGGTTGGGTCGATCAGCGGGGTTGGGGTCGATCAGCGGTGGTCGGCGGGTCGATCAGGGGGTGATCTCGACAAGCTCGATCAGCGGGGTGGGGTCGAACAGCGGGTTAGGCGGGTTGGCGGAGATACGCGACGACGTCGTCGCGGTAGTCGAGAAAGCCCTTGTACGCGGCGATGCGCTCGTCGAGGGTCTCGATGACGGTGGCCAGCTGGGCCGACCACGCGGGGATACGTCGCACCTCGTCGAGCGACGCCATGAACGTACGAATGTTGAACGTGACGGCTCCCGACATCGGGAGCCGAATGAAGTGCTCGAGCTCGATGCGCAAGCGCGCCGAGCCAAAGTTCTTGTCCCGTACCATAGCCGGGATGTCGCGGCCCCACTCGGGAAGCTCCTCGAGGCTGACGTCGAGCTTGTGCGAGTCCGACGCCGAGAGGGTCCAGTTCACGCGACGGTAGACCTGGTCGGCGGGCAGCCTCCGCAGGAACTGCTCGGCTCGGGCGACGATGCCGTCTCGGATCAAACCTGGTACGGGCGAATGTATTTCGTACATGTCCATGCCGACGTCGAACGACACCGACCAGGCCGCGGCGAAGGTCACGACACCGGCGTCGAAGTACAGGCGGCCATCGCGTTCGACCACGAGGAGCAGATCGTCGGGAACCTCACGGGCGAGGAAGTCCATCGGGCCGTTGGGCAGTGTTGATGTGTGGCCCAGGGTGAACTCGGCGTCGGTGCCGAGAAGGTCGTTGCGCCAATGGAATCGGCCGGACCCTAGTTCTGCGAGGTGCATGAATTGTGGGTAGGCGAGCGCGAGGTCGCGTAGGTAGTACAGAAGCAGATCCCAGCAGGCGATCTCCATGCCTGGTCGGATTCGCACGCGAGAAGGATCGGCGTCGAGTATTCGCCTGCGCTCGGCCATGATCGACGTGTACTCGGCGCCGCCGAGGTCGACGAGGTTGCGGCCCCACTCCCCTCCGCGGGTTCTGCGCGGAACACGGGCCGGCTCGACGTTGACGGAGTAGTTGAACTCCTCGAGCTCGTCGGGGAACGGCCATGGAATGTTCGACAGGTGGTCGACGGGTTGCGCGAGAAAGTCGGCCGCCGCGCCGGTCTGCGCGTGGGCTGGGGACTGGTCTGCGGTGAGTGTCATGTGGTCACCTCGAAATCGGTTGGGCGGGTTGGGCTGGGGTGATCTCGACAAGCTCGATCAGCGGTGGTCGGCTCGATCAGCGGTGGTCGGCTCGATCAGCGGGTGGGTGATCTCGACAAGCTCGATCAGCGGTGGTCGGCTCGATCAGCGGTGGTCGGCTCGATCAGCGGTGGTCGGCTCGATCAGCGGTGGTCGGCTCGATCAGCGGGTGTAGCTCGATCAGCTGGGCGGGGCGGGTCGGGCTACGTCGAGGATCAGGTCACCGGCGCCGCGCGAGACGCAGCAGAGCATCGCGTCGCCCGCCGCCTTCTCGTCGTCGGACAGCACGTAATCGCGGTGCGTGATCGCCCCGGCGCGCACGGGGATGCGGCACTCCCCGCAGACGCCCTGTCTGCACATGTTGCCGACGTCGACACCGTTGTCGAGGAGTCGTTCGAGCAGGGAGACGCCGGGCGGCACGTCGATCGCGGTGCCGTCGGCCAAGCTCACCGTGAAGGGATCGCCCGGATCCTGCTCGGGGGCGGTGAATCTCTCGAGATGTACACGCGCCGCCGGCCAGCCTGCGGCTGATGCCAGCCGCGTATATGAGTCCAGTAGCGGTGCGGGGCCGCAGGCGTAGGCATGAGTCCCCAGCGGTTGAGCCGCAAGTCGTTTGGTGAGGAGCTCGATTGTCTCGTCGACACTGGTCGCCTCGTAGACAGTCACGTCGGAGAGATCAGCGAGCGCTCGCAGGTCGTCGAGATGTGCGCCCTGCCCCGGTCGGTAGGAGTACACGACCTCCACCGGCAGACCTTCTCGCGCTGCGGCACGGGCGTGCGAGAGGATCGGCGTGATGCCGATGCCGCCAGCAACGAGCAGAGCACGATGTTGGTCGAGGACAGGCGCGAACATCGGTCGCGGACCTTCGATTTCGACCAGCTCACCCTCGACGAGGTTGGTGTGCAACCACTGCGAACCTCCCCCGGTGTCTTTGCGCAACACGGAGATTCCATACGAGTCGGGATACATTCCGTCGTCGACTAGCGAATACGCGTTACGCGTGGCACCGGCCTGCACAATCAAGTGGCTACCTGGTTGGTACGGGGTCAGTGTCCCGTCGATGGGCGCGAAGCGGAAGTGGGTGATGGCGTCGGTGAGAGGTCGGACCTCGACGACTCGCATCGTGCGCGCTCCGGTCTGATAGCCGTCGTGTAGGTGGGCGGGTGCCGCCGTGGTCGTCATGAGAGTGCCTCCAGGTCCCTGACGTCGACGGCCGAAGCAAGGAAGCTGCCACGGGACGCCGAGTGGTGTTCATGGATTTCCAGACGTCTTGTGCAGCCCGGACATTCGACGACGCCGCCCGGACTTCCTACCCCACGGAACGTGTCCCGGCAGTGTGCGCAGTACACCGGAAGATCGGTCGTGTCGGTGACGAACGCCGCGAGTTCGTCGGCGATCGCACCCGACTCGCGTGCTAGCGCCAGTGCGGTGAGTACGTCGTACTGGCCCCCGGTCACCAGAATCCTTCCGCCCGTGTGGGTTGCGGCCAGGGCGTCGATCAGCGAAGTTCGGTCGTC
Organism: Gordonia sp. 852002-50816_SCH5313054-c; assembly: GCF_001665925.1. NCBI lineage: Bacteria > Bacillati > Actinomycetota > Actinomycetes > Mycobacteriales > Gordoniaceae > Gordonia > Gordonia sp. 852002-50816_SCH5313054-c. Next base: position 72,473 of record NZ_LZTE01000024.1, read on the forward strand.
GTCGTGTGTCAGCGAGTCGAGCACGAGCAGGCGTGTCGGGCCGATGCTCTCGGCGGTGCGCACCCAGGCACGCGCGGTGTGCGCGGTCTCGTCGGTGGCTCCCGCTGCGACTATGAGGAACTCCGATCCCGTGGCGTCGACCTCCGGTGGTCGCGACGGCCAGTCGGGTAGTCCGTGAACGGGTTCGGTAGGAACGTTGTGCGCGCTGTCGAGTTCTGTTGTGCAAGTGAGACTATCGTCGGCTGAGGGCTGAGGATCGGCGTGCGTGCGGAGCCACTCCGACGCTCGTGTGCGGTACTTGATGATGCCCTTGTAGTCGGCCATGTCGTCGGGGAGCTCGGCGAAGACCTCTGCGGCTCGAGCGCGCCACGGTTCGACCGTTGCCAATGCCTCCAGTGGCAACAGATAGGTGCGGATCACGAACATGATCGCGCCTGAATCGGGGAGTCGAATGAGGTGTTGTACCTCGACGCGCAGGTGGACGAGACGTCCGAACTCGGCGTCGTCGACATGTTGGATCATCTCGCGATCCGGGCCCCACTCGGGGTAGCGCTCTGTGGAGACGTCGAGGCGACGTCCGATGGTCATCGTCCAATTGGTACGGCGATACGGTTCGTGTGGTTGCAGGCGCTTGAGGAACTCGTGTGCGCGCGTGATGACGCCCATCTTGCGCACCCGCGGGACCGGGCCGTGGATCTCCAGGAAGCTCATCCCGACGTCGAACCCGAAACTCCAGTCGGCGGCGAAGGTGATGACGCCCGCATCGACGAAGAGCTGGTCGTCGCGCTGGTCGAGAAGGGCGATGTCTTCTTGAACCTGAGTCGAGAGGTAGTGCAGCGGGTCGTCGCCCAGGCTCGCCTCCTCGCCGTAGCGGAAGGTGCGCTCGTCGTCGAGAAGGTCGTTGCGCCAATGCCATTCGTCGTGTCCGGCCGACGTCAGATGCATGGTGTCGGGGTAGGCGTGCGCTAGTTCGCGCAGCATGGTCATGAGCGCGTCCCAGGCGGCGGGTCGCATGTGCGGTAGGACCGCTCGTCGGGTCGGGTCGGCATCGAGGACCGCGGCGCGTTCGGCGAGTTCGTTGCGATACTCGGAGTCGATGACGGCGACCGAATCTCCCCACTGGCCGGCGGGTGTGATCACCTGTTGGTTGGCGGGTTCGACGTTGGTGCTGTACCGGTAGATGTCGTCGACAAAGGGAAATGGGAAGGCGGAGAGAAGATCTGGGGTCGTCGTCTCTCGTCGGACCGGGGCCGTGGTCACAGCGATACCTCCAGGGTGCATCCGGCACCTGCGCGTGAGACGCAGGGCATGATGGCGGTGCGCGACTTCTTCTCGTCATCGGTGAGGAACAGGTCGCGATGGATGGGTTCGTCTCCGCCACACAGGTCGATCCGGCATTCGCCGCACACGCCCTGACGGCAGAGGTTGGGGACAGCTATGTCGTTCGCCTCGAGTGCTTCGAGGAGGCTTATCCCGGACGGAACGTCGAGTGTGCGGTCGCTGCGAGTGAGTTTGACGCGGAACGGATCTCCCGCATCCAGCGCGTCGATGCCGAACCGCTCGGAGTGCAGACGCGACGACGGCCATCCCGCAGCGGTTGCGGCGTCGAGGACGTGATCGATGAAGCCGGCGGGACCGCAGACGTACAGATGCGTCCCGACCGGTTGCTCTTCGAGTGTCGCGGCGAGTCTCGTGGAGAACTCCGCCCGCGTCGTGAAGAGTTCGGCTTGGGATCCGGCCAGTTGGGACACATCGTCGACGTGTGCGGCGTAGCCGGGGCGGAATGCGTAGAGCACCTGCACGTTTCGCTGCCACCTCGCTGCCGCGCGGAGGTGCGACACGATGGGCGTCACCCCGATTCCGCCTGCGACGAGCAGGTGTTTCGCGGCGCGGGCAGCGGGGGCGAATGCGCTTCGGGGAGGCCGGACTTCGAGTTGATCGCCCTCGGCGAGTTCGTCGTGCAGCCACCGCGAACCGCCGTTGCCCTCTTCGACACGGAGCACCGAGATGATGTACTCGGTGGGATTCGCACCGTCGGACACGAGGCTGTAGGCGTTGGAATGTGTTCCCGCCGCGACGACGAGGTGACTCCCGGGAACGAATCCGGGCAGTGCTGAGCCATCCGGGTGTGCCAGCGTGATCGCTCGTATCCCGTTGGCGCTGTTGATGATCGACGTCACCGTCAACATCAGCGTGGTCGGCCGTGTCACTGTCTGTGGCGTCGCGGGCGCGGCGTCGGCATCCGCAAGTGCTGTCATCGCGGGACTCCTGGGGATTCGGCGGTCTCGGCGTCGACCATGAAGCCGAGGAAGGCGCCGGTGCGTCGTGAAACGTGGTAGTAGACGAGGAGGTCGCGGTCACAGCCGTCGCACGAGATCACGTCGTCGATGGCCGCGATGGTGCGAGTTGTGGTGCGACAGTGCGAGCAGAAGATGTCGACTGGGCCAGAACCGACGGGGACAACGCTGATCTCGTCGTCTTCGAGTCCAGCGTCGATCGCGGTGGCGCGCAACCGCAGGCACGTGCCTGTGGGTCCCGCTATCACGACGCGGACACCAACAGTGCTGTCGCGCAGAGTTTCTCGGAGCTGGCCCGCGAGGGTGTCAGCTTGATCACCGAGGAGCACGGAACGTCGGATTTCAGGAGACAGCACCTGTGCCCATGCGCGCACCAGGTCGATGGCCGACGGCGCGCCGGCCATGGGCTGCGCAGCAGGATCGCCCACACCGATGAGCACGTACTCCCGGCCGGTGGCGTCGGGAAGGTCGGTGCTCGGCGGCGCGGCCTCATCCTGCGTGCGCGCCCAGGCCGGAACGCTCGAATATGCGAGCTGCGACATCGGATCTACAGGAGCGTCGAATCGCGGTGGCCCGCGTAGAACGCGAGCGCGTAGTCGGGAGTGCTGAAGTAGATCTTGGAGCCTTTGGGGAAGAAGATGGCGTCCTTTGCCTTCGCAACAGTCTTCTGTCCGGTCTCTTTGTTCTCGAGGAGGAACTCGCCCTCGAGGACGACCTTCATCTCGTCGTACTCGTACTCGTAGTAGAGAGGCGAGTCGGTGTGGCGCAGTTCGAAGTAGCCGCTGCACATCTCGCTACCGTCCGGGTTTTCGTAGACGTCGCCGATGAAGCCCTCCGTGCCGGGGTACTCGGCGTCGGGCATCTTGGGGAGGTTCTCCCAGGCACCTGGGGTGACGCGGAATTCGAGTGCGCTCGTGCTGTCGATCGACATTGTTTCTCCTATCCTGGTGGGAAAGACCGGTTCGCTCCGTTTTGCCGGTTTAAATCGATTATTCGGAGTGATTCATGTGAGTGGACTTCGTTCCCTTATATGAGACAACCCGTGTGTTTCGGCCGAGTGACGGCGAAGTTGACTTGTGTGACACTTTGTCTACTGATATGAAACTGCGGTCGATCGCGATCGTTCCGTCATTCACAGGCACGAATTGATCAACACCCGCGACTCGCCATGCCCGCATCCCAGATTTCTCCCAGGTTCTGCCGATACGGTGACCCGGTGAGTTCTCTGTCCGCAGCGCACCAGACACGTGGCCGCCGGCCCATCGGGTATGTGGTCAGTGCTGTGTTGGCAGCGCTGCTGGCTTTCGCCGCAGCAGGTGGCATCTTTGTCTTCGCGGTGCGGACATCGGCGGGACAGGTCATCGATCAGCGGCTACTGGAATATGGACGTGAGCTGCCGGCAGCGACGCAGGTGCCCTACTGGCTGTCGATGAGCGTCGTCTCGAATCCGTTGACCTGGGTCATCGGTGCGGCGATCGTCGTTTCGCTCGTGGTTGTCGGCGCGGTGTTGCCGTCTGAACGCGGCCACCGCGGCGTCGGATCACGGATCGCGACGACCGCCACGCTTCTGCTGTTTCCGCCGGTCACCATTGTCCTCATCCGTGCCCTCCGTGACGGCACGTACCGCCCGCGTTTCCACGACTGGATCGAGGAGACCAACAACTCTGCGCCCAGTGGGCACGCTGCCGCGATCGCGGCGCTGGTCGTCGCGGTGACGCTGGCCGCTCCCCCGCTGCTGCGTCCGTGGGTTGCCGCGCTTGGCGGAACCTGGGCGGCGATCATCGACTTCGGTCTCGTTGCCGCGGGTTGGCACCGCCCGAGCGATGTCGCGATCTCGACCTTGCTCATTGTCGGCGCGGCCGTGCTGTTGCCCGACCCGCATCGCGGATCCACGACGGCCATCCCCCGGGTCGTCGGGTTTGCCGTCTGCCTACTGACTGTCGTGGCGGCGTCGATCACCGTCGCCGTGTACTACCCACGAATCGAGCAGGTCGTCATCGCCGCGCTCGTCGCGGGCGTCGTCGGCGTGTGTCTCGGCGTTCTGGTCGCGTTCAAGTCCGGCGACCGCGCCGGCATCGCGGGGCGCCGCGTCGACGATCCGTGGACGCAGCAGCGCCGCGACCACCACCTCGTCGGCTGACGCTCGACGCACAGTCGGCGCGACAGAGCGCCCAGTCGACGGGATCTTGCGCCCACTCGGCAGTCTGCAGCGCACAGTCGGCGAGATAAAGCGCCCAGTCGGCGGTATTTAGCGCCCGGTCGACGTCAGTCCTGGGCCAGCACCTCGGTGCCGAGGAACTCGCACACGGTCAGGGCCAGGGCGAGGTCGAGGCGGTCGGTGGTGCGGGTGTCGCGCATGGCTTTGTCGACGCGGTACTTGACGGTGTTGCGGTGGAGGTTGAGCTTCTCGGCGGTGTGTAGGTGGCTCTCGCCGGTGGCGAAGTAGACCGACAGCGTCTCGCGGAGTGCGGCGGCGTTCGGTGAGTCCTCGGACAGCGCGCCCAGGATCTCGTGAACCCACGCGCGGGTGAATTCGAGGTCGCGGGCCAGCCTCGACACCACAGCCACTCCGCGGTCGCCGAACCCGACGACGTCGGCGACCAGACTGCCGGGCATCGTCGCGAGACCCCACGCCGCGAGCGCCTGCTCGTGGGAGCGTCGAAAACCGGCGATGCCGGAGGCGTTGAGTCCCAACGCCACGCGCACGCCTGCCGGCAGGGTCACCCGCTGCGCGACGTCGGACGTCTCCACGATGCGGTTGCTACGCCCCAGCGGCAGCCAGACCCAGGCGGTGGTGCGATCAATCGCGGTGATCAGCGGTGGCCCCTCGGCAAACAGCTTGGTGGCCATCATCCGCGCGGCACGGTCGAGGACCGCGAGATCTCTCGAGCCCTCGTCATCCGACCACATGATCACCGCGACGTGATGTTGGTCGAGGGAATAGCCGGACTCGCGCTCGAAGGAGTCGGCGTCGACGTCGGGCGTCCGAAGGATCTCGTGGATGCGCGAAGACAAGACGTTGCCCTCGGCGCCGATCCAGCGTCGACGCTCGTCCTCGTAGGCCTGGAACACGTAGAGGGTGATCCACTCGATGTACTGCGAGACGACGTCGGAGATTCGACGCATCACCACGAGGCTCTCGTGCTTGGAGAGATCGAGCTCGTCGACGTAGCCGAAGATGATGCGCAGCATCTCGTTCTGCCCCATGTGGTACGCACGTACCAATGAGTTCGACGGTACGTCCCGCTGGGCGAGGCGCAGCGCGTACTCGACCGCGGCAGTCGTCGGTTGGAGGTGCTCGACGGGGATGTCGTTGCTCAGCACATGCAGGATCGTCGACACGTTGCCGTGCACACTGGCTTCGAGCATCTCCACAAGTGCGGGATCGACATCGAGCTGGTCGATATCGCGGGCCATCAACGCGGTGAGATAGCGAACGATCTCGGACTCGTTCTCCCGCAACCGCTTACCCACCTGCGCGACTGCCGCGCGCATCTCGGGCGTGATGGACGGCGGCAACTGCGAATCGTGCAGTGGCAGACCAGGTACCGAGGCACTCACCGCTTGCGCTCCAGCCTTTTCAGTGCCGCCGTCGCGGCATTGACACCGCACAGTCCGTGCACTCCGGCGCCGGGCGGCGTCGACTGTGAGCACAGGTACACGCCGTCGACGCCGAGCCAGTACGGGTCGAGTGCTGTGCGTGGTCGCATCAGCATCTGCAGCCCGTCGTTGGCACCGCCGATGATGTCGCCCGCGGCGAAATTGGCGTTGTAGTCGTGCAATTGGCGGGTTCCCGTGCTGCGCGTAGCGAGTATCCGGTCGCGGAAGCCCGGTGCGAAGCGCTCGATCTGCTGCGTGACGAGGTCGGTGGCGTCGCCTTCGTACCCCTTGGGAACGTGGGCGTAGGCGTACACGGGGTTGACGTTGCCGGCGCTCCGAGTGGGGTCGGCGACGTACTGCTGACCCAGCAGCACAAAGGGATTCGGCACCATGACACCGCCGGCGCGACTGGCTTCGGTGGAGGCCACCTCGTCGAAAGTGCCGCCGAGGTGCACGGTTCCGGCACGACCGCAGTCCGGGTTGGTCCACGGGATGTCGCCGTCGATCGCGTAGTCGACCTTGAACGCCGACGATCCGACGCGGTATCGCCGATACGAACGCGCGATCCTCGACGGCATCTCGTCGCCGTAGATGGCGAGAGCCTGCTCGGGTGAGAGGTCGAGGAGGACGAGATCGGCGTCGGGGATATCGGTGCGGGCGCTGACCCGCACACCGGTCTCGATCTTGACGCCGTACGAGCGCAGCGCCGACACCACGGCGTCGATGATCGCCCCCGAACCCCCTTCTGCCACAGGCCATCCGTAGCGATGACCGCTCGCGGCGATCATCATGCCGAGCGACGCGGTCATCGGACGGTCCAAGCGGTTGAACGCGTGCGCGGCGATACCTCCGAACAGCCCCCGCGCCCGCGGTGTGCGGAACACACGTGCGACGGCGGACGCCGGAAGCAGCGCCCGCGGCCCGAATGCGGCCAGCCGCAGGGGATGCCGAGGGATATTGATGATCGGGCGCAGCAGATCGGCGGACAGGTCGTCGAATCCGCTTGCCACATCACCGAAGAACAGGCGCCAGCGTCGACCATCCTCTCCGAGCGCCGCGGCGGTCTCGTCGATGGATTGGTAGAGCAGGCCTGCCTCGCCGGAGTCCAGCGGGTGGGCGCAATCGATCTCGGGCCACCGCCACACGAGTCCGTACTGCTCGAGTCCGACGTCTCGCCAGAACGGCGATCCGACGGCGAGCGGATGAAACGCCGAGCAGTGGTCGTGGATGACACCGGGGAGCGTGAGCTCCCCCGACCGCGCGCCACCGCCGACGGTGTCGGCGGCTTCGAGCACGGTGACCTCGACGTCGTTGCGGGCGAGGTGCAGGGCGGCGGCGAGCCCGTTGGGCCCGCCGCCGACTATGACCGCTGAGGTCACCGGCTACACCTGTTCCTGCGCGCCTGCACCGCGCATCTTGGGTTCGGTCATCACCTCAGGATCAGTCAACGCGCGGGCCGCGTCAACGTCGAGCGTCCATTCGACGTTGATGGGGATCGGCCCGTTGGGCAGCCATGGCTGCTCGGCGATGGCATCGCTGACCCGGTACGTACCCCGCTCGATGACACCGAGCGCAGCGTCGATCACCTGGTACTCCTGGATGCTCTTGTGGATGGGCTGCGACTCGATCCACACGACGAGGAACTCGCCCGGGGCGAAGTTGCAGCGTCGCTGCAGGGCGGCGATCATCTTCGCGTCGTGCAGGTGTCCGTCGCCGAAGTTGAACGCCACCAACGAGTTACAGGCGAACTCGGCTTCGCGCAGGGTGTAGGTGTTGATGTCCTCACCGAGGTGGCGGCTCATCAGCGAGTACAGCGCGCGACCCTGGCTGTGCATCGACCGCCATGCGAGCATCTGATGCATCACGACGTCGGCGACCTCGGGCGGGTACGTGGCCATCAGCTGCGTACGGGTGTTGGGCGACGACCGGACGATGTGCTGTTCCAGCTTCTCCTCGGCGCCGGGTGCGAATGCCCAGGTGGCCGACGCCCAGTTGCCTGCGTACTGCCGCATCGACGGGAGGAACGACACCAGATCCGGGCGCAGGTTGCCGAGCACCGGGAAGAAGCACAGCGCGATGGCGATGAGGACCATTGCCCACGGCATCGTCGTATCTGTGAGTGCGTAGCCGTCCCATGCCGGGTGGCCCCAGAAGAGGAAGATCGCTGCGTAGGCGAACAGGAGGTTCCATTCGAGCGGCACCGCGAGGGGGAACGTCGAGAAGATGAACAGGTGGAAGCCCACCATCAACACCACCGCGGCGAGTGTGAGCCACTTGTTGGTCGAGAACAGCAGGACCAACGGCGTCGCGATTTCGACGATGGTGCCGAGCACGTGACCGATACCGCCTGCGACCTTCGACGGTCGAAGGTCGTTGGGGAAGTTGCGGTAGTTCGCGCGCTTGAGGGCCTTGATCGTCAGCCACGGCGTATTCGACATCATCGGCGGGATGACCATCGAGAAGTGGTGTCCCAGTTTGGAAACGCCTGCGCCGACCCACACCGTGACGATCAGCAGCTTCAGCGCGAGGATCATGTCGACGAAGGGCAGGATGCCGAAGAAGATCAGAGCCGGCAGGTACTGCTCACCACGCGCTGCGATGAAGATGACCTTGTCGCGCAGACCGATGATGACCAGCAGTGCGATCACGGGGTAGATCAGAACCGGGTTGACCAGGCCGTGCGAGGTGGGTGCCTCAGCGTTGAGCCAGCTCGACTGCACACCCGGAAGCACCAGTGCGACAACGGTTGTGATCAGAAGTAGTGCGTAGATCGCGACGTCGAACACGGTGCGCGAATCGCCCTTGGTCAACGGCACCTTGCCGGGCCACGGTGGGAGCCGGATCGTCTGCGGGCGCAGCCAGAACAGCAACCCGCCGGTCATCGGCTTGAAGTGGCCTGCGAGCGGGCCCCAGGAGCCGCCGAGGCCGAGCACCTCGACCAGCAGCGTCCAGAGGATGGCCTTCTGGTAGATGATCGGCTCGTTCCACCACTGCGACACGTGCAGCACGTTGAGACCGGAGGTGAAGGTCGCGATGCTCAGACCGATACCCAGGTAGAGCACCAGGATCTTCGCCAGGTAGATGACCTGGAGCATCTTGGGTGTACCGAATCCGTACTCGGCCCAGTGCGTGCTGAGCACGCGCATTCGGTCGAAGAATGGCTTGTCGAGGAAGGTTTCCGGGTCGACCGGTGGGAAGTCGGGTTGTACGAGACCCATGGTGTTCTCCTTATCTGAAGGTTCTCGGGCAGGCGCCATCGACCGACGACGTGGTCGGGCGCTCGGACTGTGTTGTGCGGGTTGGGTTTACGTTGGCTGGGGTTCTACGTTGGCTGGGTTTACGTTGGTTGGGGTTCGCGGACTTGGCGTCGTAGTCCTGGTTTGTCGATCTTGCCGACCGGGTTGCGGGGCAGCTGCTCGACGACGTTGATCTCGTTGGGCCGCTTGGCCTTTGTGAGGATCGAGGCGACATGGTCGGTCAGTTCGGCCTCGCGGACCGGCTGGTCCGGGTAGGCGACCACGAACGCGACCGGTACCTCGCCGTAGATGGGGTCGGGGGCTCCGACCACCGCGCACTCGAGCACCGACGGATGGGTGGCGAGTGCGTTCTCGATCTCCTTGGGGTAGAGGTTCTCTCCACCGCGGATGATCATGTCCTTGATGCGATCGACCAGGGTGAGATACCCGTCGGCGTCGAGGGTTCCGACGTCGCCGGTGTGTAGCCAGCCGTCGACGACGGTGCTGGCGGTGGCGTCGGGACGGTTGAGGTAGCCGCGCATGACGTTGGGCCCGGAGATGAGTACCTCGCCGGGTTCGCCGGTCGGTGCGTCGGCGCCGTCGGGGGTGACGATACGGATGGTCTGGCCGGGCAGGGCAGGTCCGACAGTTCCGGACTTCCGTTGTCCGTCAAGGGGATTGCACGCCGACGCGCAGGTGCCCTCGGTGAGTCCGTAGCCCTGCAGGATCGGAACGCCGAACGTCGACTCGACGTGATCGAGCAGTTCCTTCGAGATCGGGGCGGCGCCGCAGATCGCAAAGCGCAACGATTCGAAGGCTTCTGCGCTGACGTCGGGATGGGAGACGAGCAGCGCGTAGATGGTCGGGACGGCCGAGAAGTACGTCGGCGACAGGGTGTGCAGGTCGGTGAAGAAGCGCGACGGCGAGAACTTCCCGGTGATGGTGAGTTGGCCGCCGGCGAGGACCGGCGCGAGGAAGCTGACGCAGATGGCGTTGACGTGAAACAGAGGCAGCACCAGTAGCGCGTGGTCGGCGGGCGTCAGCGACATCAGCTCTTTCATCGCCGACGCCATGTAATGCAGATTGTCGTGGGCCAGACGCACACCCTTGGGGCGGCCGGTCGATCCCGACGTGTAGATGAGCAGCGCGTCGTCGGACATCTGCGGAGGCTCCGGGGGTGTCCACGACGAGGCGGCGGTGGCGAGGTCGTCGACGTGGAGGATGCTGCGGTCCGACGTGGCGGGCAGCGCGTCGTCGTCTACGAGGACGAGGCGGGCACCCGAATCGTCGAGCTGATACTCCGCCTCACTCGCGGTGAAGGCCGGATTGACCGGTGTTGCGATGGCACCGAGGCGCCAGGCGGCTGCGATCGCGATGAGAAGTTCGACGCGATTGGGCAGGAACGTCGCGACGACGTCGCCGCGTCGGACTCCGAGGGCGTCGAACTGCTCGGCTGCGGCGTCGACTCTGGCGGCAAAGCTCGCGTAGTCGAGTTCGGTGTGGTCGTCGCGGACGCATGGTGCGGCTGCACGATGGGCCAGCTCCCAGGGAAAATACGACGGTGCGCTCACGTTGAATTGGTCCTCTACTAGGTGGATGTGAGCCAGAACACTAATAGCTGTCCGTGTGACCGAGAACGGCCCCGCGCACCAGACTTTCGTCGGACTGTTGTGCTCTGAGCACAGAACCGCCCTTGGCTTGCAGGTTTGTCGCAAGCGCTGCCGTCGAGCGACGCCGCGCTTAGCATCAGATGATGGTCGCACCCAGATTTGCGCTGGTCAGAATGATCGTCGCGCTGGCGGTGGCCGGTGGCGTGGTTTCCGGTGCGAGTGTGGTGACCGGAGCGGGTGTGGCGGCCGCAGCGCCGACGATCACTGATGTTTCGGCGGCGTGCGGCAGCCCGCTGTCGGCGAGCGAGGTGCGGCGGATCGTCGAACTGTCGGACACGTCGAATGCGTCACCGGGTACGACGGCGCTTCCGGTCCTGGAACGTCAGGTGGGTCGGCTGTGGCAGATCACCGACATTCTGACCGCGCACCGTGACCGGAGGGGGTTGTTCGCCCTCGGATTGGCGGCGGTCGAGCGCGACGCGGTGATGCCGCTCCAGCGGCAGCCGTCGACGTTCCATAACCCGCGTTGGGCACCCGTGATCAGTCTGCGATTGCTCAACCGCTTTCTCGACGCGGCGCACGCCGAGTTCTCCGGAGGCTCGGTGCCCACGCACTGGCAGCGGTACTTCGAGTTGGCGCGCACCTGCAGCGTCTCCGGCGAACGTGTCGCGCTCAGCGGATACAACGCGCACATCACCGTCGACCTCGCGTATGCCACCGCGGATGCGCGCACGACGGCCGACGATGCGTCGGACTACTTCAAGCTGGTCGATGCCATTGCCGCACATGGTGATTCGATCGTCCGCGAGACCAACCGCGCCTATCATGTCGACCTCGGACCTACGTTCCGCTTCTACTTTTTCGGGGAGGGACTCGACCGGCTCGTCGGCGCCGGGAAGGCGACGGGCCCGATGCTGCGCGCGGCCGACGTCGGGTACAACGTGCTGACGTTCGGTAACGGGTTGGCGCTGCAGGATCGTCGGACTCACGACGCCGCCGTCGGCGATATCAACGCGCTCTGGAACACCGGCGACGCTGCTCTCGCTGCGTTCGAAACATGGGGTGTACTGCGATGATTCGGACATTCGCGACGTTGCTGCATTTAACTGTGGAGTCGCGGGGCCTTCCGTAGGGTTAAGCGTCGGTAACTGACATGCCCGCACACATCGGGCCTTACCGCTACAAGCAGCACCCGCACCACATCGGGTCAATACCGTTTTCGAAGGGACGTCATATAGCGATGGCAACCACCGAGTCACACAGCTCCACCGAGGAAGCGCCCACCTCGCTGGGGTCGAATCTGAAGCCGCGGCACATCACCATGATCTCGATCGCCGGCGTCATCGGCGCGGGCCTGTTCGTCGGTTCGGCGAACGCGATCGAGAAGGCAGGTCCTGCCGTCCTGATCTCCTATGCGTTGGCCGGCACGCTGGTGGTGCTGGTGATGCGGATGCTCGGTGAAATGGCCACGGCAAACCCCGACACCGGATCGTTCTCGGTATACGCCGACCGCGCGCTCGGCCGCTGGGCAGGCTTCTCCGTCGGCTGGCTCTACTGGTGGTTCTGGGTGCTCGTCATCCCCGTCGAAGCGACGGCCGCAGCCGCGATCCTCACCGACCTGGTCGGTGGTCAACAGTGGATCTGGGCGCTGGCCGTGACACTGCTGCTGACCATCACCAACCTTGCGAGCGTCGGCAATTACGGCGAGTTCGAATTCTGGTTCGCGTTGATCAAGGTCGTCGCGATCGTGGCGTTCATTCTCGTCGGCGTCGCGGCCATCTTCGGATGGATTCCGAGCTCGGAAGTCAGCGGTGTCAGTCACCTGTGGAAGCCAGATGGGTTCATGCCCAACGGATTCGGCGCGGTGATCGCGGGCATGCTCATCACGATGTTCTCGTTCATGGGCACCGAGATCGTGACCATTGCCGCCGCCGAATCTCCGAATCCCGAGCGCGGCATCACCAAGGCGGTCAACTCGGTGATCTGGCGGATCTCGCTGTTCTACATCGGGTCGATCTTCGTCGTCGTCGCGCTGATGCCCTACAACAAACTCGAGAACGGTTCGTATCAGTCGGTGTTGCAGGCCATCGGGATTCCGGGGTCGAAGATCATCATGGACATCGTCATCCTGACGGCCGTGGCGTCGTGTTTGAACTCGGCGCTGTACACGGCGTCGCGCATGATGTTCTCGCTGGGAACCAGGCACGACGCCCCGCAGGTGGTGCGCAGCCTGACGCCGAAGGGAGTGCCGTGGGTAGCGGTGTTGATGTCGATGGTCGTCGGATTCTTGGCGGTGGTCGGCAATTATGTGTTGCCGGACAAGATCTTTGCGTGGTTGCTCGCTACGAGCGGTGCGATCGCCCTGTTCGTTTACCTGACGATCGCGGCGAGCCAGTGGCGGCTGGGACGCGTGCTGCGCGCCGAGGGTCACCGGCCGCCGGTGCGGATGTGGCTGTTCCCGTACCTGACCGGTGTGGTGATGCTGTTCATTCTGGCCGTGCTGATCCTGATGGTCTTCGACAACGATCAGCGGCAGGCGATCATCTTCTCCGCGATCTCGGCCGTGATCATCGTCGCGGCCGGATTCATCGTGCAGCGGCGCAGCGGCTATCACTCCGACGACGAGGGTGCCCAGACGCGGTATCGAGAAGAGGTCTCGTGACGTCGACGTGCCCGTTGGGTAGCTCGTCGACGCCCCCGACGTACTCGAGTGAATCTCCACTTCTCGATACCGCTGGTACTGGTAGCCGTGATTGATAATGTCCCGATGACTGCGGAATCGTCAAGCTCCACGTCCACAACCGCCGGAGCCGACGCCGAGCACCAACCCAAACGGCGGCCCAGCCGCGCGAACGTCCAGGCCGACATCAGGGCCGCTGCGCGCGAGGTCTTCCTCGAGCGGGGGTACGCCAACGCGTCGTTGGAGGGAATCGCGGGGCGTGCGGGCTACTCCAAGGGCGCGGTGTACTCGAACTTCGCCAGCAAGGGCGCGTTGTTCATGGACCTGACGTCGTCTGTGTTCACCGAGCGGGCCACGGGCTTCACGGCACCCGCGCTGGTGCCGACGTCGGAGAGCGCCGACCCCGAGACGGACATGCGCTTCCTGGCGCTGATGATCCTCAAACAGATCCGGGACACGTACCGGACCAATGTGGTGTTCGCGGAGTTCCGGTCGGAGGTCGATCGCGACCCGCAGTTGCTCGAGGACTACACCGCCGCGCGGGCACAGCTCGCCGAGTCGCTCGCGGCGAACATCGAAGAGGTCGTGGCTGCTCGACACCTGCGACTGCGGGTGCCTGCGCTCGACGCCGCCGTGCTCGTTCTCGCGCTGATCAACGGACTCTCGCTCGAGTACGTCGGGCGCGAGGGCGAACACGTGCTGTCCGTCGACACCATGACCGGCGTCCTGCTGTCGTTGGTGACGAGGGCTGAGTAGGTCGGCTGGACTGGGTGGCGATTCGACGCTTTGGTGTTCTCTGGGTTCCGCTCCTGGCTGTCGGTGCGGGAGTTGCCGTGTTTTGGTTGCTTCCTGCCGTGTGGGCAACCTGCAGCGGTACCGACTGGGACCCGAACCGCGCCGCTGGAGTTGTTGTCTACGCCCCACTGGCGGGCCTGGCGGCCTTGGTTCTCTGCTGGTCGAGCTACGCGCTACTGGCTACGCGAGCCAGTTTCTGGGTGGCGGCGCTAGCACCTATCGTTTCGGCAGCCCTTGCGCTGCTTGTGGTTTGGGCGGTGGTTGCTTGGCAGCACGACAAGGCGGGGGTGCTGTACGACCTGTGCCCGCACGGCGGGGGCTGGTGCACGAGTAGGTGACATCTGATCTGGCTTGCCCTGCCGGGCGGCCTGGAAGGATGCCAGCTGTGCCCA
>NZ_LZTE01000025.1:0-251666 GCF_001665925.1 Gordonia sp. 852002-50816_SCH5313054-c
CCCCCCCCCCCCCCCCCCCCTTTTTTTTTTAATGATACGGCTACCACCGAGATCTACACTTATGCGATCGTCGGCAGAGTCAGATGTGTATAAGAGACAGCCTCAGCCCCAGCCGTGCGCGTGGAGCCAGGCGTCGTCGATGCCGAAGTGGTGGGCGATCTCGTGGATGACCGTGACGGCGACCTCGTGGACGACCTGCTCGCGGGTGTGGCACATCCAGAGGATCGGCTCGCGGTAGATGGTGATGGTGTCGGGTAAGAAGCCGCCGTAGTCGTGGTCGCGGCTGGTGAGTGCGACGCCCGAGTACAGCCCGAGGATGTGCGGCGACTCGGGGTTGTTCGGCTCGACGAGGATCACCACGTTGTCGATGGCGTCGGTCAGTTCCTTCGGGATGGTGTCGAGTGCATCGGACACCAGGCCCTCGAACTCGTCGTCGGACATGGCGACGGGCATGGGTGTACTCCTGATCAGCCCGCCGGAGCGGGGACCTCTTCGGGGTTCGGTTGGATGCCGGGCGGTAGTGGGACGGGCGTGGGCAGCACGCGGCCGGGTGGCGCCTGCGGGGGCGGTGCCGGGAGCTTGCCGTTGATCAGGAGTGTCTGTCGCGCGTCGCCGACGAGCGTCGCGAATCCACCGCGATCGGGTAGCCCGATGTAGCAGACCACCTTGCGGCTGCCCGCGAGCCAGCTCGGCTCGCTGATGACGGACCACTGAGTGTTGAGTGTGGTGGCGTCGAGCTTCTCCTTGCCGCCGAGGAATCGCTGCGCCTGCGCCGGGCAGATCCCGGCCAAGAACTTGTTCTGGTCATCGATCTGCGGCCACGGCTTACCCGACGTCCGATTTCCGAAGCGCGCAGAAAGGTCGACGATGCCGGTCGTCTGGAACGCGTGCGGTTCACTGCAGCCGACGACGGTGGCGGGCACCGTGGGGCGTCGAGTCTGCTGATCGATACCGATGCATGTGCCGGGTGGCCACGAGAACGATTGGTCGTTGTCGATGACGCGTCCCGCCACCTGGTCTGGCTGGCCGCCCTTGCCCGTCTGTTGCAATCCGCAGCGCAGTTCGCGAGCACCCTTGTCCCACTGCGCCTGTGAGGGATACATCATCCCGACGGAGAAGCGCCCCTGCGGGTCGAGCTTGCCCTGCAAATAGTCGTCGACGATGACCGGGCACTGCTCGTCGCGAATCGCGGCGAATCGCTCGGCCCCAGGCCACGCCGCGGAGTCGCCGAATTCCGATCCGGGAAGAAGCGCGGTGTTGAGCGGACCCGCCACCTCGAAGCGATGCAACTGATCGCACGCGACCTTCGACGGCTGGCCGGGCTGCCCGTCGGGCCAGTCGAGGCAGTCGCCGGCGACCGATCGCGTGAACGCGTTCTGTGTCAAACGTTCGTTCTCGCCGATGTCGGTGCTTCCGACGTTCCCGTTGTCGGTGAACGAGCCGAGAGCAAACGCGATGCCACCCGCGACGATCGCACCGATCACGATCGCCGCCAGCACCACCCGCATCGGATTCGCGGCGAGTACTCCACTCACCCCGCGTCGACGCGCCGGTTCTGCGGTGGCTGCTTCGTCATCGACGACGGGTCGCTCGGTCTCCGGCTCGTCGCTCTCTTCCGCCCCAGCCTCAACGCCCTCTTCTGCACCGATGGGCTCGAACTCTTCGGTGACCGGCTCGAACTGCTCGGTGACCGGTTCGACGTGGTCGGTCGCCGAGGGGTCGGGCGTCTCGTCGTCGGACACCTTGTCGGGATCGTCGTTCATCGGCATCCATCATGCACTTTCCGAGCGTCCGGGTGCGCCGATACCTGTGCTTAGACTCGGACGGGTGAGCGCAGAAGACCCCGAACCGAGTGCCGACGTCCAGGAATTGGCCGGACGACTCTTCGACATGGCCCGCTCGGGCGACGCCCCATCCCTCGCCGCCTACCTCGACGCCGGCGTGCCCGTTGACCTGCGCAATCAGTCGGGCGACTCGTTGCTGATGCTCGCCGCGTACCACGGCAACGTCGAGGCGGTGACGGCTCTCACCGAGCGCGGCGCCGACGTCGACCTCGCCAACGACAAGGGCCAGACACCGCTCGCTGGTGCCGTGTTCAAGGGATTCGACGACGTCGTCGCGGCATTGGTGAAGGCCGGAGCCGACCCTTTCGCGGGAACCCCGAGCGCCGACGACGCGGCGTCGATGTTCGGCCGAGCCGACTACCGCGAGCACTGGCAGTAACCGCGGCAACGTCCGCCGATCCGCCCGCCGGGCGCTCCAGTATCGTTGACAGGCGTGATCGACCTCAAAATCGTCCGCGACGACCCCAACCTCGTCCGCGCCTCGCAGCGCGTGCGCGGAGAAGACCCCGGCCTCGTCGACGTTCTACTCGACGCCGACTCGACGCGTCGATCAGCCATCGTCGAAGCCGACTCGCTGCGCTCCGAGCAGAAGGCTCTCGGTAAGCAGGTCGGCAAAGCATCCGGCGACGAGAAGGCAGCGCTGCTGGCCAAGGGCAAAGAGCTCGCCGATCAGGTCAAGGCTGCTGTCGCGCGGCAGAACGAGGCCGACGAGGCCGCGTCGAACGCGCAGCGCGCGATCTCCAACATCGTCGAGGGTGCGCCCCCCGGAGGCGAGGACGACTACGTCGTTCTCGAGCACGTCGGTCAGCCGCGCGAGATCGAGAATCCCAAGGACCACCTCGAACTCGGTGAGTCACTCGGCCTCATCGACATGGAGCGCGGCGCGAAGGTCTCCGGCTCGCGGTTCTACTTCCTGACCGGTCAGGGCGCGATGCTGCAGCTCGGACTGCTCACGATGGCTGCGCAGAAGGCCACGGCCAACGGGTTCACGCTGATGATCCCGCCGGTGCTGGTCCGGCCGGAAGTGATGGGCGGAACCGGCTTCCTCGGCGCACACGCCGACGAGGTCTACCACCTCGACAAGGACGACGATCTCTACCTCGTCGGAACGTCGGAGGTGCCGCTCGCCGGCTACCACATGGACGAGATCATCGACCTCTCCGACGGCCCGAAGCGCTACGCCGGATGGTCGACGTGCTTCCGACGCGAAGCGGGTAGCTACGGCAAGGACACACGCGGCATCATCCGCGTGCACCAGTTCGACAAGGTCGAGGGCTTCGTCTACTGCAAGCCCGAAGACGCCGCGGCCGAACACCAGAAGCTCCTCGGCTGGGAGAAGGAGATGCTCGCCGCGATCGACGTCCCGTATCGGGTCATCGACGTTGCCGGAGGCGACCTCGGGTCGTCAGCCGCGCGCAAATTCGACTGTGAGGCATGGGTTCCCACCCAGCAGACGTACCGCGAGCTGACCTCGACGTCGAATTGCACGACGTTCCAGGCGCGTCGCCTTTCTATCCGGTACCGCGACGAGTCGGGTAAGCCGCAGGTCGCCGCGACCTTGAACGGAACGCTCGCCACCACGCGGTGGCTCGTCGCGATCCTGGAGAACCATCAGCAGGCCGACGGTTCGGTTGTGTTGCCCGAAGAACTCGCGCGGTTCGTCGGTACCGACGTACTCAAGCCCAACGCCAAGACTCAGTAGCGCCGCATGACGCGTGGTGTGACGGCGACCTGTTCGCGGTGTGTGCTGGTGTCGCAATGACATTCGGAATCATCGTCGCGGTGATCGGCGCGCTCTCGTTCGCGGCGGCATCTGTCTTACAGGCGCTCGGCGCGGAGCGGGTGGCGCAGCGTGCTCAGCACAGGACCGAATTGCGTTCGAACACACCACATCCGACGCTGCGCTCCACCGCTGCGACGATGCTGACAGTGCCGTTCCTCATCGGGTTCGCGTTTGACATCGTCGGTTTCATCGCGACGATCGTGTCCGCGCGACTGATCCCGCTGTTCCTCTCGCAGACCATTATCTCTGCGCGCATGGTCGCGACCGCGGTACTCGCCGCGATCGTGCTGAAGGTGAGTCTCACCTGGAGAGAATGGGTTTCGGGGGCGGTGGTCATCCTCTCGCTGATCCTGCTCGCGATATCTGCCGGGCGCGAGGGCTCCGACTACGACGCCTGGATGGGCTGGGCGACGCTCGTCGCCGGACCGTTGCTGATCGTGATCGGCATCGTGGGAGCTCGAGTGCTCAAGCGCCGAATCGCGGCATTCGCGGGACTCATCGCGGGCGCGATCTTCGGGGTCATGGCCGTGGCTTCCCGTGTGCTGACGGGTGTTTCACCGTTGCAGCCGGGAGTGCTGTTCACCGATCCCGCGCTCTATGCGCTCCTCATCAGTGGCATCGGCGGCTTTTATCTGTTCACGGTTGCGCTGCAGACGGGGTCGGTCAACGGCGCGGCCGCGGCACTCGTCGTCGGACAAACGGTGCTTCCGGGTGCCGTTGGCATCATCTTTCTCGGCGACGTCACGCGCTCCGGGTGGGGGCCTGCCGCGATCGTCGCGTTCGTGGCCGCTGTCGTCGGCGGCGTGATCCTGGCATCGTCGGGCGCTGTGACGGCCGTCGAGAAGGCCGAGTCGGTCAACCTCCCGGCCGGCTACGGGCACGGCAGCTGATACGTTCGGCTGTCGCGTTGCCGTGACGTCGCGTTCTCGCCACGCGGATGATGAATACTGAACCGCATGGTCATCGGCATCGTTGCCGCGATTCTCGCGGCGTTGGCGTACGGCACGGCGTCGGTGCTGCAGGCGCGAGGTGCGCAGAGCGTCGAGGATGGCACGGTCGGGGCCGCGCCGTCGTTGCGTTCGACGGTCACCGCCATGCTCACGGTGTCATTCCTGCTCGGGCTGGCGCTCGACGGGATCGGCTTCGCGGGAAACCTGGTTGCGGACAGGCTCATTCCGCTCTTCCTCGCGCAACCCATCGTGAGTGCGAACCTGGTTGTCACCGCGGTGTTGGCGACGTTGGTCCTCGACGCTCGGCTCAGTCGTCGAGAGTGGACCGCGGTGGCCGTCGTGGTGATCGCGCTCGTCGTGCTCGGTATCGGTGCGGGCGAGGAGGGCCACCGCGACCACAATTGGCTGCACTGGGCACTGCTCGGGGTGGGTGTCGGGCTCTTCGTGGCGGTCACCGCCGTGACCAGAGTGATTCCGAGGGGAGTCGCCGTTGTCGCGGGACTCGGCGGCGGTGCGCTGTTCGGTCTGATGGCCGTGGCGATCAGAATTCTCGACGGCGTCGACCCGTTCGACGTCGGCGCGATCCTCACGGACCCGGCCGCGTACGCGGTGGCGATCTGCGGGGTGGGCGGGTTCTATCTGTTCACCGTCGCGCTGCAGACCGGGGCGGTCAGCGCCGCGGCGGCGTCGATCGTGGTCGGCGAGACGGTGGTCCCCAGCGCGCTGGGAATTGCTCTGCTCGGCGACAGCACCCGTCCCGGCTGGGCGGTGCCGACGCTGATCGCGTTCGCCGCCGCGGTGAGCGGAGCGATCGTCGTCGCGACGTCGTCTGCCGTCGAGGCGACGGAGTCCGCGGTGTGACTCGGGAGTGGTTTCGACTCGGGTGTTCGCTGCGCTCACGCCCGCTCAACCAGCGGGGGGCACGCCGCTGATCGAGCCAACCCGCTGATCGAGCTTGTCGAGATCACCTGCCGCGGCGAGTGGTTTCGACTCGGGTGTTCGCTGCGCTCACGCCCGCTCAACCAGCGAGGGCCAGCACCGCTGATCGGGTTGGCCACCGCTGATCGGGCTGACTACCGCTGATCGAGCTTGTCGAGATCACCTGCCGCGGTGGGGGTGGTTTCGACTTGGGTGTTCGCTGCGCTCACGCCCGCTCAACCAGCGGAGGGGCCAACCACCGCTGATCGAGCTTGTCGAGATCGCTCGCTGCGCTGGGTGTGGTTTCGACTCGGGTGTTCGCTGCGCTCACGCCCGCTCAACCAGCGGGGGGCACGCCCGCTCAACCAGCGGAGGGGCACCACCGCTGATCGAGCTGCTCACCGCTGATCGGGCTGACCACCGCTGATCGAGCTTGTCGAGATCACCCAGCGCTCAGACGCTGGCCGTGCTGGCGGTCACCTGCACGCGGTGGGCGTCGTTGAGATTCTCGACGGCGGCCTCGATTTCGGCGGCGCGCTGCTGGCCGTCCCAGCCGAGGATCTCGGCCATGGCGTCGCCGAGCTCGGTGAGTACGGCTGCGGTCACTCCGCCGACGAAGGCCAGATCGGTTCTGCGCAGCAGGATGTCGCTGATGTGCACGGCCTGCTCGGTCTCGATCATGTAGCGCAGCTCGGCGGTCGAGAGTCCGCTGGCGGGCAGCGGGGCGTCGGGGCCGGTGGTGATCGCTGCGATGACCTCGCTGGCGCGGGTGCCGTAGCGGGTGAGCAGCTCATCGGCGCGGTCGGCGGGTACGTCGCCGCGTCGGCTAGCGACCCATGCTCGACGCTGCGCGTCGGTGGTCGGGTAGTCGCGGCCGCCGCCGATGGGCAGTCCGACGGTCGAGACCTGTCGGGCAGCGCCGAGCAGCTCCATGATGCGATCCGACAACTGCTCGCCGAGGGCGCGGAACGTGGTCCACTTACCGCCGACCAAGCTGAGCACCGGAACCGAAACCCCGGGCAGCTCAGTACGTTCGACGTTGTAGTCGCGCGAGACGAAGCCCGGCGTCGTGTCGTCGTGGCGGGGCAGCGGGCGGATGCCGGAGAACGAGTACACGATGTCATCGCGGGAGACGGCGATATCCGGGAACACATGCTTGATGAGATCGAAGAAGTAGTCGATCTCGTCGTCGGTGCACCGCGTCGGCGTGCTCGGGTCTGCGTCGATGTCGGTGGTGCCCACCAGGACTCGGTCCTTGAGCGGGTAGATCAGCACGATGCGACCGTCGGAGTGCTCGAAGAAGATCTCGCGCCCACGAGTGGCCTCGACGAGGTCGGGGTGATCGAGAACGATGTGAGATCCCTTGGTGCCGCCCATGTACCGGGTGTCGCCGCCGAGCGCGTCGTTGGTGAGGTCGGTCCACGGACCACTCGCGTTCACGATGACCTCGGCAGACACGGTGAACTGTTCACCGCTGACACGATCGGCGAGCACCACCTCGCCGTCGCGAATCGCGATGGCTTCGACGTGGTTGGTCGCACGGGCGTGCGGGCCGGTGGCCAGGCCATCCTTGAGGACGTCGAGTGCTAGACGCTCGGGATCGTGCACTGAGGCGTCGAAATAGGTTGCGGTATAACGAATGCCGGAGTTAAGTCGGGGCATGTCGGCGCGAGCCTTGTCGCCTGCGCGGAACTTGTGACGTGGCACCCGGCGCTTACCGGCGCCGGAGAAGGCGTCGTACATGACCAGTCCGGCCTTGATCAACGCCGCGCCGCGCTCGTTGGGCTTGCCGGTGTTGTGCGTGAGAAAACGCCTCGGCGCGTTCAGGATTCCGCTGAACGTCGAGAAGATGGGGACGGTGGTCTCGAGGGGCTTCACGTAGTGGGGTGCGATCTCGAGCAGGCCGTTGCGCTCGTGCACCGACTCACGGACGAGCCGGAACTCGCCGTTCTCCAGATAGCGGATACCGCCGTGGATCATGTGGCTCGACGCCGACGACGCGCCACTGACCCAGTCGTCGCGCTCGACGAGCACGACGTCGATGCCCTGCAGTGCGAGGTCGCGGAAGGTGGAGATGCCGTTGATGCCGCCACCGATGATGAGGACCTGTGCCGACGGGCGCTCGGTGAGCGTCGCGACGCTTGGCCGGAGCGGTGCGGTCGAGGTGGTGTTTTCGGTCATGATTCCATCCTGATGGTCTCTGCACATAAGAGCAATACTTCTGCACATATGTGCACGGGTGGGTTTTGCTGGTAGAACGTGTGGGGTGGAAAGAGTCGCGGCCGACGATCCGAAGCGCAGTGCGCTCGCAGTGCGTGCGGCGCATCTGTACTACATGCAAGACCTCGACATGGCAGCCATCGGTCGCGAGCTGGGGATGAGCCGGTCGTCGGTGTCGCGACTGCTGAGCTTCGCCCGCGCGACCGGCCTCGTCGACATCACGATCCACGCGCCGGCGGGTAGAACCGGCGAGGTTGCCGACGAGTTCGGCCGACGCTTTGGTGTGAACGCCTCGGTCGTGCCGACGACCGCGCAGATGTCCGACGCCGACCGACTCGAGCGCGTCGGGCAGGAAGCCGCGCGATCGCTGGGCAGGATGTTGGAGGCCAATACGACGCTCGGTATCGCCTGGGGCGCCACGATCAGCGTCGTCAGCAGACATGTTGTGCCAAAGGAACTGTGGAACACGCAGATCGTGCAGCTCAACGGTGCGGGTAACCCGACGAGTTCGGGAATCGACTACGCCAGCGAGATCCTCCGCAGATTTGCCACGGCGTATTCGGCTCGCGTGGAACAGTTCCCGGTGCCCGCGTTCTTCGACGACCCGAACACCAAAGTCGCGCTGTGGCACGAGCGCAGTACCAAGCGAGTCCTCGACGTCCAGCAGACGATGAACGTCGCGCTCTTCGGGCTCGGTGCCCCCGACGCCGACGTCCCCAGCCACGTCTACACCGGCGGCTACCTCGAGCCCGCCGACTTTGCGTCGCTGCGCTCCGAGCGAGTCGTCGGCGACGTCGCGACGGTGTTCTACCGACACGACGGCAGCGACGCGGGGATCGAGTTGAACAAGCGGTCGTCCGGCCCGGACCTGGACGTGATCCGGGCCGTCCCCCGTCGTATCTGTGTGGTGTCGGGAGAGTCGAAAGCCGCTGCGACAGAAGGTGCTTTCGCAGCGGGACTGATCACGGACATCGTGCTCGACGAAAACCTCGCCCGACTGCTCATCCACCGCGACACGACGCACCATGTGCGACGTGGCGGGTGAATGGCAGCCGGGCAACGGTGACATCGTCAGTCCACATCGACCCAGTCGAGGGTGCGCTCAACGGCCTTGCGCCACTGCTTGTAACCGGCTTCGCGCTGGTTCTCGTCCCACTCCGGCTCCCACCGTCGGGCTTCATTCCAGTTCTCGCGTAGTTCGTCCGTGTTCTTCCAGACCCCGACGGCCAGCCCGGCAGCGTACGCCGCGCCGAGTGCCGTTGTCTCGGCCACGACCGGTCGGCTGACCGGAACGCCGAGCACATCGGCCTGGATCTGCATACACAGTTCGTTGGCGGTGACGCCGCCGTCGACCTTCAGAACATCAAGCGTCACACCGGAATCGGCGGTCATCGCCTCGGTGACGTCGCGCGTCTGGTAGCAGATCGACTCCAGGGTGGCACGCGCGAGGTGCGCGTTGGTGTTGAACCGCGAGAGTCCAACGATCGCGCCGCGCGCATCCGACCGCCAGTACGGAGCGAACAAGCCGGAGAAGGCAGGCACGAAGTAGACGCCGCCGTTGTCGTCGACCTGGCGGGCAAGTGCCTCGGATTGTGATGCGCCACTGATGATTCCGAGCTGATCGCGCAGCCACTGGACGGCGGAGCCGGTCACCGCGATCGAGCCCTCGAGTGCGTAGACGGGCTTCTCCTCGCCGAGCTGATAGGCGACGGTGGTCAACAATCCCGACTTGCTCCGCACGATGTCGGTGCCGGTGTTGAGCAACATGAAATTGCCTGTGCCGTAGGTGTTTTTGGCCTCACCGGGGGCGAAGCAGACCTGGCCGACGGTCGCCGCCTGCTGGTCGCCGAGCACGCCGGTGATGGGAACCTCGCCTGCGAGCGGTCCGGTCGACTCGGTGACACCGAAGGCCTTGGGGCTCGACGACGGCAGGATGTCGGGAAGCATCGCGCGCGGAATGTTGAACAGGGACAGCAGTTCGTCGTCCCAGTCGAGGGTCTCGAGGTTCATCAGCATGGTGCGGCTCGCGTTGGTCACGTCGGTGACGTGTTCGCCGCCGCGATAGCCGCCGGTGAGATGCCAGGTGAGCCAGGTGTCGGTGGTGCCGAAGATGGCGTCGCCACTTTCTGCTGCCTCACGGACGCCCGGCACGTTCTCGAGGATCCACTGGATCTTGCCGCCTGCGAAGTAGGTGGCGGGCGGAAGTCCCGCCTTGTGGCGGATGGTGTCGCCGTGTCCGTTTCGTTCCAGTGCGCTGGCGATCTTGTCGGTGCGGGTGTCCTGCCACACGATCGCGTTGTAGTACGGGCGTCCCGTTCGACGGTCCCAGACGACGGTGGTCTCGCGCTGGTTGGTGATGCCGAGGGCGGCAAGGTCGCTCGAGGTCAGTCCGGCTTTGCCGAGTGCAGTCTGGATGACGGCCGATGTCCGCTCCCAGATCTCGACCGGGTTGTGCTCGACCCAGCCGGCGCGGGGGAGGATCTGCTCGTGTTCGAGTTGGTGGCGGGCGACCTCGTTACCGGCGTGGTCGAAGATCATGAATCGGGTGCTGGTGGTTCCCTGGTCGACGGAACCGACGAAATCTGGCATGGGTGTATCTCTCGTTCTCGATGAAGTCAGGTGTCAGGTGATGAGTGTGTTCAGTGTCGCGCGCTGATGTGCTCGGGTTCGGTGGGTTCGGAAACACCGATCTCCTGGCTGTCGTCGCCCTCTGTCGGGAGGAAGCGTTCGATGCCGAAGACGAAGATCGCCCCGCCGAGTAGTCCACCGATGATAGGCGCGACGATCGGTATCCAGAAGTAGAGTTCCGGACCGTTCGCGGAGTACATCGCGTCGCCGTATCCGGTGATCAGCGACGCAAGTCGTGGACCGAAGTCACGGGCAGGGTTGATGGCGTAGCCGGCGTTGGTGCCCCATGCCATACCGATCGCGACGACGAGGATGCCGATGATCAGCGGCGCCATGTTGCCGAGCGGAGGATTGTTGACCACGCAGGTCAGGGCAAAGATGACGGCGACGAGGATCGCGGTGCCGACGATCTGATCGATGAATGCGGTGGTCAGCGAGACGCCGCTGCCCGGGGACGTCGAGAAGATTCCCTGAGTCGCCTTGGTGTGGTCGGGGTCGATCGCCCTGATCTGGTCGGCGTAGGTGTAGCGGACGATCAGGGCTCCGATGAACGCGCCGACCATCTGCGCAGCGATGAACGGTGCGACCTTGCGGCGGTCGAAGCCCTTGAACGCGGCCAGGGCGATGGTGACGGCGGGGTTGAGGTGCGCGCCGCTGAGGCGACCCGCGACATAGACGGCAAGCGCGACGCCGAAGCCCCACGCGAATGCGATCGAGTTGTGGTCGCCCGCACCGAGCGTCTTGGGGAAGCCTCCGCAGACGACCTGGGCTACCACACCGCAGCCGAACAAGATGAGGATCATCGTGCCGATGCATTCTGCGGAGAGTTCACCCACCAGCGGGGTTTTCTTCGTCATGGTTTCACTCCTTTGTGACCGGCTCGATGTCCTGATGGTGTTGTCGGTACCAGCCGGATGGAGGAAAAAGTAAGCCGAGACTGTGACCCAGATCAATGATTGTCGTTCGACAATGTCGAACGAAGGTCGGCCATTCTTGATCGCGAGGAGTGTAAGCGGCCGTAAAGTCGAGCAAACGGAGCACGTTCACAAGGCTCACGGGACCAGTTGTAGGACCAGTGGGACTCCAGGGAGGAGGCAAGGTGCCGGGACCAATCCAGTCGATCCAGCGCGCCGCTGCCGCGCTCGACCTGCTCGAGCGCAGTCCGCGGTCGTTGTCGCTCCGTGAGATCGCGGCCGAGTTGGGCCTACCGAAGGCGACGGTGCACGGCATCCTCGGCACCCTTCTCGATATCGGCTATGTCGATCAGGACGAGGACGGCTCCTACCTCACGGGCGTGCACCACAACGGCTCGCCGTCGAATCTCGACGGCAACGTGTTGCGGTCGGCGGCGATGGGGTGGTGCGACACCCTGGCGGCGATGCTCGACATGCAGGTCTGGCTCGAGGTGCTCGACACCGACGCCGCTGTCGTCGTGCATCACGTCTTCAGGCCCGACGACTCGCCCCAGCGGATGCGCGTCGGCGAGCGCGTGCCGCTGCACGCATCGGCTGGCGGCAAGTTACTTCTTGCGTACTCGCAGAATCGGGATCGGTTGTTGCGCAACATGATTCTGGACAGGTTCACCTCGGACACGGTCGTCTCCCGCACCGAGCTCGCAACCGAAATCGCCACCGTGCGTCAAACCGGACTGGCCACCGAACACGGCGAATACGAACGCGGCAGCGCGGCGACGGCCGTCCCCGTACACGGTCGCAGGCCCGGTGAGATCGGCGCGCTCGTCGTCGTCGGACCGCCGTCGACGATCTTCCGGTCGGGCACGCTGCCGCGCAACGTCGTGATCGATCAGATGCGACAGGCCGCGACGTCGATCGACCGGGAGTTGGGTGCTGCGCGGTGAGCGTGAAGGCCAACGACGGCTCGGTCGTCGCCGCGATCGATGTCGGCACGACGTCGTCGCGCTGCATGCTCTTCGATAGGCACGGCCGCATGGTCTCGATCGCCCAACTCGAGCAGAAGCAGTCGTTCCCGCGGCCCGGTTGGGTGGAGCAGAACGCGCACGAGCTGTGGGTCAACGTGCAGAAGGTCGTACCCAAGGCGCTGGCCCTCGCCGGCCGGACCCCGTCGGACGTCGTGGCGCTCGGCGTTGCCAACCAACGCGAGACGACGGTCATCTGGGATCGCCGTACCGGCCGCCCGCT
This sequence comes from Gordonia sp. 852002-50816_SCH5313054-c, assembly GCF_001665925.1. NCBI lineage: Bacteria > Bacillati > Actinomycetota > Actinomycetes > Mycobacteriales > Gordoniaceae > Gordonia > Gordonia sp. 852002-50816_SCH5313054-c. The sequence goes on from NZ_LZTE01000025.1 coordinate 12,503, forward strand.
CGCCCCCGCGATCACCTGGCAGGACACGCGTACCGGGCCGATGGTCGACCAACTCGGCGAACATGCCAGCGAGATCCGCGACGTGACAGGACTCGACCCGGCGACCTACTTTGCCGCGCCACGTCTGCGCTGGCTGCTCGACAACATCGGCGGCGCGGAAGCGTCGGCCCAGCACGGCGAGGTCTTGTTCGGGACGCTGGAGACCTGGCTCATCTGGAACCTGACCGGTGGCCCCAAGGGCGGCATCCACATCACCGACGTCACCAACGCCAGTCGCACCCTGTTGCTCGATCTTCGACGACGCGACTGGAGTTCACGAATGCTTCGTCTCCTCGACATCCCCGAGGCGATGATGCCGCGGGTCGTCGGCAGTAGCGAGGTGTATGCCAAATGTGCCCGCGTCCTGCCCGGCGTGCCGATTGCCAGTGCCCTCGGAGATCAGCAGTCGGCATTGTTCGGCCAGACGTGCTTCGCTCCCGGTGACGTCAAATGTACCTATGGCACAGGCGCTTTCGTGCTGATGAACGTGGGAACGTCGATTGTCCCGTCGGCGCGTGGCCTCGTGCCCACCATCGCCTACAGCCTGCCGGGCGAGGCTCCGGTGTACGCACTCGAGGGTCCGATCGCGATGACGGGCTCGTTGGTGAACTGGTGCCGAGACCAACTCGGTCTGATCGATACCGCGCCGGAGATCGAGACGCTCGCGCGCACCGTCGACGACAACGGCGGCTGCTACGTGGTACCCGCCTTCTCCGGACTGTATGCGCCGCACTGGAATTCGGAAGCGCGAGGGATCGTGACCGGGCTGACGTCGTATGTGACGAAGGGTCATCTCGCCCGCGCGGTGCTCGAGGCCACCGCGTGGCAGACGGCCGACGTCGTCGAAGCGATGCGCGACGTCGCTGGGATACAACTGCAGCGGCTGGCCGTCGACGGTGGGATGACGGCGAACAACCTGCTCATGCAGCACGTCGCCGACGTCCTCGACGTTCCTGTCATCAGGCCATTCGTCTCCGAGACGGTGTCGCTGGGGGCGGCATACGCCGCGGGACTGGCCGTCGGGTACTGGGACGATCTCGATTCGCTGCGGGAGAACCGCCACGTCGCGGCGTCGTGGACGCCGTCGATGGACCCGCAGCGCAGGCGTCGGGAAGCCGCGGGCTGGCAGTCGGCGGTGCGTCGAGCGCTCGCCGACGTCTGAGCGCCGAGACGCGATCGAGATGCGGCGGTGTCGGGTGCATTGCAGATCTCGTGGCAAAGCTTCGACATAGCGGCTAACGTCGAAACAGAGGTTCCTCTTCGCGTGACCGGGACGGGCGATCGACGTCCCGGGAGTTCCGTTGTGTCGGCTCCGGCCACGTCGCTGCTGCCGAGACATCCGCATGGCTACACGAAAACTGCGCGTGCCCTCCTGAATTCGTGCTCAGTGAAGTCGCGCCCGAGTGAAGTGAGGAAGCTTTGTCCGAATCATGGTTTGGTAGCGACCCTTTCAGCAGCAACGACGCCTTCGGCGACATCTTCAACAGGTTCTTCGGCAGCAGCGGAACCCGTCCGCAGGTACAGCGCGTCGACGTCAACCGATTGTTCAGCGACGACACCAAGCGACTGGTCTCGGTGGCCGCGCAGGCAGCCGTCGAATGGGGCAACGCCGAGATCACCCCCGAGCACCTCCTGTACGGCGCCACGCAGGTCGAGCCGTCGCGTTCGATCATCGAGCAAACCGGCCTCGACCCGGAAACCGTCGCCTCACAGATGCAGGCGATCTCGTCGGTCGACGGCGGCGGCACCAGCGACGAGAGTCCCGGTCTGAGTCCCGCGGCGCGGCAGGCGCTGCGCAATGCGCAGCAGCAGGCGGCTCGTGCGAACGTCGGCTACGTGGGGCCGGAGCACGTGCTCCTCGGTATCGCGATGTTGCCGTCGGACATCCCGGCTGCGCGAGTGTTGAAGGGCGGGGCGGGAATCGAGGAGGGACGCAAGGCCGAGGCCAAGCCTGCAGCACAGTCGGACACCCCGACACTCGACGAGTACGGGCGCGATCTCACTGAACAGGCCAGGGAGGGCAACGTCGACCCCGTGGTTGGCCGCAACGACGAGATCGAGGAGACCATCGAGATCCTCTCGCGGCGTCGGAAGAACAACCCGGTGCTGATCGGCGATCCCGGCGTCGGAAAAACGGCGATCGTCGAAGGTCTCGCGCAACGCATCGTCAACGGCGACGTCCCGTCGACGCTCGCGGGGCGACGCGTGATCGCGCTCGACATGAGTTCGATGGTCGCGGGCGCCAAGTATCGCGGCGAGTTCGAGGAGCGGCTGACCAAGGTGCTCGACGAGGTGCGGGAGCACTCCGACGAACTCGTCCTGTTCATCGACGAACTGCACACCATTGTCGGCGCCGGATCCGGCGGCGAGGGTTCGATGGATGCGGGCAACATGCTCAAGCCTGCCCTCGCCCGGGGCGAGTTGCACACCATCGGCGCGACCACGATCGACGAGTACCGCAAGTACATCGAGAAGGATGCGGCGCTCGAACGTCGCTTCCAGCCGGTGATGATCTCCGAACCGTCCGTGGACGACACGATCCAGATCCTCGAGGGCCTCGCCGACGTCTACGAAGAACACCATCAGGTGCGGTACACGAAGGAATCCCTCGTCGCCGCAGCCGAATTGACCGACCGCTACGTCACCGACAGGTTCATGCCCGACAAAGCGATCGACGTGATCGACCAGGCGGGTGCGCGAGTCCGGTTGCGTACCAAGACTCCCGACCCCGAGACGCGAGAGTTCGAGGAGGAGGTCGCTCGCCTCGAACGCGAGAAGGAATCGGCCGTCGCCAACGAAGACTACGAGCGCGCGAACCAACTCAAGACCGAGATCGACGAGAAGCGCGCGAATGCCGGTGCCGCGGGTCAGTCGCCGACGCCGGAGGTGACCGTCATGGACATCGCCGAGGTGGTGTCGAGGCAGACCGGAATCCCGGTGTCGGAGTTGACCACCGAGGAGCGCGAGAAGTTGCTCGGCCTCGAGAACACACTGCACGACAGGGTGATCGGCCAGGACAAGGCGGTGACCGCGGTGGCCGAGGCGGTGCGCCGGGCGCGGGCTGGACTCTCCGATCCCAACCGGCCGATCGGATCGTTCCTCTTCCTCGGCCCGACCGGCGTCGGCAAGACGGAACTCGCGAAAGCCCTTGCCGCAGCGGTCTTCGGCGACGAGGACCGGATGATCCGCTTCGACATGAGCGAGTTCCAGGAGAAGCACAACGTCGCACGACTCGTCGGTGCGCCTCCCGGATATGTCGGATACGACGACGCCGGTCAGCTCACCGACAAGGTTCGCCGCCAGCCGTATTCGGTGATCCTGTTCGACGAGATCGAGAAGGCGCACCCGGACGTGTTCAACGTGTTGCTGCAGTTGCTCGACGACGGCCGGGTGACCGACGGTCAGGGTCGCACAGTCGATTTCAAGAACACTCTGGTGATCATGACGAGCAACATCGGTTCGGATCTCATCCTCAACGCACCCGACGGTGACGTGGAGAAGGTGGTCCCCGACGTGATGGATCTGCTGCGGCAACGATTCCGTCCCGAGTTCCTCAACCGGATCGACGAGACCGTCGTGTTCGATCGACTCGACAAGACGCAACTACGCCAGATCGTCGACCTGACTCTCGACGGGACACGACGCATGCTCAAGTCGCAGAGCATCGGGCTCGACGTGACCGACGCCGCGAAAGATCAACTCGCCGAAGAGGGTTACCAACCGGAGTTCGGTGCGCGCCCTCTGCGCAGGTTGATTCAGAAGCAGCTCGACAACGAGCTGTCGAACCTCGTGCTCAAGGGTGCGGTCGAACCCGGCGACACCGTCGTCGTCGACGCGGGAGAGCCGAGGCTCACCCTGTCGGTGAAGAAGGATGCGGCGGCTCAGACGCCTGCCGACGAGCTCGCTGAGGCGCCCGCGCCGTCCGCAGAACCGGCGACGACTGATACGTCCGCTACCAAGGAATCCCAACAACCAGCCGCATCCGGTGCGGCACAGGAGAACTGACACACGTGAACGCTCACAACCGCAAGACACGCGACGCGATCCTCGGACATCCCGCTCCGCGCGACATCGAGTGGACGCAGTTCATCAACATGTGGGAGGACGTCGCGGACGAGGTCGAGCAGGAGCACGGCGACCGTCTGTCGGTATCGCTCAACGGGCATCGCGAAGTCTTTCACCGCCCGCACGACGGGCGCGTGTCGATCGAGGACATCGAGCTCGCTCGCCACCTGCTGGCTGCCAAGCCGGAGGACCAGGGTGAGGGAGATCTGGCCGTGGTCACCGTCGACGCCAAGGGAGCGCGGATTCTGTCCTACGACCTCGACGAGGTGAAGGTCACCGACGCCGCGGAACAGGTGCGCGACAAGCAGTCCGTCGCGCGTCACCTGCGGACCGTCGAACGCGCAACCGGCCGCGACGACGAGAAGGAGCTCGACGCCTTCTTCAAGGAATTGTCCGGATCGATCAAGCTCGATCTGAAAGACCGTTCGTTCGTTCTCCTCGGGCACGGGAAGGGCAAGGCCGACGTCGCGGAGCAGTTCTCGAAGTGGTTGGCAGAACACGACAAGTCTGTCTATGACCGCATTCTGGGCGTAGCTGCGATCGACCTGTCCGCTGCGACCGACGCCGATATCGAGCAACGCGCAATCGAAGTGACCCGCGGGGGCGTCGTCTGATCGGCGTCTTGGTGGATCGTGCTGCGCGGATGGTGGCGCTGTTCTAGTTTGAGCGGGTGCGCAGAGTAGATGTGAGTCGACGGTCGGTGTTGGTACGAGCGGTCGTCGTCGCGCTTTTGTTGTCATTGTCGCTGCTGGGGTACTCGGGGTATTCGGCGGGTTCGGCGTCGGCGGCACCCCCGTCGACCGGGCAGGCCGCGAGTCCCGCTCCGGCGCCAACGGTTACGCCTGCGAACGACCCGTTCTACACCCCGAGCGAGCCGATCGGTGGGCTGCGGCCCGGCGCGGTGATCTCGTCGCGTGTGGTGACGCTCGGCACGAACGGCACGAGCCTGCCCGCGACGGGCACACAACTGCTGTACCGGACCAACGATGCCTTCGGGGCGCCGTCGTCGACGGTCACCACGATCATCTCGCCGCCGGGCAGCAGGCCGGGAACGCCGCGACGCATGATCTCGTATCACGAGTTCTACGACGCGCTCGGCAGCCAGTGCGATCCGTCGTACACGCTGCGCGGTGGCAAGTCATCGTCGAGTGCGGTCGATGTCACGATGATCGCGTCGATGGTCTCGGCAGGCTACACGGTGGTGGTTCCCGACTACGAGGGTCCCAACATGCGGTGGACCATCGGAAAGGAGTCGGCGCACGCCGCGCTCGACGGAATCCGTGCGGCACAACGGTTTCTGCGCGCCCCGGCCTCGACGCCGGTCGGCCTCTACGGCTACTCGGGTGGTTCGATCCCCACAGGATTCGGTGCTGAGATCGCACCGTCGTATGCACCTGAGTTGAACCTGGTCGGTGCGACGGCCGGCGGCGTGCTGGTCAACCCGGCACACAACCTCGCCTATGTGAACGGGACCACGCGGTGGTCGGCGGTGATCCCCGCACTCATGAGCGTCTACGACGAGACGTACGGCATCGGTATCGATAAGTACCTGTCGCCGAAGGGTGTTCAGGTTCTCGGCGACATTCGTGGTGAGTGCATCAACAACTTCCTCGGCAAGTACCCGAATCTGACCGATTCGTCGTTGCTGCTCCCGCAGTATCCTTCGCTCCTCGACGTTCCGGGTATCCCCGCAGCGATCAAGGCGAACGTGATGGGTTCCCTCGGCACACCTCGAACACCGATGATGCTCGGCGTCGGAGACAAGGACGGTCGAGGTGACGGGGTGATGCTCACCGCCGATGTGGTCGGGCTGAGCAGAAGCTACTGTGCGCGTGGACTTTCCACGTCGATCCATGTGTACCAGGGACTCGACCACGCCGAGGCGCTCGCGCCGTGGACCGGCGACGCGTTGGCCTACCTCAACGACAGGTTCGCCGGTCGGCCGGCGCCGCGCTGCTGACGGTCAGGGGTGCACCGGGTTTCGGCCGAGTTGCTGCCCCACGAGCGCCGCGAGGTTGTTGCCGACGAGGTTGACGAAAGCGGGCCAGGTGTCGGGGTTGAGTGCCATCGTTCCCTGGTCGCTCGTAGAACATCCGCGTCGAACGGGCTTGCCGTCCAGGCGATCTGCCATCCAGACGACTGCAGGAGCGAAGCCCTCGACGGCCAGCGTGATGTGCTCGCTGAAGTGGTCGCGCGTGTACTGTATGTCGGCTCCCGGCGTTGCGCAGTAGGTCTTCACGAGGGTGTTGACCGGACCGACCGGGGCTATCCAGTCGGGATTCGATTGGTAGATGAACATCGGGAAGGTCGGAGTGTTGCGCCCCATCTTCAACTCGTTCAGCACTTTTCGTGGTGCCGGGTAGTCCAGTGGGTCGCCGGGGACATCGATCAATCCCTTGATGTTGAGGAACGGGGCGAGCGCCGCCTGGTAGGAGAGGCACAGCGGATTCTTGCCCTCGATGAGCGCCTTGCCCAGCGGGTTGGTATGTGCGCGTAGGAAAGCCGCGAGCTCTGGGTACTCGCGACTGACACCGATCACGCCGGCGAGGATGAGGCCGGACGCCGCGTTGTTGTTGGCGAGGTCGACGAGCGCGCGGATGTTCGCGGGCACACCACCTTCGGCTGCCCCGACGATCGGCAGCTCGGGAGCATAGGACTCGTGAAGCTCCGACGCCCAGCCGGTCGCGATCGCACCACCGGAGTAGCCCATCAAACCAACTCGCAGGTCGCGCTTTAGTCCCAACGGCGTGAAGTTCCGTGCACCCCGAATCGCATCAAGGGTGATACGCCCGGCGAGAGGGCCTGCGGCGAAAGCGGAATCGGGTCCCTGATGGTCGGGGATCACCACCGAGTAGCCGGCCGCGACAAGCGACGTGATCTGGAGTAGTTCAAATGTGGAATCGACCGAGCCGGTCAGGGTTCCCGGAATCGAGGCCTGCTGCAATGCATACGACGGCGCGCAGTACTGCGCCGTCGAGTCCTCGGCCGACTGCCACGAGATCAGCTTGGACGGACCGGGTTTCGCCTTGCCGCGGGGTTTGAGCACGGTGGCGACGGAGGCGATGGGCTCGCCGCGAGTGTTGGTCGAGCGGAAGGAGTACTGCCAACTGTCGACGTTCAACGGAAAGATCGAGAGCGCGGCCAGGTTGACCCGTCGAGCTGCGATGAGTTCGCCGGGCTGCTTGGTGGCCACGGTCTGCGCGGGTGGCGAGTAGAAACTCTTGTCGAACTCGGGGATCGCCGGCGGTACGGGGAAGGGGAGCGCCGGCGCGACCGGCACCGCCGACGCCTGCCCTGCGCCGGATATCAACGCTCCCGCAATCAATCCGAGCGCCATCAGTGCCGCAACCTCGACCGTCCACACACGTCTGACTGCGTGACCTGTTCCCCGACTCACCTGGATGACTCCTCGCTGCCAATGAGTGAGACACCGACGTCTCACTGTGGGGAGAAGCTACTCCAGTGTGGTGTGGCACACAAGATCGGCGCGGAGTTGGTCAGATCTCGACAGCGTCGGTCAGGTCTCGACAGGCTGGTCGGATCCTCAGAGGAGTCAGATTTCGGCGAACGCCAGGAGGACGTCGGCGAGAAGTTCAACGACGTCGTCGATCGACTCGGGATCGGGGGAGAGGCTCCAGCGGTGCACGATCGCGGTGAGTGCGCCGACGAAGGCGATTCCGAGCTGATCGGTGCGTGAGTCGGTGGGCCTCCCCGCGAAGGTCGACATCGCGGCCACGAAGTACGACACCCACTCGTCGCGGCCGTCGAGTCTGTGCTGTTCGACGCGCGGACTGACTCCGACGATCTGTGCGAACGACACCTCGGCACGCCGGGGGTCGGTGCCCACAGAGCGCATGTAGGCGCGCATCGCAGCGGTTGCCAAGACGTGCGTGTCACGAGAAGTGCTCTCCGACAACGCGGTTGCGACGGCATCTCGGGCGGCACCCTGGATTTCGTCGTAGAGCGCGACGAGGAGTTCTTCGCGGTCGGAGAACAGCTCGTAGAACTGTCGACGCGACAGACCTGCTTCTCGGCAGATCGACGTCACCGACGACTTGGCGTAGCCGACGGAGGCGAATTCGCCCAGTGCCGCGTCGAAAAAGCGTCGACGCCTCTCTGCCAGCCGGTCGGCGACAGGACGCCCGGCGTACGTGCGCTGGCCCGGTTCGGTTGTCACAGTTCTGTTGTCACGGTTCGTATGTCACGGTTGAGTTGTCACGCTCAGGACTGTCACATTGCGTCAATGTGCTTGGAGCGCAACTCATGTCCCTTCGACGTCAGGCAGCGCCCCGACGGAAGGTCCCACTGCCAGCCGTGCAGATTGCACGTGAGCTTCTCGCCCTCGATCACACCGAACTTGGAGAGGTCGGCCTTGAGGTGCGGGCAGCGGCGTTGAATTTCCCAGCCGTCCTTGACGATCGACGCCGAGTCGTCGTGCGCTTCGGAGAACCAGCCGTCGGCGTATGCGATTCGCTCGTCGGTGAGGCATTTGAAGAAGGTGTAGAGGTACTCGTTGTAGCCGCCGATGCGCCACGTGGTGAACCGCGTCGACAAGAAGATGGTGTTGACCCAGTCGGGCTCTTGATCGCGCAGCACCGTGCGCACCAGTTCGGGGGCGATGCGGAAACCGTAGCGGTACTTGCCTTCTCCCTCTTTCGGCTCGCGCACGATGCGGTTGGGGAAGTCGAGGACGACGGTTTGTGCCTGCGGGTGGTCGGCGCCGTCCTTGCTACGGAAATCCGGGGTGATGACCAGGCCGACCGGGTACCCGATGCCGTCGCAGATCAGGTCCGACTGCACCATGATCGGCTCGAACAACTCGCGGAGAGGTTCGAGGAGCGACTCGCCGTCGTCGACTGCCCAGGTTTCCTTCTGTGCGGCGATGACCGGTGCGAACTTCTCCTTCATCTGCTCGAGGTACGCCTGCTTGTTCTCGCCGAACACGTCGTGCGGGGCGTACGGGTGGCTGACCTCGTCGAGCGTCGAACCGGTGAAGCGGGCCGTCGATCCCGACACCATCATCAGGCCGCGGTGATGCTCGCCGTCGTCGGTGCCGTGGATGACCATCTGCTCGAGAAAGGTCTCCTGGTCGGGGAAGATCGACGTCACGTCGCCCGGCCGTGCGTTCTGGGAGGGATCGTCGATCCCGGAGCCGAAGTCGTTCAGCTCGAACAGGTCGTCGTCGAGGAACATCGGTGGGCCTGCTGTCGGGATGACCCACGTCGCCCCGACCTGCTCGATGTAGGAGCGGGCGCGGTCCATGCCGCGCTGACGCTTTTGCGCGGCGAAGTTGGCCTTGGAGCGCTTCGGGATGTCGTAGACCATCGGGTACCAGATGGCGCCCGAGTACTGCAGCATGTGGACGTCGACGTGGCCGAACTGCTCGGCGATGACGTCGAGGTCGATCGGTCGGGCGTCGTTCATGTTGAACGCGGTGGTCTCGCCGTCGGAGACGACGAGGCCGGAGTCGCCGATCGGGCCGTCGGCGGGTGCGCGCAACGCGATGATCATGATGTCGAGGTCGCCCTTGGGGCCGCTGACCGTGGTCTTGACCGAGTCGGTCGTCTCGACGAACTTGGTGAACCCGAGCTTCTCGAGCTCGCGCTTGAGGTCGGGGACCGGGTAGTCGGGGAGCAGGACCGTCGCGTCCTTGCTGACGTTCTCACGCAGGTTGCGCTCGTCGAAATGGTCGAGGTGCAGGTGCGAGACGTAGAGGTAGTCGCACTGGCCGAGCGCTTTCCAGTCGAGTTCGGAGTTGTCGGGGAACGGCACCCACGACGCGAAGTACGTCGGGTTGGTCCAGGGATCGCAGAGGATCGAGCCTGCGTTGGTCTGGAGGTGGAAACCGGCGTGTCCGATACTGGTGATCTGCACGTGGGGCCTTTCGTGTTCGCGCGGGGGCTGAAGTTCTACGGGTCGCGCGGTGGAGCTCTCGACCATCCAATCTATCGACTGCGTGCAACTCGCGTCATGGGGCTTCGGTACCGTTCTCGATCGCTGTGACAGGGCGCACTTCCTCGTATGTGCCCGCGGGTGTAGATGAGTCACGCTCAGGTGTTGCGGCACTGGCTAAGCTCGACACATGGAACCCGTGTACGCCTCTGTGATCACAACCGCGCGACTGTTGTGGCTGGCCGAAGGCCTGAAGTTCGAGATCTCCGGCGTCGAGAACGTCCCGAAGAGCGGGCCGGGCGTGGTTGCGCTCAATCACACGGGCTACATGGACTTCACCTACGCGGGCATCCCGGCGTATCTCCAGGGCAAGCGGTACGTGCGGTTCATGGCGAAGAAAGAGGTCTTCGACAACAAGGTCTCGGGGCCGATCATGCGGGCGCTCAAGCACATCCCGGTCGACCGGGCCAATGGCGCCGACAGCTATCACCAGGCAGTCGAGTACCTCAAGCAGGGCGAGCTGGTCGGGGTATATCCGGAGGCGACGATCAGCCGGAGTTTCGAGCTCAAGGACTTCAAGAACGGTGCCGCGCGCATGGCACTCGAGTCCGGGGCGCCGCTGCTCCCGACGGTGATCTGGGGGGCGCAGCGCGTCTGGACCAAGGGATACCCCAAGCAACTGGGCCGCACGGGCTACAAGATCATGGTCGGCGTGGCCGAGCCGATCGAGCCCGTCGGCGACCCTGACACCTTGACCGCGCAGTTGCACAAGTCGATGGGCGAGAAGCTGCTCGAACTACAGGACGCCTACGGTGAGCACCCCAAGGGCGAGTTCTGGGTGCCCGCGCGACTGGGAGGTTCGGCGCCGACGCTGGAGGAAGCCAACCGCCTGGACGCCGAGGAGAAGGCTGCCCGGGACGCGCGCAGGGCGGCGCGTGACGAGTCGTCGCCGGAGTAGGCACCCCGAGTGGTTGCCCTCAGGTGGGCGGCGGCCTGCCCGATAGGCTGGACGGGTGAGTTCTGAGTCGAGAGGTGACAACGGCGACTCGTCGCGTCGGGAGCCGGTCTTCCGTGTTCTCGAACTGATCGCCACCGGAATCGTCCGCGGCCAGAAGATGGACCTCCGATTCGACGGTCTCGACAACATCCCCGCCGACGGCGGTGCGGTCCTGGTGATCAACCACACGAGCTACGTCGACTTCCTGCCCGCGGCGTACGGCGTGTACCAGGCGGGGCGTCGAACGCGGTTCATGATCAAGTCCGAGATGATGGATATCGCCATCATGCGGTTCTTGATCACCCTCACCCGCTCCGTGCCCGTTGATCGATCGCAAGGTGTCGAAGCCTTTCGGGGCGCGGTCTCGTCGCTGCGAGAGGGTCGGATCGTCGCGGTGTATCCGGAGGCGACGATCAGTCGCAGCTTTGAGCTCAAGGACTTCAAGACCGGTGCGGTGCGCATGGCCGCAGAGGCAGGAGTGCCGTTGATTCCGACCATCGTCTGGGGAGCGCAGCGACAGTGGACCAAGGGTGGCACACGTGACATGGGGCGCAGTCGGATTCCGGTGCGCGTGCGCTACGGCAGTCCGATAACGGTTGCGGCCGCGAGTAATCCGGAGCAGGAGACATCGCGATTACGAGACGTGATGCGCGAGCAACTCCTGCGTGTTCAGCACGATTACGGATCGCACCCGGAGGGTGAGTTCTGGGTGCCCCACCGACTCGGTGGTTCGGCACCCACACCCGAGGAGGCTGCGGTCATCGAGAAGGACGAAGCCGAGCGCAAGGCTGCTGCCCGCGAGCGAAAGGCCAATGGTGAGTGACGCATCCGCAGCGTCGACCGGCGAGAGCACAGTCGGATTCGACGGCCCGCCGACACTGATTGCCAGCGACGTCGACGGCACCCTGATCGACGACCAGAACACGGTGTCGCCCTTCACGATCGGCGTACTCGGGGCAGCGTGTGATGCCGGCACCGAGTTCGTCCTGGCGACGGGCAGGCCACCTCGTTGGATCGCCGAGATCACCGACCAATTCCCGGGTTCCGCGGTCAACGTGCGATATGCGGTATGCGCCAACGGTGCGATCATCTACGACATCGCGAACGACAAGATCGTGTATTCGGCTCTGCTGCAAACCGATCGGCTCGCGGTGCTCCGCGAGGTGATCGCGCGGTGTCTTCCCGACGCCGGGGTTGCCGGAGAACGGGTCGGCTCGTCGGAATTCGACGCTGCGACACCGCCCTTCGTGGCGACCGCGGGTTATCGACACGCGTGGCTCAACCCCGACCACATCGAGGTAGGCGACGACGAGGTCTACTCGGAGCCGGTGGTGAAACTGCTTGTGCGACAGCCCGATCTGGCCAGTGGTGAGATGGCGCGGCGACTTCTGCCGGAGGTCGACGGCATCGCGCAGGTCACCTTCTCCACCGACAACGGACTGATCGAGCTCTCGGTGCCCGACACGCACAAGGCGTCGGGTCTCGACAAACTGATCGACCTCGCAGGGCTTTCGGGCGAGCGCACCGTGGCGTTCGGTGACATGCCGAACGACGTCGAGATGCTCACCTGGGCCGGGCACGGGGTTGCGATGGGACACGCGCATCCGGCTGCGATCGCCGCCGCCGACGAAGTCACGGTCGGCAACAACGAGGACGGCGTCGCGCGGGTGCTCGCGCGGTGGTTCGGGTAGAACCACCGCGCAAGCTGAGGTCGAGGGGTCAGGCGAGTCCGAGCGCGAACGCCCCTACGAAAGCGCGCACCGCGTCGGAGTTCGGTGGGTGGAAGCTGCCCGCGCGTACGTCGCGGTAGAGCCGCTCCAACTCGTTACGACGATGCAGCGCACCGGCTCCCGCGATCTCGAGCGCAAGGTCGGTGACTTGTCGGCCGACCCGGGTGCTGTTCTCCTTTGCGGCGAACAGCCGTAGGAGGGCACGGTCGCCGAGATCCTCACCGGCGGTGAGCGACTTGGTGAGGTCGTCCAGTGCGCCGGTCACGGCTTCGAGTGCCAGTTCGGCCTCCGCGACGTGATACTGCGTGAACGGCTTGTGGGCGACGGTTTCACCGTCGAGGCTGAGCGCGCTGCGCGACGTCGCCGAGGCGATCGCGAGATCGAGTGCGCGGCGGGCGATTCCGACGTAGATGTTGCCGAGTGCCGGAAGTACCCACGGGAAGATGCCCGCGACGTATCCGGTGGGTTGCTCGCCGAGTTCGACGACGCCGACGGTGCGTTCGTGCGGAACGAAGACGTTGTCGAGCAGAGTGTCGTGGCTTGCTGTTGCCCGCACACTCAGGGTGTCCCAGGTCTCGACGGTGGTGACGCCTTCTCCGCGAGGAATGAAGGTGTGCACGATCTTTGGGTGTTCGGGGTCGGAGTTGTCGCGGGCGTGCACGCCGAGCCAATCCCACGCCGGTGACAGCGAGGTGAAGATCTTTCGGCCGGTGATGCGGTAACCACCCTCGACCGGAGTCGCGATGGTCGTCGAATCGTCGATGACGAGGTCGTTGCCGGGTTCGCCGTGTCCGGCGGCGATGACCTTGCCCGCCGCGACCTCGTCGGCAAGCCAGGAGACATCCGAATTGCCCTGTGCCAGTTGATCGGTGATCGGGCCGACCCAGTACAGGTGCATGTTGATCCCGAGCGCGGTGGCAGGTGCGAACGTGGCCAGGCGGCGCTGCTCGGCGTTGAGCTGGTGCAGCGTCAGGCCGAGGCCGCCGCGTTCGACCGGCAGCGTTGCGCGCAGGTAGCCGAGTTCGGAGAGGTCGGCGAGGTCGTCGGCGAAGAAGGTGTTGTCGCGATCATGGGCGACGGCGCGCTCGCGGAAGCGTTCGAGGGTGTCCTCGGGGATCACCCATTCGGTGGTGGTCGGTTGAATTGTTGTCTCTGTCATGGCGTTTCCCTTATGGAGTTGCGGCTGTTGTGTTTTCGGCGGTGGAGTTTCCGCTGTGGCGGTGTTGGGCGGTGGGTGTCAGTCGAAGAACTGGTCGTCGGGGCGTACCTGCAGCGCGATGCTGAACCGGTTCGCCGCGGCGAAGGCTGCGACGACCTGGATCGCCTCGTAGATTGCGGCGTCGTCGAGTCCGAGGTCGCGCAGCGCGTCGAGGTCGTCGTCGGAGACTTCCCCCGGGCGGACCGAGAGCGTGGCCGCGAAGTCGGCGAGTGTGCGCTGGCGGGCGGTGAGTTCACGGACCTCGCGGTAGTCGACGGCGATTCGGGTGCCGAGCTTCTTGTCGCCGAGTGCATCGCCGAGGCTCACGGCGTGATTGAGACGGCAATAGGAGCAACCGTTTTCGGCAGAACTGACTGTGGCGATCAGTTCACGGTCGGCGTAGGGGAGCAGGCCGGCGTTGGGGTCGAGCAGTCCGAGGATGTATTCGTTGAACCGCGCGGCGTGTGCGCCACCGAGCGCGAACGCGCGCACCCAGTTGGGGATGTAGCCCAATTGACGCTCGATGGAACGGATCTGGCGTTGAAGATCGTCGGGCAGGTCGTCGATCTCGGGCACCGTGAGGCGCGAGATCTGGGTCTCGGGAGCGACGTCGAGCGTGTTTGTCATGAGGTGTCCCCTGAAGGTGGAAGTCGGTGCGGTTCTGATGCCGGTGAATCGTCGATCTGCGTGATGCCGTGCGGCAGACGGGCCCGCGGTGGTGCGTCGAACGATAGGAAGCGTCGCGAGCGACCGACAGGTTAAGAACTGCGGCGATCCGAAAGTTGGGCACGCCCAGTGGGCTTTACGGAGCGCCCAGTCGGCCGTACGGAACGCCCAGTCGGCCGTACGGAGCGCCCAGGCGGCGTGGATGCGCGCGTGGTCGGGGCGAGGAGGCCGTCCAACTCGTGACGCGGTTGTTATGCCCTGAGGTTGGTATTTGGAAGAAGAATCACTATGGTCACATACGTCCCATTAGTCACATCTGTAACAGGCCTCGATGGGGAGAGTCTGACCAACTGCGCGCTGGAGGTGCGGACAGCCGTGAAACTCCGACTGTCGAATCCGTTCGTCTCCCGGGCGCGTCCGGGGAGTCGACGTCGTCGAACATCGTCTGCGGTCGTCTGTGCCGTTGCCCCTGCGCTGCTGGTGGGAGGGGTCATCGCGGGCGACGGCTTCTCTGCGCGATCCGACATCGGTCTCGTGGCCGACCCCGGCGTGGTCCTGATCGGACACGGGCACGGTCACGGCCGTGGCATGGGCCAGTGGGGTGCATACGGGTACGCCAAGAAGGGCTGGTCGTCGTCGAAGATCCTGCAGCACTTCTACGGCGGGACGACGCTGAGCAAGGCCGACCGCCCCGACATCACCGTCGGGCTGAGCAAACAGTCCGCGGTCAACGTCCGCGCTGACGCAGGTGCGCGTGTGGGCAGTGTGCAGGTGCAGCCGGGGCAGGCTGTCAGCATCTCGGGTGGAACCGCGACCATCACCAACGGCTGTGGCGGCGGCGCGGTGCAATCGGTGCCCGCGACCTTCGTCGATCCGATCAACCCGGCGACCAATCGCCCCGGTGGCGAGTTGCTGAAGTTCTGCGGATCGAACGCGGCGTATCGCGGTTCGCTCGGGCTCGACGGCGGACGCGTGGTCAACAAACTGAACCTCGACGACTACGTCAAGGGTGTGATCGCCAAGGAGAGCATTCCGAGCTGGGGCGACTCGGGCGGCATGGAAGCGCTCAAGGCGCAGGCCGTCGTCGCGCGGAGCTACGCGCTCTCGGCCATCGCGGGCGGCAAGAAGATCGACGACACGCAGAACTCCCAGATGTACGGCGGAGTCGCGGGTGAGGACCCGCGCACCAATCGTGCGGCCGACGCGACCGCGGGACAGATCCTGCGGCAGAACGGCCAGCCGGCGTTCACGGAATTCTCCGCGTCGACCGGTGGTTACACCGCGGGTGGACGTTTCCCGGCCGTCGTCGACGAGGGCGATTCGATTGCGCCGGAACACAATTGGACTGCCAACGTGAGTGGGTCGAGCATCGCGTCCGCTTTCGGGGTCGGTGCGCTGCGTAGTTTCGAGGTGATCGAGGCCAACGGGCTCGGGCCGGAGAACGGTCGCGCCTTGCGGGTCCGCGTCTCCGGCTCGGGCGGCACCGTCGAGGCGACCGGCGAGGACGTTCGGACCAAGCTTCAGCTCAAGTCGTCGTGGTTCTCGGTGAAGGGCCAGACGAGTAAGCCGAAGATCGTGACCCCGCCGACGGGGCCGGGTGCTGGCGCCGGGTTGGGTTCTGCTGATCTCGGCTCGCTGATCCCCGACTCGCTGACCGGACTGGCCGACAACCTCGTGCCCGGGTCGTCGAAGCTCCTGGGCATCGCGACCGACGCGCTCAACGGCAAGCTCGGCGATCTCGGTGGCGTCACCGGGCCGCTCGGCCAGGCGGTCGGCGTCCCGACGCTGACGCCCGACGGCGCCGGGGTCACGCAGCTCTTCCAGAAGGGCATGATGTTCTTCAGCCAGCCGACCGGCGCCCACGCGCTCGCGGGCAAAGGGCTGGCCGACTTCCAGCAGCGCGGCGGCGTCCCCGTGCTCGGCTTCCCGCGCGCCGACCGGCTGCGCTGAGCGGTCGGGTCGGGCCGGCCGCGGTCAATCAGTGCGGCGGCCCGATCGCTGTGGCGTCGAGCCAACCGCCCGAGCCGACGACCCCCGAGCCGACGACCCGGCCCGACTACTCCGGGCCGGCGTCGACGACCTGGGCGGCGATGTCGACGAGTTTGGTGTTCGAGTCCTGGGAGAGCCGCGCGAGGAGGCTGAACGCCTGGTCGGGGCTGAGTCGGTACCGTTCCATCAGCATGCCCTTGGCCTGGCCGATCAGGTCGCGTGAACTGAGCGCCGTGCGGAGCTGCTCCTTCTCGCGCACCGCCGAGAACGCAGTCGCGGTGTGGGCGGCGAACAACTGGCCGAGGGCCCGCGCCTCGTCGTCGAAGGCGTTCGGAACAGTGCTGTGCAGGTTGAGTGCGCCGCGTTCTTCGCCCGCGATGTAGAGGCAGAAGCACGCCATCGACCCGATGCCGAGGTCGGCGGCCGCTGCGCAGAACGTCGGCCAACGCGTTTCTCGACGCATGTCGTCGATCCAGATCGTGGTGTCGTCGGTGGCCGAGCGGATGCACGGTCCCTCGCCGAGTTCCTGTTGAAGCGCGTCCGATTGTGCCGCGATCTCGCCGATCATCACCGGCGTCTCGATCCGGCCTTCGGTGACGATGGTGATGCTGGCGTAGTCCGAGCCGATCGCCTCGGCGGCGGCCTTGGTGAACAGGCGCAGCAGCATGTCGCTGTCGGTGCTCTCCGACTGCAGTTGCGCGACAATGCGAGCGATCTCCGAACTCTTCTGTGCGATCTCAGTGCCCGTCCACGTGGTCGGTGCGTCTGTCCGCGAGGTGAGGTCAGTCAACGGTTACTCCTTCGGCAAGGCATCCACACAGCACTTCGTCACAGGCGCACATTTGGTGCTGTGCGGAGACGTTTGGCCGCGACCTTTCAGCCGAAAACATACTCCGTACCCCGGAGGAGATGCGACGTGATCGAGCTGCCGAGAATGGGCTGTGGGTTGTCGTCCGCGTTGCGGGGACGCTTCTGCTCCGCGAAGGATCGCGCAGCGGCATTCTTCACGGCCATCACGATCGGCGAGACGCCGATGGTTTGCACACGGTGCCACGGCACATTCGCGTCGCCGGGATGTGCCCAGTACCAGAGCCAGATCGGGTACATCCACAGTTGGATACCGCGTGGTTTTGCGACACGCATGGCGGCCTGGCCGACGGCTTCGTGATCGGCCTCGCCGTCGTGATCCCAGACGGCCAAGAGGCCGTTTCGGGCGCCCGGCCGGTCGTCGAGGGCGTCGGTGATCATCGCGTCGAGCCGGTCGGGGTACTGCTCGAGGGTTCCCGAGTGGAGGCCGCCCCACCGCGGGAGGTCAAGGCCGAGCAGCATCGACGCGGCATCGAGTTCGAGGTGTCGACGGTTTGCCAGTTGCTCCGGCGATCCGGGGTGGGTCGCATGGCCGTCGGAGGCGCAGATCGTGACCACCTCGATGCCGTTCGCCGCCGCGGCATGCACGAGGCCACCGGCCCCCAGGATCTCGTCGTCGGGATGAGCTGCGACGACGACGAGGCGATCGATGTCGAAGGCAACCTGTGGCCAGCTCTGCGAAGCCAGCCAGGTCAGCCACTCCGGTTCCGGGGTGCCGAACGACTGCGGTGGCTGACTGTGCGTCGGCGCGGGAAAGAACCGGGTCATCGGCGTGCGGGGCGGAATCGGGACGTCAGACGTCGAAGAACTACGCAGAGAGACTGGTGGGGTGATGTGCTGGGAGGTCATTGGCGGACTCCTCGGGGAGTTGCGCAATCCGCGGTACTCGAACAGCGGTACACAAACTGCGTCGCACAGTCTTCGGTGAGCCGTTTTCTACAGCCCGATGTATTGATTATACCGGCCCTGGCCAGCCTTAATTGTGTGCTCGGGGCACATCACGTCCGAATAGGGGACTCGCGACGTCGTCTCAGGGTGTTCGCGCGTGTCGACCACCTCGACCCTGCGTGCGTCGACGACGCTGCCCCCGCGTGTGTGGACGACTCCCCTGCGTGTGTGGATAGCACCGTTGTCGGGTCCGTTACCCTGAACACCCGTGGCCACCAATAGCACCGTCGTGTCGAACTCCGCCTTCGATCTGATCATCGTCGGATCCGGGTTCTTCGGTCTCACCATCGCCGAGCGCGCGGCGACCCAGCTCGACAAGCGGGTTCTGGTGGTCGAGCGCAGGTCGCACATCGGCGGGAACGCTTATTCGGAGGCCGAGCCCGAAACCGGTATCGAGGTGCACAAATACGGCGCCCACCTGTTCCACACGTCGAACAAGAAGGTGTGGGACTACGTCAATCAGTTCACCGACTTCACGGGCTACCAGCACCGGGTGTTCGCGCTGCACGACGGCCAGGCGTACCAGTTCCCGATGGGACTGGGCCTGGTGTCGCAGTTCTTCGGCCGGTACTACAGCCCCGATGAGGCGCGCGCGCTGATCGCCGAGCAGTCCAGCGAGATCGACACGAAGGACGCCAAGAACCTCGAGGAGAAGGCGATCAGCCTGATCGGGCGCCCGCTCTACGAGGCGTTCATCAAGGCGTACACGGCCAAGCAGTGGCAGACCGACCCCAAGAACCTGCCCGCGTCGAACATCACGCGGCTGCCCGTGCGCTACACCTTCGACAACCGCTACTTCAACGACACCTACGAAGGGTTGCCGGTCGACGGGTACACCGCGTGGCTGGAGAACATGGCGGCCGACGAGCGCATCGAGGTGCGCACCGACACCGACTGGTTCGCCATCCGCGACGAGATCCGCGCCGCCAACCCCGACGCACCGGTCGTCTACACCGGCCCGCTCGACCGGTACTTCGACTACTCGGCGGGACGCCTGGGATGGCGCACCCTCGACTTCGAGACCGAGGTGCTGGCAACCGGCGACTTCCAGGGCACCCCGGTGATGAACTACAACGACGCCGACGTCCCGTTCACGCGTATCCACGAGTTCCGCCACTTCCACCCCGAGCGCAAGAACTATCCGACGGACAAGACCGTCATCATGCGCGAGTTCAGCCGATTCGCCAACGACGACGACGAGCCGTACTACCCCATCAACACCCCGGAGGACCGCGACAAGCTCGCCGCCTACCGGGAGCTTGCCAAGACCGAGACCGCAGACGCCAAGGTGTTGTTCGGCGGCCGGTTGGGCACCTACCAATACCTGGACATGCACATGGCGATCGCGAGTGCGCTCACCATGTTCGAGAACACGCTGGCGCCGCACCTGAGTGACGGTGCGCCGCTGGCGGAGGCGGAGTAGATGAGTGTGACTGTTTCCAACGAAACGACGTCTGTCGAGACGATCGAGACCACCGGGGCGCAGCCGGCGACGGCGCCGAGCGTTCCCGAGTCGAAGGCCGTCGAACTACTGCAGCGGGTCATCTTCCCGCGGCCGGGTGAGCCCATCGACGTGCGCTCGCTCTATCAGGTGGAGTCCGACAACAACACTCGTCGTGCCCACGCGCCGACCAGGACGTCTGTGCTTCTCGCAGGCGAGTCGGAGGTCAGCTTCGAGACCTACTTCAACGCGTTCGCGGCGTCGTATTGGCGACGCTGGTCGGTCCTGAAGTCGGTTGTGCTGCGCGTCGAGGTCCGCGGCACGTGCCGCGTGGACCTCTACCGCTCCAAGGTCGACGGTTCGCGCATTGGAATCGGCGGCGACCTGGTGCCCACCGACGAACATGGTTACGGCGTCATCGAATTCGAGCTCGACCTCGGGCCATTCGAGGACGGCGGATGGATCTGGTTCGACGTCACCACCGACACCGACACCGAAATCGTCTCGGCGGGTTGGTATTCGGCGGTTGCAGCGGCTACAGGCCCGGAGACCAAGCGCGTCACCGTCGGCATCCCGACCTTCAACCGGCCGACGGACGCGGTCAATGCACTGGCCGCGCTCACGTCGGATCCGTTGGTGGACGCGGTGATCGACGCCGTGCTCATGCCCGACCAGGGCACGCGCAACGTCGTCGACGAGCCCGGCTACGAGGAAGCTTCCGCAGCGCTCGGCGATCGGTTGCACATCTTCGACCAGGGCAACCTCGGCGGCTCGGGCGGCTACGCGCGCATCATGTACGAGGCGCTGCGGCTCACCGACAGCCCGTACATCCTCTACATGGACGACGACATCGCGATCGAGCCGGATTCCATCCTGCGCGCGCTCGCGATGTCGCGATTTGCCAAGTCGCCCATGCTCGTTGGCGGTCAGATGCTCAACCTGCAGGACCGCAGTCACCTGCACTCGATGGGTGAGGTGATCAATCACCACAACTTCATGTGGACGGCCGCGCCCTTCGTCGAGTACGACCACGACTTCGCGCAGTACCCGTTGCGCGACAGGGAGAATTCCAAGAACCTGCATCGTCGGATCGACGTCGAGGGCAACGGCTGGTGGATGTGCATGATCCCGCGTGAATGCGCGGAGCAGATCGGCCTACCGATGCCGTTGTTCATCAAGTGGGACGACTGGGAGTACGCCCTGCGTGCCGCGAAAGCGGGCTACCCGACGGCGACGATCCCGGGAATCGCCATCTGGCACATGGCCTGGAGTGACAAGGACGACGCCATCGACTGGCAGGCGTACTTCCACCTTCGCAACCGGCTCGTCGTCGCCTCGATCCACCACGACGGTCCGATCAAGGGGATTCTGCAGTCGATGGTCAAGGCGACTGCCAAACATCTTCTGAGCCTTGAATATTCGACGGTGGCGATTCAGAACGAAGCGATCCGCGACTTCCTCGCGGGACCGGATCACATCCGCGACCTGTTGCCGACAGCGCTTCCCAAGATCGCGGAGATGCGTAAGCAGTACCCCGACGCGGTCGTGTTGCCCTCGGCGACCGAACTGCCTCGAACCAGCGGGGAGGCAACGCATCTCGGTGTCAATGTGCCGACCAATCCGGTGAGCAAGATCAAGGCGCTCGCGGCGTCGGTGGTCAACAACCTGCGCCCGGCAGACCCTCGTCATCACGAGGTGCCGCAAGCCAACTACCCGCCCATCGAGGCGCGGTGGTTCTCGCTCGGGCGGGTCGACGGTGTCACGGTCACCACGGCGGATGGTCGGGGAGTGGTGTATCGCCAGCGAGACCGCGACAAGATGATCGCGCTCGCACGCGAATCCGCTGCCCTGGTGCGTGAACTCAACGAGAGGTTTCCTGAGATGGCGCAGCGCTACCGCGCCGCTCATCAGGACTTGACCAGTAAGGAGAGCTGGGCGGGTGTCTTCGGAATCGAATGATCGGGACGTCGCGGAACGCGACGAGTCGTCGAACGATGCAGTCAGTCGCGGCGAGAGCCGCGAGGTCGACGCGCTGATCGCCATCCAGGATGCGCTCTACGACCGACCCGGTGTGCTCCCGACAGCGCGGGCTCTCTCGCATTTCGGAGAGCATTCGCTCGGTTGGCTGGCCATCTCGGGACTCGGGTACGCCGCCGCTCGTCGTCGGGGCGACGCCACGGCGCAACGTCGATGGGTCGAGGCCGGAGTCGGAGCATTCGGGACGCACGCGGCGTCGGTGATCATCAAACGCATCGTCCGACGCCCCCGGCCGCACGACCCCAGAATCCGGATCGGGGTGTCGACGCCGAGCAAGTTGAGCTTCCCGTCGTCGCACGCGACGTCGACAACTGCGGCGTCGATTCTGATCGGTCGGGCCGCCGGTTTGCCGCCCTACCTGCTACCGGCACTTCTGGTGCCACCTATGCTCACCTCGCGGCTTGTGCTCGGGGTTCACTATCCGAGCGACGTCGCCGCGGGAGCCGCACTCGGCGCGCTGGGTGCTGGAGCCGTCATCGGTGCTGACACGCTGTTCGAGCAGGCATCACGCACGGCTGCAGGGCATCCGCGTGCCACGCGCACCGCGCGTGTGGCGGCCCGAGCGGGTGCACTTGCACTGGTGCCCGGGCAGACCGCACGGACCGCTGCCGCGTGGGCGATCAGGAACCGAGGAGAGGCATGAGCGAGGAGCCCATCGAGCACGGCAAGAAGGTCGGCCCGCCGAAGAACCGGGTCGACGGCCTGATCAAGGCGCTCCGCCCACGCCAGTGGGTGAAGAACGTCCTGGTGCTGGCAGCTCCGCTCGCCGCGGGCAGCATCACCGATGCACACGTGCTCGGCCGCGCGGGTATCGCCTTCGTGGCGTTCTGTCTCGCGGCGTCGTGCATCTACCTGATCAACGACGCGATCGACGTCGAATCCGATCGCAACCACCCGACCAAGCGTTATCGGCCGATCGCCGCCGGCGTGGTGCCGGTCAAGCTCGCGTACGTACTCGCGGTGGTGCTCGGTGTGGCGTCGCTGCTGATCGCCTATTCGGCGAACTGGCAGACCGCGGTGGTCATCGCGATCTACCTGGTGATCCAGCTCGGTTACTGTTTCGGGCTCAAGAACCAGCCGGTCATCGACATCTGCATCGTCTCGTCCGGCTTCCTGCTGCGCGCGATCGCCGGTGGTACCGCGACCGACATCAAACTGTCGCAGTGGTTCCTGCTGGTCATGGCCTTCGGATCGCTGTTCATGGCAGCGGGCAAGCGTTACGCCGAGCTGGTTCTCGCCGAGCGAACCGGCGCAAAGATCCGCAAATCGCTGCAGTACTACACCACGAGTTACCTGCGTTTCGTGTGGACGCTGTCGGCGACGCTCGTCGTCGCGTTCTACGGCCTGTGGGCGTTCGACAAGAACTCCGGGCACGACACCAACGTGTGGTACGCCATCTCGATGGTGCCGTTCACCATCGCGATTCTGCGCTATGCCGTCGTCGTCGACGGCGGTACCGCGGGCGAACCCGAAGAGATCGCCTTCGGCGACCGCATTCTGCAGATCCTGGCGCTGGCATGGATCGTCTGTGTTGGTGTCGCGGTCTATGTCGTCTGACGTTCGTGACGAGCCCGCTCGCGCGGGGCGACACAGACTTCGAGAGATCCCCGGCACCGCGGACTCCTATGACGACGCCGACCGAGCCGTGGGCACCGACGTCACGATGGTGATCCCCGTCATCGGTGAGCGGTCTGGTGCCGCCGATCCGGAAACCGGTCCCGTCGGCGAGGACACCGGAGCTGATGTCGGCTCTGATGACGTCGGCCCCGATGACGTCCGCACTGACGACAAGGTCGACGACGAGAGTGACAAGGCCGTCGACGGTGCGGCCGCCGGCCCCCCGCCGGGAGCGGGGCGTCGGCGATTTCTGTCGTCGTGGGGGCCGCGTGAGTGGACGGCGACGGTCAGTTTCCTGATCGGGGCCATCGGGGTCGCAACCTTCTTCGCGATCGGTGCGTGGCAGCGTCGCTGGATCGCCGACGACGGTCTGATCGTGCTGCGCACGCTGCGAAACCTCTTCGCAGGCAACGGACCGGTGTTCAATGCGGGCGAGCGAGTCGAGGCGAACACGTCGACGGCGTGGACCTACCTGCTGTGGTTCTGGGCATGGGTGACCGACGGTCAGCTCGAGTACGTCGCCCTGTGGGTCGCACTGGTGCTCTCGGTATCTGCGATCCCGATCGCGATGTACGGCACGGCGCGACTGCTCGGACCGCGCATCACCGGTCCCGCTGCAACCGGGATCACGCTGCTGCTGCCGCTGGGAGCGATCATCTATATCGCGATCCCACCCGCGCGTGACTTTGCCACGAGCGGCCTGGAAAACGGGCTGTGCATCTTCTGGGTCGCGGTGCTCTGGTGTCTGCTGATCGCCTGGTCCCGAAGACGGTCCGGTGGTGCCGCTCCGGAGGGCGCGCAGAGAAACGCGGGATACCGAGGAGCAGCGGCGACGCTGTTCCTCGCGTTCTGGGCGGGTCTCGCGCCGCTGATCCGGCCAGAACTCGCCGTGGTCGGCGGAATCGCCTTGCTGTTGGTCTTCCTGGCGCCGCTGACGTGGAAGATGCGTGTCGGCGTTGTGCTGTGTGCCGCGGTGTTGCCGGTTGGCTATCAGATCTTCCGGATGGGCTACTACGCACTGCTCATTCCCAACCCTGCCGTCGCGAAGGATGCGAGCGGGTCCAAGTGGCATCAGGGTTTCGTCTATCTCGGCAACCTCTTCGGGCCGTACACGCTTGTCCTTCCGGTCGTCCTCGCGATCGTTGCGGGAGTCCTGATCGTCGTGGGCATCCGGATGAACCGCACGGCCACACGAGACGACTCGAGCGCCGCGGCGTCGTCAAAGGACACGTCGAAGGACACAGAACGCCCGACGGTCCGCGAGCGACTGTCACGATGGTCGCGCAATCTGCAGACTCCGACGACCGTCACGGTGGCCATCGTGGTCGCGGGATTCGTGGTCGGCGTCTACTGGCTGCGCCAGGGTGGCGACTTCATGCACGGCCGTGTGTTGCTGACGCCGATGTTCACGATCCTGCTCCCGGTCATGGTCATACCGCTCTCGCTGCCCGCTGTTGCCGATGTCCGCGCGGCCTTCGGACGCGGCGTCGACGCGGTGAAGGACCGGGGTCGGCGCCGACGCGTGATGGTGCAACTCGGCGGTGCGACCGTGATGGCTGCGCTGTGGATCACGACGCTCGTCTGGGCGATCGTCTGCCATGAGAAGGTGCTGCCCAACGCCGGCATCGACATCGGACGCAGCGGCATCGTCGACGAGCGTCGGTTCTACGTCACCAACATGGGCAACGAAAACCCGGTCACCGCAGCCGACTACCTCGACTACCCACGCATGCGTGCCATGGTCGAGCGGATCGACGAGTACCGGACGCAGGGTGGAGTGATCCTGCCGTCGAACAACTACGACGAGTGGTACGTGGCCAAGCTGCCGGACAACACCCCGCAGTCAGAGCGCAAGGCGACCGTCTACTTCCTCAATCTCGGGATGACGAGCATGAACGCTCCGCTCGACGTCCGCGTGATCGATCAGATGGGACTCGCGTACCCGATCGCCGCACACACCGAACGCCTCGAGGACGGTCGCATCGGGCACGACAAGAACCTGCCCGCCGAGTGGGTCATCGCGGAGTCCGGCGCCTATCCCAAATGGCCGGTGCTGCCGGGCTTCCTCGACGAGGACATGGTTGCGCAGGCGAAGGAAGCGCTGACGTGTTCGCAGACCGTCGATCGGATCGAGTCGTATAAGGACACGTGGTCCTTCGAGCGTTTCAAGAAGAATTTGCCGCAGTCGTTCGGCTTCTCCGACTACCGCATTCAGCGCAACCCGGAGTACGAACTCCAGCGCTGCGGACTGCCCGTTCCGCCCCGCATGCACCCGAGATGAGCGTCACAATCTGGACAAATCACCCAACGATCTGTGCAGGTCAGACACCTTAAGGGTGGCTAAGTGCATGACAGATTTGTCCTGTTATGTATCGGATAGGTAACGTCGGAGCCTGATAAAGCGATGAGAGATAAGACCGAGCGGTATTGGTCGATCGGCACCACGTCGACGTCGTAAGACGGTCCATGTGGCGACGGTCACACTGATTGTCAGTGTGTTGGACTATGCAATAGGCTCCCGAGTCGTTGTGCATTGCACCGGATTCGGTGTGTATTGCACTCGCAGAGTGTGTCTCGCACAGGTCGTGCGGAGGCCGCATGTGACGGGTGGGAACGTAGTCCAGGGGTAGCCAAGCCGGTCGGGTTGATATCGCGCACGTAACGATCTGGTGCCTGGTGTGTCCTGTGGGGCGCATGGGGACTGGTAACAGAGGAGAGTTTGGTCGATGGGAGTAGCGGTGAGGTCGGGAGCGATGACGCCCGGGAAACGCGGTGGATTCCGGATGCGTAGCCGGTTGGTTGCGGTGACAGTCGCGCTGATGACGATCGCGGGTCTCGCGTCGGTCATCACGGGCGCAGGTACCGCAGATGCACGTGTCAACGGAACCCCCGCAGGCAAGAGCGAGTGGTGGATCGACGCCTGCGGCATGCCGACCAACGGTGCCTTCGGCAACAAGTCGATGGCTCCCGGCAAGGTCAAGGTGCGCTCCTGGTTCAAGCCGGGCAACACCCGCACCGTGATCCTTCTCGACGGGATGCGCGCCCAGTACGACTTCTCGGGCTGGGAAATCAACACCAACGTCCAGGAGCTGGTCAACCGCGGCGTCAACGTCGTCGAGCCGATCGGCGGACCTGCCAGCTTCTACACCAACTGGAACGCGCCGAGTAACTTCAACGGCCAGCAGCGTCGTTACATGTGGGAGTGCGTGATCCAGAACCGCCTCGCGCCGGCTCTGCGCCAGAAGGGCTTCAAGGGCAAGGGCGGCAAGTACGCCATCATGGGCATCTCGTCCGGTGGTAACGCGGCTCTGGTTCTCGCTGCCAAGCGCCCCGATCTCTACTACGCGGCAGGCTCGCTCTCGGGCTACGACTTCCTGAGCGCGCCGGGCATGCACACCATGCTTCGACTGGCCATGCTCGACGTCGATCCCAAGCCGTGGAACGTCGACGCCATGTGGGGTCCCCCGTGGGATCAGCGTTGGTACGACAACGACCCGTTCATGCTGATCAACCGCATGCATCACCTCAAGGTCTTCACCGGATCGGGCAACGGACTCTTCGGCCGCTACAACGCGCTGCCGAACGTCTTCGACGACCTGTTCAAGGGTTCGACGCTCGAGGTGCTGGCGCTGGCACAGCGCAAGGCATTCGAGGTCGCAGCCTTCACGCAGGGCATCAACCTGATGACCTACGACGCCAATGGCACCCACGCGTGGGGCTACTGGCAGGACATGGTGTGGAGCGCCTACCAGCGAGGCTTCTTCCGCTGATCTGATCAGTAACGCTCTACTCGTACGCGACCCCGACCGGGACTCCCGGTCGGGGTCGCGTCGTTTGTGGCCGACCTCGAATTTGTGGCCGACCTCGATAGCGCCACGTCGACTGACCCCATCTGCATCACAAGTCACAGAAATCTCATCCGCCTCAGCGCGTCGCGCGTGGATTCATCGTCGGGACAGGGTAAGAAACACCTGAGGCAAAATGTGGCTAGTGGGATGTGTGTGATTTCTGAGGTGTGCGTAGACGCGTACACAGCGGAGTTCCGCCCCACCGGTGCGAAGGAGTGGGAATCGAATGCGTCGAGCGGTACGCGCTGATCGCGCGAAGGGGGATCGGGTGACGAACGAGCAGGGGTGGCGACGAGGACGTCGGATCACGCGTTTCGCAGCCACGGTGTCGGCGACGATCGCCGTGGCAGTCGGTGTGACGATGGCGGGCCAGGCGTCGGCGCCTGCTGATCCGCCCGCCGCGCCCCCTGCCAACCCGGCAGCGCCGGCTCAACCCGCAGCGCCAGCCCAACCCGCAGCGCCGGCGCCCGCTCAGCCTGCGCCGCCCGCGGCAGCACCCGCGCAGCCTGCAGCGGCGCCCGCTCAGCCCGCACGCGTCACGAAAGTGTTCTGGTACACCGACCGCCGCGTCGCGCTGTGGGTGCACTCGCCCGCGATGAACACCGACATCCAGGTGCAGATCCTGCTGGCGCGTGACTGGTGGGCGCGCCCGGACGCCAAGTTCCCGCAACTGACGATGCTCGACGGCCTGCGTGCGCAGGACGACCAGAGTGGGTGGGTCCTGAACACCAACATCGTCGACTTCTACAAGGACAAGAACGTCAACGTCGTTCTCCCCATCGGCGGTGAGTCGAGCTTCTACACCGACTGGAAGCAGCCCGACCGCGGCAAGACCTACAAGTGGGAGACATTCCTCATCCACGAGCTGCCCCCGATCATCGAAGGCGACTGGCGTTCGACGGACGTCCGCGGCATCGAGGGCCTCTCCATGGGTGGCACCGGCGCGATGATGCTGGCCGCGCGCAATCCGGGCTTCTACAAGTTCGCGGCGTCGTTCTCGGGCATTCTGCAGTTGACGTCGACGGGTATGCCGCAGGCAATCCAGTTCGCTCAGCGCGATGGCGGTGGCTACAACTCGATGAACATGTTCGGACCGCCGAGCGATCCGGCATGGAAGGAGCACGACCCGTTCCTGATCGCCGACAAGCTTCGCGGAACGAGCCTCTACGTCTCGTCGGGCAACGGACTCGTCGGACCACACGACAAGCCGTCGGATATCCCGCTGCTCGCCACGAACTACTCGGGCGTCGGTCTGGAACTGCTCAGCCGCGTCACGTCGCAACAGTTCGCGATCAAGCTCAACCAGCTCGGCATCCCGGGGCAGGCGGTGTACCGACCGTCCGGAACCCACACCTGGGCCTACTGGGAGTTCGAGATGGCGCAGGCGTGGCCGCAGGCTGCGGCGGCGCTCGGACTCGGCGGCGACAAGGTCGCGTGCCGTGCGTCGGCGGCGTTCAAGAAGGTCGCAGACGCCAACAAACTGGGCGGCTGCCTCACCCCCGAGTACGCGGTACCGGGTGGACGCGCACAGGACTTCTACAAGGGTCGCGTGATCACGGGTCCCAAGGGGCCCAAGGAGGTCGCGGGCGCGATCGGTGGGGCATACGCCTCGATCGGCGGTCCCGGCGGCAAACTGGGTCTGCCGACCAGCGACGAACTGCCAACCAGGGACGGCAAGGGACGCTTCAACACGTTCGAGCGCGGCAAGATTTCCTGGACCGCCAATGGCGGGACGGTCATCGGTAAATGACCGCGCGCAGCCTCACCCGGTGCCGAGTGTGTTCGATTGATCGGCACAGCCTCGGCGCCGGGTGTGGGTGCGCTGAGATCTCGCTGAGGAATCGCGGCGTTTTCGCAGGTGACGTCGTTGTGGTGGTCTGTGACGTCTTGCGTTCGGAGTAGCCTGGCACGGTGCCGACAACGACCGGTCGGGTTGTGATGAGGAAGTGATGATGAGGAAGTTCTTCGGGTTGGGTGTGATGGTGGCGGGACTCGCTCTGGCAGGCGGATTGACCGCGTGCTCGGACGACTCGACAGCAAGTGCTCCGATCACGAGTGACCCCGTCACGACGACGTCGATGTACTCGTCTCCGTCGTCGTCGGCCGCGAAGTCGTCGGAATCAGAGATCGAGTCGTCGAAAGCCGCGTCGGACGGCACCAAGGTGTCGGGTTCGACGACGCTGCCCGCGACCGCACCGAACAGCGGCACCAAGGTGCCGGAGAACTTTCCCGGCCCCGGCGGCGAGCCGGTGAGCAACAAGGGCAAGAAGTACCTGCAGGCGCTCAAGGACCAGAACATCAGCTTCGCAGGCGACTCCGACAACTCCGTCGCGCTCAACAGCGCCGAGTACGTCTGTGCGCAGCAGTCCAAGGGAGCCGATCCGACGACCGTGAAGGCTTTCGTGACCGCGATGATCGGCCCGAGTTCGAAGAACGTCGCAGAGGCGAACTCGAAGGCGGACAAGGTCATCAAAGCCGCACGTGACAATTACTGCTAGGTGACGGCCAAGCGAGGTGCCACCGGTCGACGTAAGGGTCGTCGACTCGGTCGTATTGCACTGCTCCTAGCCCTTCTCGCCGTCATCGCGATCGTGTTGATCGTGATCTTGGTGATCACTCTGCTCAAACCCGGACCGCCGAGTATTCCCGGCGGCGAGGGGCCGTCGACCAGCGCTCCACCGTCGCCCGGACGTCCGGAGGCGCAGTCCGCCGACTGTCCGGACGTGTTGACGCTGGTCATACCGGGTACGTGGGAATCGTCGGCCGACGACGACCCGATGAATCCGACGGCCAACAAGGCGTCGCTGATGCGACGGGTGTCCACGGCGCTGCAGAACGAGTACCCGACCTCGCGCACCGAGGTCTACACCGTTCCCTACATCGCGCAATTCCGTAACCCGACCAATCTCAACGACCGCCAGGTCGACTACAACGTGTCCCGACAGCAGGGCTACAACCGCGCTGCGGCAAAACTGCGTGACACCAACAAGAAGTGTCCGCTGACGCGCTACGTGATCATGGGCTTCTCGCAAGGTGCGGTCATCGGAGGCGACCTCGCGAGCAACATCGGCAACGGTCGCGGCCCGATCGCCGCGTCGGATCAGGACCTGGTGCTCGGCGTCGGGCTCATCGCCGACGGCCGACGCGAGAAGGGGCAGCAGAACGACATCGGCCCCGCACCCGACGGTGTAGGTGCCGAGGTCGCGCTCAGCGGGATAGGCAAGCTCGTGCCGGGGATCACGATGACCGGACCGCGAAGCGGTGGGTTCGGCGATCTCCGAGACCGCGTCCAATCTATCTGTGCGCCAGGCGATCTCATCTGCGATTCGCCGACCGTCGCCAATCCGGTCGCTGCGGTCGGTCAGCTCGCGGGCGCGATCAACAATCCCGTTCACGCCATGTACGCGACCAAGCGCTACTGGCAGCTCGACGGCGTCAGCGCCACGCAGTGGATGTACGGCTGGTCGAACAAAGTGATCGCCGACGCCCCGCGTCCCGCACACAACTGACGTAGATCCGACGTCGCGCCCGTCACGCGGCGTCGGATCGTCGCGTTCGCAGTCATGCCCGCGCTCGACTAGGTCGTATGTCCCGTCGAGCCGTGTTTGGGCAGCGCCGTCGACCTGCATTACCGTTGGACGGTCGGGCATATACGCCCACCAGACCAACCGGCAACGCGACCGGTAACCGCAGTGATGCGTGAGGAGAAGCAGGCGACGATGAGTGACCCCGGTGAACTGCGCAAGTTCCGGTTCGGAGCCGGCGGCGAGGGCAACAAGGACGAGGGCGGAGCCCGCAAGTTCGTGAAGCTGGCGCAGACCGCGGAAGAGTACGGCTACGACACGTTCGCGGTACCCGACCACCTGGGCAACCAGGTCGGACCGCTCGCAGCCCTCGGAGCGCTCAGCCAGGCGACGAGCACCATCCGTCTCGGAACCTCCGTGCTCGCCAACGGCTTCCGTCATCCGGCGATCCTGGCCAAGGAGGCCAACACGATCGACGTCCTGAGCAAGGGCCGACTCGAGCTCGGCATCGGCGCGGGATGGATGAAGGAAGAGTTCGACAAGGCGGGGATCGAGTTCGAGTCGCCGGGTGTGCGCATCAGGAAGCTCGACGAATCGCTGACCATCCTGGACAAGCTGATGCGCGGCGAGACCGTCGACTTCGACGGCGAGTTCTATCAGATCCACGGCCTCGAGGGCAGTCCTCGGCCTCGTCAGGGACCGCGACCGCCGATCGCAGTCGGCGGCGGCGGACCGAAGATGCTCGCCCTGGCCGCCAAGCACGCCGACATCATCTCCGTCGCCCCGGGCACCACGCCCGACGGCAAGATGAAGCTGTCGGACATGACGATCGAGAGGACGGCGGCGCGCGTCGACCGCATCCGCGAGGTCGCGGGCGACCGGTTCGCCGACATCGAGCTCAACTGGACCATCGCGGTCATCGTCATCACCGACGACCGCGAGGCCACTGCGGAAATGGCACTCAAGGCGCTTGCGCAGGGGTACCCGCCTAACATTGCCCACGACACCGAGTTCACCGTCGACGACGTGTTGACGTCGCCCTATATCGCGATCGGATCGTTCGAGGAGATCGCCGACCAGATCCGCGAGGTGCGTCGACGCACGACGATGTCGTACGTGGGCGTCTTCCCCACTCAGATGGATGCGTTTGCGCCTGTGCTTGCACAATTGAAGGGGGAGTAACATCATCGACGGCCCATTTCGCATTCGTCGGAATGGGCTGACGTGAATTCGCCTGCGAATGACTCTCGGGATGTGTCGGAATTCCGACGTCGTAAAGGTGCAATCCACCAAAAGCCAAGAATTCGGGTGAGTAGCCGAGTGTGGGCTACCGTGTCACGCGTTATAGATGCGGACGCGACGCCCAAAAGACGTGGTACCTGCGGGGAGTGCCACGACACCGCGCCGACGAGGCGCACGGACGTGGCGTCCCACAAGGGGGCCACAGGAGTAATGGATGCTGAACACAGAATTTGAGCAGTTCCTCGATGAGAGCGGCAACCTGCATTTCAACGAGGACGCGACGCTGGTCGACTATGTCGAACGGAACGTGCGCGATCAGGCTGACACGCTGGCGTACCGCTTCATCGACTACAGCCGCGAACGCGACGGCGAGGCGCAAGACCTCACCTGGGCGCAGTTCGGTAAGCGACTGCGCGCGGTCGCCGCACGGCTGCAGCAGGTCACCAAGCCCGGTGATCGAGTCGCGATTCTTGCTCCGCAATCGCTGGAGTACGTGATCGGTTTCTTCGCGGCGCTCTACGCGAGCAATATCGCCGTTCCGCTCTTCAGCCCCGACGAGCCGGGCCACACCGATCGCCTGACCGCGGTGCTCGCCGACTGCAAGCCGACGGCAATCCTCACCTCGACCAAGTCGGCCGAGGCCGTACGCGACTTCTTCGCCGGCGTGCCCGCCAAGGAACGTCCCCGCGTGATCGCCGTCGACGCAGTCCCCGACTCCGTCGGATCGAGCTGGGTCGCACCGGTCGCGGGTAAGGACCACAACCGCGACACCGTCGCGTACCTCCAGTACACGTCAGGCTCCACCCGCGTGCCCGCAGGCGTCGAGATCACCTACGAGGCTGTCGCGGCCAACTGCCTGCAGATCTACGACTGCATCGAGATCGACCGCAACGCGCGCGGCGTCACCTGGCTGCCGATGTTCCACGACATGGGTCTGCTCACGGTGATCCTTCCTGCGCTCGGCGGCCGCTACATCACGATCATGAGCCCGCAGGCATTCGTCCGCAGGCCGGGCCGCTGGATCAAGGAACTCGCAGCGGCAAGCGACGGCGCCGAGACATACGCGGCAGCCCCGAACTTCGCCTACGAGCACGCCGCAGCACGCGGTCTGCCCAAGGACGGCGAGCACCTCGACCTGTCGAACGTGATCGGCCTGATCAACGGCTCCGAGCCCGTCACCGTCAGCTCGATGAAGAAGTTCAACGACGCATTCGGTCCGTACGGCCTGCCCAAGACCGCGATCAAGCCCTGCTACGGCATGGCCGAGGCAACGCTGTTCGTCTCCGCGACGCAGCGCAACAACGAGGCCAAGATCGTCTACGTCGACCGCGACGAACTCAACGCCGGACACATGAAGGTCGTCGACCAGCACGCACCCAACGCGGTCGCACAGGTCTCGTGTGGACAGGTCGCGCTGAGCCAGTGGGCCACGATCGTCGACGCCGCTGAATACGACGAGACCGGAAAGGCCGTCGAGAAAGCCGACGGCGAGGTCGGCGAGATCTGGCTGCACGGCCTCAACATCGGAGCCGGCTACTGGAACAAGGCCGACGAGAGCGAGGCGACGTTCCACAACACCGTCGACACGCCGCTCGAACAGGGCAGCCACACCGACGGCGCGCCCGCAGACGCACAGTGGATGCGCACAGGCGACTACGGCGTCTGGCTCGACGGCGAGCTCTACATCACCGGTCGCGTCAAAGACCTCGTGATCGTCGACGGCCGCAATCACTACCCGCAAGACCTCGAGTTCAGCGCACAGGAGGCCAGCACCGCGCTGCGCCCCGGCTTTGTCGCCGCCTTCGCCGTCCCCGCCAACCAGCTGCCGAGCGTCGTCTTCGAGAACGCCGCCAGCGGACTGAAATTCGACGCCGACGACGCGTCGGAGCAGCTGGTCATCGTGGCCGAGCGTGGACCGGGCAAGAAGACCGATCCGCAGGAGATCGCCGACACCGTCCGCGCCGCGGTGGCCCAGCGCCACGGCGTGATGGCCCGCGACGTACTGCTCGTGCCCGCAGGCTCGATTCCCCGCACCAGCAGCGGCAAGATCGCACGCCGCGCCACCAAGACCGCATATGTCGACGGCCGACTCCGCGGCGGATACAAGCAGGATGCGTTTCCCGATTCGGTGTGATTGGGGCCCGCGGCGCAGCTCTTCGTCGGAGGCGGCGTCGTCGGGGTGGTCGAGCGGCCACCGCTGGTCGAGCTTGTCGAGACCACCCGCTGGTCGAGTGCCCGCCGCTGGTCGAGCCCCCGCCCCGCTGGTCGAGCTTGTCGAGACCACTTCTGCCCACAACCCGCGCAGCCCTGGCTGCGCCGCCAAGTAGTCTGGTGACCGATGTCTGAACTGAACAACGAGCCGAACATCGAGCCTGCGGCCGACGCCGACAGCCCCGACACCGACAGCGTCAACAGCGAGAGCACCGACGGCGAGACCGCCGGTGGGCTGACGGTTTCCGAACTGCGCGACTGGCTGCGGGAGTGGGTCGCGACGTCGACCGGAATCTCCGCGGAGCAGATCTCCGACGACCGTCCGATGGAGGAGTTCGGCCTGTCGTCGCGCGATGCGGTGGCGCTTGCCGCCGACATCGAGGACAAGACCGGCGTCGTACTGACCGCGACGGTCGCCTACAACCACCCCACCATCGCGATGCTGGCCAAGCGCATCATCGAAGGCGACCCCGACGAGGGCCTCGACCTCGACGCCGAGACCTTCTGGATTCGCGAGCGCAACGCCGACGACGACATCGCGATCGTCGGCCTCTCGACACGCTTCCCCAAGGCCGGGCAGACCCCTGACTCCACCTGGGAAGCCCTGATCTCCGGCCGCGACGGCATCTCCGACCTTCCCGACGACCGCTGGGCCGAGTTCAAATCCGACCCGCGCCTCGCGAAGGTGATCGACGAGTCCAACGTCAAGGGCGGCTACCTCGACGACGTCAAGAGCTTCGACGCCGACTTCTTCCAGATGAGTCCGCGCGAGGTCGAGATGGTCGACCCGCAGCAGCGCCTCGCACTCGAACTGGCATGGGAGGCACTCGAAGACGCCCACATTCCGGCCAGCGACCTCAAGGGCGCGCCGGTCGGTGTCTTCATCGGCACGTCGACCAACGACTACCAGCTTCTCGCGGCCATGGGCCTCGACGACGGCGCTCACGACACCGCCGCCTACGCGCTGACCGGAACGTCGACGTCGATCGTCGCCAACCGCGTCTCCTACTTCTTCGACTTCCACGGTCCGTCGGTCGCGATGGACACCGCGTGCTCGTCGTCGTTGGTCGCCGTGCATCAGGCCGTACGCAGCCTGCGCTCGGGTGAATCCGACGTCGCGCTCGCCGGTGGCGTCAACATGATCATCACGCCCGCGGCGACGCTCGGCTTCGACAGCATCGGCGCGCAGGCCAAGGACGGCCACATCAAGGCGTTCTCGGCCGACGCCGACGGCATGATCCGCGCCGAGGGTGGCGGACTGTTCGTACTCAAGCGCATCGCCGACGCCCGACGCGACGGCGACACCGTGCTCGCAGTTGTCGCGGGTTCGGCGGTCAACTCCGACGGCCGCTCCAACGGCCTGCCCGCTCCGAATCCCGAGGCCCAGGTCGAGGTGCTGCGCTCGGCGTACACCGACGCCGCTGTCGATCCGCGCGGCGTCGACTACATCGAAGCGCACGGAACCGGCACGGTGCTCGGCGATCCCATCGAAGCCGACGCCCTCGGGCGCGTCGTCGGGCGCGGTCGACAGGCCGACGCGCCTGCACTCCTCGGTTCCGCCAAGACGAACTTCGGGCATATGGAGTCCGCCGCGGGCGCAGGTGCGCTCGCCAAGGTGGTTCTCGCTATGCAGCACAACAAGCTGCCTGCATCGCTCAACTACTCCGGCCCCAACCCCTACATTCAGTTCGACGCCGGACACCTCAAGGTGGTCGAGGAGCCGACGGACTGGCCGCGCTACTCGGGCCATGCTGTCGCGGGTGTGTCGGGCTTCGGCTTCGGTGGCACCAACGCGCACGTCGTCGTGCGTGAGGCGCTGCCGAGTGATCTGTCGGGCGTGGTCTCGACAAGCTCGACCAGCGGAGACACCCCGACCACCGGAGACGCTGAGTCCTCCTCGTTGGTTGAGCCGTCCCCGCTGGTTGAGCCGTCCTCGCTGGTTGAGCTTGTCGAAACCACCGACGATGACGACGAGGACTTCCTCACCGACGCCGAGCGCGCCGTCCTGGCCGCGCAGGCGAAGAAGGACGACGCGCCCGCCGAGGTCGTCGAAGCCGACCCCGCCGACGGCTTTGCCCCGTGCGCCGTCGAGGGATCGGTTGTGCCGCTGGTGCTTTCGGGATTCCTGCCGTCGCGGCGTCGTAAGGCTGCCGCCGACCTGCTCGAGTGGCTCGAGTCCGACGAGGGTGCGTCGACGCCCCTCGCCGACATCGGACGCGCGCTCGCGCACCGCAACCACGGTCGTTCGCGGTCGGTCGTCATGGCCCGCACCCACGAAGACGCAGTCAAGGGTGTGCGCGCCGTCGCGGAGGGCAAAGCCAATCCTCTTGTGTACTCGGCTGATTCGCCCGACGCCGCAACGGCGGTCTGGCTGCTCTCGGGCTTCGGCTCGCAGCATCGCAAGATGGCCAAGCAGCTCTACCTCGAGAATCCGATCTTCAAGAAGTACGTCGACCGCGTCGACGAGTACGTGCAGAACGAACTCGGATACTCCATCGCGGAGATGTTCGTCGACGACGAGCAGACCTACGGCATCGAGACCGCCCAGGTCGGTATCTACACGATCCAGGTTGCCCTTGCCGACCTCCTGCGTCACCACGGCGCCGAACCCGGTGTGCTGGTGCCGCATTCGATGGGCGAGGCGTCGGCCGCGTACATCAGTGGGGGGCTCTCGCTCGAAGACGCCACACGTGTCATCTGCCAGCGCTCGCGGCTCATGGGCGAGGGCGAGGCGACGCTCTCCGGCGACGACATCCGCCTGATGGCGCTCGTCGAGTACAGCGCGGACGACATCAATGACGTCCTCGTCGACTTCCCCGACCTCGAGATCTGCGTCTACGCGGCACCGACGCACACCGTCATCGGTGGACCCGAGCCTCAGGTCGACGCGATCGTCGCGCGCGCCGAGGCCGAGGGCAAGTTGGGTCGCAAACTGCAGACCAAGGGTGCGAGCCACACGTCGCAGATGGACCCGTTGCTCGGCGAATTGTCTTACGAGCTCACCGGAATCGAGCCGAAGCGCCTCGAAACCGGCTTCTACAGTTCGGTCGATCGCGAGGCCTTCTACCGCGCTGGACACGAGCCCGTGCACACCATCGACTACTTCCTCAAGGGCCTGCGCCACAGCGTGTGGTTCAGCCAGGCGATCTCGAAGTCGGTCGAGAACGGCCACCGGACCTTCCTCGAGCTCTCGCCGAACCCGGCGGTGCTGATCTCCGTTGCCGCAGTGACCTTTTCGGCAGGCTTGCACGACGCCGAGCTGATCGAGACGCTGCGCCGCAAGGAGGACGAGAGCTTCGGTGTCGTCAACGCGCTGATGAAGCTGTACGTCCACGGACATCCCGTCGACGTCGGATCACTGTTCGGCACAGGCGATTACGCCGACATCCCGCGAACCCGTTTCGACCGCAAGCCATTCTGGCTCACCGCGCAGATCTCCAGTGGTGGTACGGCAGGGCGGATTCCCGGTTCGCACGTCGCGCTTCCCGATGGCCGCCACGCGTGGGAGGTCAATGCTGCTGCGGTGACCGATCCGCGTGAGTTGGTTCGTGCCGCGGCCGCAGAGGTATTCGACGACGCGCGCGTCGGCGCTGCAGCTACGCACGGCGAGTTCCCGAAGACCGGCTCGTTGACCACCACACTGAGTCCGCATCCTGGCGGTGCGTCGGTGACGGTGCACACCAAGCGGGACAAGAACTTCCACCTCCTGTTCGAGGCGGTCGTCACGGGCACCACAGAAGCTGGCGGCGGCAGCGCGGAACCTGCCGACGGCGCTGCCGAGCGCGCAGACGGTGCCATAGACCCGGCGAAGGTCGGCTACACCGACACGTCGCTGACGGTCGAGGACGAGGTCGTCGACGACATCGGCAACAAGTGGGACCCGGAATCGGGTGAGTCCGTTGGTGATCGACTCGCGATCATCGTCGGTGAGTCGATGGGCTACGACCCCGAGGATCTACCGCGCGAGATCCCGCTGATCGAACTCGGACTCGACTCACTCATGGCGGTGCGCATCAAGAACCGTGTCGAGTACGAATTCGACATTCCGCAACTGCAACTGCAGGCGATGCGTCAGGCAAACCTGTCCGACGTCGAGAAGTTCGTCGCGTTCGCGGTCACCCACCGCGACCAACTCGACGACCTCGCAGGCAAGGCCGCCGGCGAAGGTGAACTCGACACCGCAGCGCTCAACTCCTACATCGACGAGCAACTCGCGAAGGATGATCTCGACAAGCTCGATCAGCGGGAGGCTGCCGATCAGGGGGGTGATCTCGACAAGCTCGATCAGCAGGGGGCGCTCGATCAGCGGGGTGATCTCGACAAGCTCGATCAGCGGGTTACGACACCTGCAGCAGCGCCGGACCTCACGAGCCAGCAGGCCGTCGCAGAGGCGGCGGGTTCCGACGTTCCGCCGCGAGATGCCGCGGAGCGCTTGACGTTCGGCGTGTACGCGGTCATCACGGGCAAGTCGGCCGGGGGCATCTTCAACAAGCTGCCCGTGCTCGAAGAGGACGTCGCACAGAAGCTGACCGACAAGCTCAACGAGCGCACCGGTGGTGACATCGATGTCGAGGACATTCTCGATTCGGAGACGATCGAGGAGATGTCGGACTACGTCCGCAAGTTCCTCGACGCCGCGGCCGACACCGACGGCTTCATCCGCTACCTGCGTCTGGTGCCGAGCGGCAAGAAGTCTTACGACCCCACCGCGGGAGATCCGGTGCCCGCCTTGCTGTTCCACCCCGCGGGCGGTAACACGTCGGCGTACGAGGCACTGCTCAAGCGGCTTCCCGACGATCAGCCGGTGATCGGTTTCGACCGCGTCGAGGGCACCATCGAGGAACGGGTCGCGCAGTACCTGCCTCGGTTGCGTGAGGTCCAACCGCACGGCCCGTATGTGCTGATCGGGTGGTCGCTCGGCGGCGCGCTCGCGTACGGCTGCGCCAAGGTCTTGCGTGACGAGGGCGAAGAAGTCGCGTTCGTCGGACTGATCGACGTGGTCCGACCGCGCCACGATGTGCCCGACACCCCCGAGAACAAGCGGGCACGGCTCGAACGCTGGAAAGACTTCGCGATCCGCAACTACGATCTCGACCCCGACGTCCCGATCCCGATGGACCGACTCGTCGACGCCGACGACGAGGGCCAGTTCGCGATCATCATGGAGATGGTCTCGATGTCTGGCACCAAGATCCCCGGCGGCATCATCGAGCATCAGCGGACGTCGTTTGTCGACAACCGCGCGCTGACCAACATCGCGCCGCAGCCCTATAGCGGCAAGGTGATCCTCTACCGCGCCGACAAGATGCACGACGGCGCAATCGAACTCGAGCCCCAGTGGGCGGAGATCGACGAGGATGGTCGGTGGGGCGAGGTCGTCGACGACCTGGAGATCATCCATATCGGCGGCGATCACCTGTCGATCGTCGACGAGCCGTACATCGCCAAGATCGGCGCCGACCTGACGAAGCGTCTGGCCGCCGTGGAGGCGAAGGCGACCAACTAGCACCGACATCGCGACGGAACGCGAAGCGGGCCGGCGCAGCACTGACATCGAGGAAGAAGAATCACGTGACCGACACGACCGCAGCCAAACTCGCCGATCTACGCGTCCGGTTGGAGCAGGCGCGTGAACCCGGTGGCGAGAAGGCGATCGAGAAGCGCGAGCGTAAGGGAATCTGTTCTCCGCGTGAGCGTCTCGATATGCTGTTCGATCCCGGGACCTTCGTCGAGATCGGTGCGCTCGCCAAGATGCCCGGGGCAGCACACACGGGCTACGGCGACGGCGTCGTGACGGGACACGGACTGGTGCACGGCCGTCCTGTCGCTGCCTTCAGCCACGACCAGACCGTCTTCGGCGGCACCGTCGGAGAGATGTTCGGCCGCAAGGTTTCTGCGCTCATGGAGTGGGCAGGCAAGATCGGCTGCCCGATGGTCGGCATCAACGATTCGGCCGGTGCGCGCATCCAGGACGCGGTGACCTCACTGGCTTGGTACGCCGAGATGGGGCGACGAAACGATCTGCTCTCCGGTCTGTCGCCGCAGGTGTCGGTGATCCTCGGAAAGTGTGCGGGCGGCGCGGTGTACACGCCCGCGAACACCGACATCCTCGTCGCGGTCGAGGACAAGTCGTACATGTTCGTCACCGGCCCCGACGTCATCAAACAGACCACGGGCGAGGAGATTTCGGCAGAAGACCTCGGTAGCGCTCACAACCAGGCGCGGTGGGGCAACATCCATCACATCGCGCCGGACGAGAAGCAGGCATTCGAGTGGGTACGCGAGTACCTGCAGTACATGCCGTCGACCAGCTTCGAAGAGCCGCCGGTCATCAATCCGGGCCTCGAGCCCGAGATCACCGAGTCCGACTTGGCGCTCAACGATTTCATGCCCGACAGCGACAACGCCGCGTACGACATGCGCGACATCATCGTGAAGCTCTTCGACGACGGCGCGTTCCACGAGGTCGGCGAATTGTTCGCGCCCAACATCCTCACCGGTTACGCGCGCGTCGACGGGCACAGCGTCGGCGTCGTCGCCAACCAGCCGAGCGTGATGGCGGGGACGCTCGACACCGACTCATCCGAGAAGGCAACGCGATTCGTGCGCATCTGCAACGCCTTCCGCATCCCGCTCGTATTCCTCGTCGACACCCCGGGAATCCTGCCGGGACTCGTCGAGGAGCAGAAGGGCACCATTCGACGCTCGGGCAAGTTCTTGTTCGCCTACGTCGAAGCCGACGTTCCGAAGGTCACCGTCGTCCTGCGCAAGGCGTACGGCGGCGCGTACGCGGTGATGGGTTCCAAGCAGCTCGGTGCCGACCTCAACTTCGCGTGGCCGACGGCGAAAATCGCTGTGATGGGCGCAGAGTCGGCGGCGGCGGTGCTGACTCGTAGGCAGACCGAGGGCATGTCGGCGCACGACGCCGACAAGGTGCGACGCGACTTCATCGACTTCTACAACACGATGATGGCCACGCCGTATCTCGCCGCAGAGCGTGGCTACATCGACGCCGTCATCGAGCCCGCCCAGACGAGACTGCAGCTTCGAAAAGCGTTGGCGCAGTTGCGTGACAAGCAGACGATGCGCACTCCGCGTAAGCATCTGCTGATGCCGATCTGAGTTCGCTCGCAGAGAGGTAGGGCGTCAGGTGAAGCGGGACAAGATCACTCGCACCGCCTGCGTCACGATCGTCCGATCGTAGCTCTGGACAAACATGAACTCGCGACGACCGCTGGGGCGTCGCCCATGGATTTCGCGTGCGGAAAGCAGTGCGGCGAAGTGCATTCCGAGGACGGCGACGTTCCATTCCTCCACGAGAGCGTCGTCGGAACTCAGTGGTGCGTAATGGATGTTGCCCTCGCTCATGGGCCGGATTCCCTCGCCGTACACGCCGACGAGGCCCACCTTTTCCGAGAGTGCACGCCACCGTTGCGACGTCGACGGTGCGAAGCGGTGTTGATCCTGGAAGGTGCCGAGCACCACCGCGACGCTCGCCTCGGTCGCGGTCCGCTCGAGGTCCTTGCTCATCTCGAGCAGCAGTCGTTCGTCGGCGAGACGTGGCGCACCCGACTTCGATGCGATGGCGAACGGTGTCTTCTCGTCGGTGGACGGCGTTGTGCGTGCAGGCAGCGGAGGGAGTTCGGAGATCGAGCCGAGCACACGGTCGTCGGCATCCGACACCGGCGGGTGCAGGGCGCCCAACCCGTATCGGGCGCCGAGGGTCTGAGCGGTCCGCCGATCGGCCTCGGTGTCGACTCCCGTTGCGATGACGATCGCGCCGGTGCGTTCGGTGTGTGCGGCGAGTGTGTGTGCGAGGTGCGCGGTTTCGGGTGTCGGAATCGGCGCGAGGATGTCGGGGTGCAGTAGCACGACGTCGGGTTCGACGAGCGTGAGTAATGTCGCCGTCCTACGATCCGCGCTGACCCCTTCGACGGCGATCAGTCGTCCGTCTCGCCGTGCCCGTGCGACCTGGGCGAGCCGCGACTGCGGACGCCGCAAGACGCTACGCGGTTCGATCAGCAACGCAAGGGTCTCACCATCTGAGTAGGTGCGCTCCGGATCGTAGAGGTCGATGTCGACGGCGAGGAAGAGCGGAAGAGCCGCGGAGACGCGTCTGGCCGCCGCGGAGTCGGCGAATGCGAACTTCCGCGAATCGAGGACCGTGCGCTGTTCCATGAGCGTCGCGGTTCGACGCAGAGCGCGCGGGGAGTCGAAATTGGTGCCCTTCGGGCCGCTGAGCTCGAGACTTGCCCCGACCAGGCTCCCGCCCGACAGTTCGAAGACCGGGCTGAACTGAAGCCTCAACTCCATACCCTGGAAGATCGACGCTGCGTCCCCGCCCCTGGTACTCGTCAGACCTTGGCTCATCCCTCACGCTCTCTGACGGAGCGTCGATGTCGCCCCGACATCTACGGCGCGGTCGGACCGCGCTATTCGCTGTCGTGAAGTGCTGATGCGACGAGCACTCCGAGCGTGAGAGTAGCAAACACTGCGACGATGGAGGCGGTGAGCGCAACGGAATCAAAGAGGCTGTCGACGGTGATGCCGATCCACAGACAGCCGATGGGGAGGAGTCCGGCGATGAGGAGGGTGCTGTGTTCCTCGTGGTTGTCGGGGGCGGGCACGGTTCCAGTGGTGGACTCGCGACCCACCTTTGGGTCGGTACCAGAGGTCGAAACCGGAGAGGCGTCGGCACGTAGCGAGGGGAAGTCGCCGGTGTCTGCTTGCTCGACGAACGGATCGAAATAGTGCTCAGGAGCGGTCTTTTCGAGCTCCGCGTGCTCGAACCCGACGATCTCGCCGAAGTCGTTTGTCTCGTAGCCGTGCTCGCGCGGGGAGAGGTCGTGTGAGGTGTGATCCAGGATGCTCATCGTCGCTCCAATGGGAGGGTGAACCCTTGTCGGAGGTCCACTGCGGAAGCGGTTCAGCAGAATTCGGTTCGCTGGACGTACAAGCCTTTTCTGTTGCGGTTTCTCGCGGTTTCTTTACATACTCAACGGTAGGCCACGAGAATCCTTGCGGTATGCGAACCAAATCCTTGTTAATTGAAATGTGACCACTTCGGAATCGGATCGCGTGCGTGTCTCGGGGTGCGTCATCGGCAAGCAAGGTAAGCCTGAACTTGCTGGTAGAAGTCCATTTTCGTATCACTCACAAGCGCCGCACAGGTAGTCGTAGGTGACTGTCAAGTAACGGTATGGCCTACCAAGTGACCAATGCCGAATGTCACGGCCATCGCGATTGCGCCACCGATCACGACCCGAATCATTGGTCTCCACGGTTTCGAGCCGCCGAGGATCGCGCCGAGGGCTCCGGTTATCGCCAGTGCGATCAGGACAACGACAAATGTGACCGGAATCCGAATCGATGCGGGCGGCGCGAGGATTGCGATCAGGGGTAGGACTGCTCCCGTCGTGAACGACACCGCCGACGAGACTGCCGCCTGCCAGGGGTTGGTGAGCTCGTGCGGATCGATGCCCAGTTCGGCTTCGACGTGCGCGTCGAAGGCATCATGCTCGGTCAACTCGCGCGCGACCTGACACGCCGTCGAATGTGTCAGTCCCTTCGCTTCGTAAAGGCCCACCAGCTCGTCGAAC
Organism: Gordonia sp. 852002-50816_SCH5313054-c; assembly: GCF_001665925.1. Lineage (NCBI taxonomy): Bacteria > Bacillati > Actinomycetota > Actinomycetes > Mycobacteriales > Gordoniaceae > Gordonia > Gordonia sp. 852002-50816_SCH5313054-c. Next base: position 56,413 of record NZ_LZTE01000025.1, read on the forward strand.
TCGGCTTCGGGTTGCTCGGCCAGTTCCCGGGCCTCTTTGTCGAGCAGTGCGCGTTCGGTGTCGCGCTGGGTGCTGACCGAGACATACTCGCCGAGCGCCATCGACACCGCTCCTGCGGCCAACCCCGCGATTCCCGCGGTGAAGATCGGGGCACGATCAGTGGTCGCGGCGGCAACGCCGACGACGATGCCCGCCGTCGAGACGATGCCGTCGTTGGCCCCGAGCACGCCAGCCCGCAACCAGTTCAGCCGATTCGCGAGCGACCCCGCGTGCGGCTCGTCGCCGTGACCGTGGCTGTGTCCTGGCTCCTCCGCGTGCTCTGCGCGCCGTGGGGGTTCTGCGGGTTCCGCGGGCGAAGAATCGTCGACGCTCATGAGCACCAATGATGCGCGCCCACGCCGTTGGCGCAAGCAAGGTGATCATGTCCTCACCACGCTGGACGGCTCGACCCGAGCCGCAAATACACGTGTTTCTGACACATGCACGCGAAGCTTTGCTCGCGTCTGTCAGAAACACGTGTTTCTACGACGCCGCGCCGGCGCCCGGTCAGTACCCGCTCGAGCGAATGGGACCCGGGTCCCAGAGTCCCGATCGGCGCGCGGTGCCGAGTTCGAGCTGTGCCGGTGGCGCGGGGTCGACCTCGGTGAACCGCTGCAGTCCGCCCCAGTCGCGGCCCCAGTTGTTGCGCAGGTATGTGGGGAGCAAGGTGGGGATGAGCATGGCCTCGGTGATACCGAGCGGCCCGCCCGCGGTCCCCGACATCCAGGTCTGGCTGTTCTTCTGGGTGGCCTCGGCGTCGGGCATGATGCGCCAACGCGGTACCTGCATCACACCGTTGCGCACCTTCATCGGCTGCTGGCACGGGAAGACGAGTCCCGACACCCAGTCGATGAAGACCGGATCTGTGGTTCCGACGACCTCGTTGAGCGTCCGCAGGGCCGGAACCCGTGGCGGGGTGACTGCGACCCATTCCGACGGTGCTCCGGATGTGTCACGCACGACGACCCGCGCGAGCGTCGCCTGTGCCGGTGCATCGGCGAGGGGGAATCGGAGGTTGCGCCACGTCGGAGCCGTTCCGACGTCGAGCGGCGACATCGTGCCCAGACGCTGCACGGTGCCGCCGGCGCCGACGCGTCCGAATTCGACGGTCACGTCCTGACCGTCGCTGCGCAGTCCGTCACCGTCGACGGCGTCGACCGAGCCCGCGACGGCGATCGTGAGCAGCGGCTTGTCGGCGCTGCGTTGGGGTACCTGGTACCAGTCGGTTGTCACCGAACCGGTTCCCGACGGCGCGCCGTAGGAGCCGAGTACCGGGGTGGTCGCGGGGTCGAGTCCGAAGGGCAGTCGCACAGTGGAGCCGTTGACGCCGCGCGCGCCCTGCCCACCCTCGGTGCCGCCCTGCGAGGCGTCGGTTGTCTGGTCGCGATCGTCGGAACCCGCGCCCGTCGGTGCAGAGTTGGTGGGCGCCGAACTCACGGCGCCCGACGATCCCGACGAGTCCGTGTCCTCGGTCGCGTCGACCGACAGCTTGTTGGCCACACCGTTCGGGGTGAATCCGACAGCCGAAGAGCCCTGCCCAGCGCCTGCGAGAGCGTCGGAGATGCTCGGCGCGGGGCGGCCGTCGACGGCAGCGGGTGCGAGCATGCCCGTGTTGACGTCGGCCTCGACGAGGACGTCATTGGCGAGGCCGCACTCGTTGCCGGTGAGAGCGCGGGCGTTGGAGTTCAGCCACGACCACGAATCACGTTGCACGTAGGCGGCTTTTGCGAACGAGGCCACCATGAACAGCACCATGAAGATCGAGATGACCGGCAGCGGAGAGAATTTCAGCTTGCTGTACCAGTGATCGGAGTGGCCGGTTCGCGTCTGTTCGTCGGTGTAGTCGTCGCGCAGGTGGAACCACAGACCTGCCGCCGCAGTGAGAACCGCTGCGATCAGGAATACCCACCAGAGGCTCACACCGCCGATCGACGGCTGCCTGTCCCACCAGGGGATGCCGTAGCTGCCGACGAACCACCAACCGTTGGTGCCCGCGAACGAGATTCCGGTGACCGCGAGTACCGCCGCTGCGAAGAACGCGCGGTTGCGGCGTGAACGCAGAATGGTCGGCGCCATCATTGCGCCCGCGGCGGCGGCGAGTCCGCCTGCGATTCCGGCGTAGACGCCGAAGTGATGAGTCCACTTGGTGGGTGTGAAAGCGATGAAGAACATCGTGCCGAGCGTGACCGCGATCAGCCGCCAGATCGGTGCGCGCGCAATGCCGTTGGGATGCTGCTTACGCAGCAGTCGCAGGAGTACGACGACGAGGCACAGGATCATGATCAGCACGCCGTAGCGGCGTGCGAGCGTGCCGTCGGCGGTGGGCAGGATGAGGTAGTAGTAGCGAATCGGCTCCTGCCACCACTCGAGCGTCGGACCGACGTCGGTGGCAACCTTGTTGCCCGCGATCAGCGGCGCGAGTGGCTGGTCGGCGAAGATCTCGTACAGCACAAGGGTTCCGGCCGCGAAGATCGGCGCGAGCATGGGGAGCAGTCCGTCGCGCCGACGTCGGGTCACGATGGTGCGCACGATGGGACGGACACCCGCGAGCAGGGCGGCCACGGCCATGAGACCACCGGGAGCGAGTGCAAGGGTGAACGCGGCGACGGCGACGGCGACCGCGTACGGCAGCAATCTGCGTGTGGCGATGGCACGTTCGACGCAGCACCACGTCAGGAGTGCGCCGACCGCTTCCGCTGGTTCGGGCCGCAGACCGTTGTTGTAGGGCAACCAGAGTGCGAGATAGACGAATGCCGCCGACCACACGGCCGGAGTGCTCGTGCGCACCGCTCGTCCCAGCCGCGGGATCACCTCGCGGGAGATGAGCCACCATCCGAGAAGTCCGAGTAGGAAGGCGGGCAGGCGCATCCACGGTGTGGCGAGACTGACGTGCGTCATCGCGGAGATCACCTGGAAGTGCCAGCCGAAGGGGTCCTGCGGCACACCGAAATAGCGGAAGTAGTTGTCGGCGTAGCCGGCATCGCCGGTGATGCGTCCGACGATGAAGTTGTAGCCGTCGTCGGATGTGTTGGCCCCCGCCAACCACCAGAACGCCAGTATGGCGAGTACCGCGAGGTCGGGGCCGCGGATGGTGAACCAGCCGGCGGGCAGGAATCGTCTGTGGCCCCTGCCATCTCGCGAGTCGAGCACGCCGAGTGCGACCAGGGACAGCAACGTCATGATGATGCCGACGATGATCGCGGCCAGTTTGAGCGGCGTCGGCGAACTCACGTATCTGGTGTCGATCGTGGCGTGCATCGACAGGCCGTCGCGCGACGCAGACCCGGGAAGGTCGGTGTAGACCCCGACGATCTGCGGGCGCATCTCGTGGTCGGGAGTCGAGTACGTCAACGGGCTGCCCGCACCTGCCGACGTGCCGTCGATCTTCGCGTTCACCCCGCGCTCGTCGGCGTGGAACACCACCGCACACGACGAATTGTCCTGAGCGGCTGCGCGTTCGGTCGAGAGAATCACGACGTCGCGGTCGGTGACGGTGATCGTCGACGCGTCGGCGCGGACGAACAATCCGCGCGCGCTGGCGTCCTGACCGCCCGCGGGCGTCGTCGACATCAGGACTCCACCCGACGCGGGCAGGTCACGGGCGAGTGAGCACGGAACCCGCAGATCCATGTCGACGGGAACGAACGAGACGAGCGGTGCGGCGACGTTGCCGACGCCCTCACCCTGCGGCCACGACAGGGCCGCTGTCGACTGTGTGACCGGCAGCAGCGGAGTGGCAACCGCGAGAAGGACACCGAGCACTCCCGCGACGGCAGCGATGATCTGCGCTCGGCGGTAGTTGCGTGGCGCCCCGGTGGTTGGTTCGTCGCGTTCCGTGCTCTGGGTCGGCGGCTGCGGTGTCGGATCAGTTGTCATCGGACTGCGGCTCCACCCTGATCGAACCATCGTGTGACCAACCCCAGCGGGTGGTCTGTGACGTCTGTAGCTGTGCTGACGGCGCGTCCGGGGTCAGTGGTGAAAGTCGTTCCAGCGCACCCCATTCCCGTGTCCAATCGTCCTTGAGATAGGTCGGGACGGCCTGGGCGGCCGTCGTTGTCTCCGAGATGCCGAGCAGGCCACCGTCGACCCCCGCCTGCCAGGTCTTCGACTGGGAGTTGGCGAAGGGATAGTCGGGCAGGATGCGCCAGCGCGGGATCTCCGCGACCCCGTTGGTCACCCGCATCGGCTGCTGGCACGGGAAGTGGGCGGCAACCATGAAGTCGATCAGTGTGGGAGTCTGTGATCCCACGACCTGCTGGAGTGTCTGCAGTTGCGGCGCTCGTGGCGGGGTGATGCCGATGAACTGGTACTGCCCGAGGTTGTTGTCCAACAGCGACATTCGCATCGCCGATGCTCTCGGTGGCGCCGCACTCATGGGTACGCGCAGGTTGCGCCACGGCCGGTTGGAGATGACCGGTCCGGGGTCGATCGGGAGGATGTCTGGCCCGATCTGGGTGAACGACCCGTCGGGTCCCCTGGTGCCGAACTGCACGACCAGTTTCTGTCCGAAGTTGGTCACCCCGAAGGTGTCGACCGTCGAGATCGCACCCGCGGCCGAGACCACGAGCAGCGGGGTCTTCGCGCGATCGGCGGGTAGGTCGTACCAGTCGGTGGTCAGGCGGGCTTCGCCCGCGTAGCCGTAGCTGCCGAGGACGGGCGTCGTCGCGGGGTCGAGTCCGTACGGAAGTGCGACGGTCGAACCGTTGACGGTTTCGGGTCCGCGGCCGCCCGTGGTGCCCGCGCCCAATCCGCCCGTGATCGAGAACGGTCGTGCGGGACTTGCCGCCACGTTCATCTGGCCGGGCCGTTGACTGCCGGGCTCGGGGGAGAGATCATCGGGAATTCCGTTGGGGGAGAATCCGACTGCCGCGTCCGGTCCACTTGTCGCTCCCGAGAGTGCCTGCGTCGCCGTGCGTCCGTCGGCGGGTCGCAGCATGCCGGTGTTGGGATCGGATTCGACGAGCACGTCGTCGGCCATGCCACAGTTGTTGCCGCGCAGCGTGTTCACGTTCTCGGCGAACACGGTGGTCGCCGGATAGCGCGATACCGCCCCTTTGGCGAACACCAGCAGCTCCGCGATCACCATGAGTCCGGCGATGAGCGCGATGGGCGACGACGCGAGGAAGAGTCGTCGACGATCAGCCCGCGTCTCGCCGGGGCCGTCCGTCGTATGCGAAAGTCCTTTGTTCTCAACGTAGTCGAGTCGCAGGTGCTGCCACACCGCGATTCCGGCGGCGATCACGGCCAGGATCAGGAACAGGGTCGACACCGGTCTGCCCGCGATGATCGGGGCGCGGTCGAACCACGAGATGCCGTATTCGTAGGCGAATGGCCAGGCGTTGTAGCCGGCCATTGCGGCGGCGAGGGCGAAGAACAGTCCCGAGACGAAGACCGTCAGATTCCGTGCCGAGCGTGCGGCCGATTGCGCGACAGCCAGAGTCGCGATCGCTGCGATCGCGGCGGCGAGTCCGGCGAACACCCCGAACTGAATCGTCCACTTCGTCGGGATGAAGGCGAACAGCACGAGGGTCACGCCGACGGCGCCGATCAGTCGCCATGTCGGGCCGGCGTGGACACCGGCAATTCGTCCGCGCCGCAACATCACTGCGACGGTGACGACCATTCCCGCCAACAGCAGCAGTACGGGGACGCGGCGGGTGAGCGCTCCGTCGTCGGTCACGACTGAGATGAAGTAGTAGCGCAGATACTCCTGATACCAACCGATGACGGGTCCGACGACGTAGCGGACGCGGATCGCCTCGATCACCGCGGCAATCGTCTGGTCGCGGAACACGACGACCAACACGAGAAGTCCGGCGGCGATGGTTGGTGCGACCAGGGGGAGCAGACCGTCGGAGCGTCTGCGCACGAGCAGCACGTGCAGCAGTGCGCGGGAGGAGGCGATGAGGATCGCGACGCCGATGATGCCCTGTGGCGCAAGGGCAAGAGTGAATGCCGCGAGACCCGCTGCGATGGCTCCGGGGAACAGTTTGCGGGTCGCCAGTGTGTGCTCGGCCGCCCACCACGTGAGCAGTGAGCCCAACACGATGATTCCCTCGGGACGCAGACCGGAGCAGAACGGCAGCCAGAACGCGGTGAAGACCAGTGCCGCCGACCATTGCGCCCAGCCGCTGCCTCGAATAGCAGAACCCAGTCGGGGCAACAGGATTCGACTCAGCACGAACCACGAGGCGAGTCCGGCGATCAGCGCGGGGATGTGCATCCACAGAATCGACGGCGAGATCGACGACCAGTGGGCGAGGAACGAGTAGTACCAGTCGAACGGAGCCTCGGGGATTCCGTACCAGCGGTAGTAGTTGGCGAGATAGCCGAACGACGACGCTGTGCGTCCCATGTTGAGGATGTACCCGTCGTCGGGACTGCCCGCCCCGAGGAACAACCAGATCACCAGTACCGCGGTGACCGTCAGATCGGTGGCGCGGGGACGCAGGATGCGCAGCCACCCGGCGCGGCGTCGGGCTCGGTGCCGCACGTCGTCGCTCATTCGGTCGAGCAGGAAGAGTGCGACGAGCGAGACGATCACCGCGAGCACTGCCAGAACCATGAGGACGGTCTTGAGTGTCGTCGGCGAGCTCTCGTAGCGATTGTCGATGCGGATGTCGACCCGCATCCCCGCGTCGGCGGCTGCTCGAGCCTGGTCGGGCGTCAGGTCGCTGAACACGCCGTCGATCTGCGGGCGCTTGTCGGGGTCGAGGGTTGTGGCGGCACCGAGGCCGACGAACTGCGCGCCGGGTCCGTCCGGCGACGACCAGACGTGCAACTCGCTACAGCGACCCAGATCGGCTCTCGGCGCCGACGCCGCGACGGAGTTGCGGAAGGTCGCGGTGACGGTGTCGCCCGCGGTCACGTAGAGGGCCGAGGCCTTGGAGTCCTGTGCGGAGACGGCCATCGTCGACATGATGAGCGTCGACTTGCCCGCCGGTACGTCGGCGAGGACGCGGCACGGGATGCGGACGTCCAGCGATTGCGAGGTCTGCGCGATCAGCGGGGCGGTCACCGACGACGTCGTCGACGCGAGTTGTTGACCCTGCGGCCAGGAGAACGACGCGTCGGTGCTGTGTACGGGTAGGAATCCGATCAGCACGCACAGCACGGCACCGAGTAGTCCGGAGACGGTGGCGACCAGCCCGACGGTGCGACGTGAGCCGATCGTCGAATTGTCGGCCGGTGGCGAAGCATCGGACTCGGCTGGCGGGGCTGTCGCAGGCACGGTCACTGATGTTAGGCGATTACGTCGCGCCGCCCGCCCGGTGCCGCGATCAGCGGTTGCGGGTCAGTGCCTGATCGGGGCCGGGCTCCACAACCCGCTGCGCGTTGCGGTGCCCGTGGTGATGGGAGCGAGGGTCGTCACGTCTCCGTAGGGCTCGTAGCGCTCGAGAGCTCCCCAATCCCGGCCGATGTCGCCCTGCAGGTAGGTCGCGACGGTCTCGGGCTGCTGCGACACCTCGAGCCACCCCAGCGGACCGCCACCATAGGAGTCCTGCCACGCCGAGACGGCCGCGGCGAGGTCGGCGCCGGGCCTGATGCGCCACTTCGGGATCTCCGCGACGCCGTAGTGATGGGTGAACGGCCGCTGGCAGGGGAAGACCAGACCCGACGTCCAGTCGACGTGTACCGGGTCTTCGCTTCCGACGACCTCTTGCAGCGTCTCCATGTGGGGCAGTCGCGGTGGGGTCACCACGATGAACCGATCCGCCGAGAGATTGTCGTCGTTGGCGACGATCCGCACCGCGGTGAGGTCGTCGGGGAGTGACGACGTGGTGATGCGGACGTTGCGCCACGACGGTTGCGGCCCCGGGTCGATCATCTCGGTCTCGCCGGTCGGCTTGAGGTCGGCGTCGCGGGTCGACGACCCGACGGGGTCGGTTGTGTACTCCAGCAAGAGGTTCGGATTGTCGTAGCGTCCGGCGACCGAGAAGGTCAGCAACGGCTGCTTCTTGTAGTCGCGAGGCAGTGCGTACCAGCCGGAGGTCAGACGCGCGGGAACCTGATCGGTCGTCGAGTAGCTGCCCTCGACAGGTGTGCGGGCCGGGTCGAGCATGAACGGCAGACGTGCGCGGCTGCCGTTGACCCCGGCCGTCGAGAGTTCTCCACCGCCGGTTCCGCCGCTGTTGGCGGTGAGGACGTCGTTGGTCGACGTCGCGTTGCCTGCGAGCACGCCGAGCGAACCCGCGCTCGCCTGCGTGGTGAGGTCTTCGGGAACGCTGTTCGACGTGAATCCGGTTGTCGGCGGCCGGGATGCGTTCGGGTCCACGGTCGACGGACCCGCGAGGGGGTCGGTCAGGGTCGGGTCGACGGGCGAGAGCATGTGGTCGTTGGGGTTGCGTTCCACCCACACCTTGTCGGCCATGCCGCACTGTTTGCCCGCGAGAGCCTCGATGTTCGACCGCGGAACCGAGAACGACGACGACTGGTTGACCGCTGCGAATCCCGCGGTGACGAGTTCGAAGATCACCACGGCGGCGGCCACATATGCGAGCGGTGCACCCGCGACGGAGTCGATCGCCCTGCGATACCAGCGCTGTCCGGTGTCGGTCTCTTCGAGCGTCGTGTCCTGGGGGTCGGTTCCGGTGAACGGTTCGCGGAAGTGGAACCACAGCGCGACCAACAACAGCAGCAGCGAGACGTAGAGCAGCGCATTGCTCACCGAGAATCCGAAGCTGACCTGGCCGACGCCCCACGGCATGCCCCACGCCGACGCGTAGTAATACGAGTTGGGTGCCGTGAACGCCAGACCCGCGATGAAGAGCACGAGTGCGGCGAAGAGTGTGCGGTTGCGCCGTGAATGCATGGCCTTGTTGCTCGCGGCGATGGCGGCGATGGCAGCCAATGCCGCGGCGAGTCCGGCGAACACGCCGAAGTGGTGCGTCCACTTGGTCGGCGTGAACATCAGGAAGACCAGCGATGCGAATGTGATGCCTACGATGCGTCGAGCAGGGCCGACGGCCGTGCCGGGGATGCGCGACTTGCGGATCAGTACCGCTGCCGAGACCACCATGCCCAGGATCATCGCGAGGACGGCGAAGCGTCGTGCGATCGAACCGTCGGCAGAGAACGCGAACAGCGACGAGTACCGATCGATCTCGTTGTACCAGTGCGCCGACGGCCCCAGTGCGGTCTTCATCTTCGACGAGTCGGAGAACGCGCGCAGGGTCAGGTTCGAGAAGACGACGAAGATGACGAACGTACCGGAGGCGAGAACCGGTGCGAGCAGTGCTGCGTACGACCAGAATCCGCCGCCGATCGCCCGAGCACGTTTGATCAGGGCCAAGATGATCGGTCTCGCTCCCGCGATGAGCGCGGCGACGGCGAGTAGGCCCGTTGGGCCGGCGGCGAGACTGAACGCGCCGATGAGACACGCGATCGCGGCGGGCAGGATCCGTCCGGTCGCGATTGCGCGTTCGACCGAACACCAGGTCAGTAGCGCGCCCAGCGCGATGATCGGCTCCGGTCGCAGGCCGTTGTCGAAAGGGAACCACGACGCGAGGAAGACGAAGGCTGCCGTCCAGCCGACGACCGGTCGGCTGATCGCGGCACGGCCGAGCCGTGGCAGCACCTCGTGGCTGACGATCAACCACGACGCGATACCGCACAGCAGAGCCGGTATACGCACCCACGGGCTGGCGAGCGAGATGTGGCTCATCAGGCCGAAGACCTCGTAGTACCAGCCGAAGGGCGCCTCGGGTGCACCGAACCAACGGAAGTAGTTGGCCGTGTACTCACTGTTCTGTGCCACCCGCGACATCGTCAGCAGGTAGCCGTCGTCGGACGTGTTGGGTCCGATGAAATGCCAGACGATCAGGGCGCCGATCACCACATAGTCGCGTGCGTTGAGTCGCCACCACTTCGCAGGGAAGATTCGACGGTGCTTGCGGCCGTCCGTCGAATCGAGAACGGCAAGTGCCGACAGCGACAGCAGCGTGCACACGATGCCGACGATCAGGACGAGCCATTTCAGGATTGTCGGGGCCGTCGAATAGCGCGAGTCGATGGTCACGTGTGCGCGTAGACCGGGCAGTTCCGACGCCGCTCCGGACAGGTCGGTGAACAGTCCTGTCACCTGTGGGCGCTGGTCGGAGCTGTAACTCTGCGACTCGCGTCCCTTGGTGGTCCCCATCAGCGTGGTGTTGCCGGATTCGGAAGAGTCGGCGGGTGCGGTCATGCCGACGAACTCGGCGGTCACGGCTTCGGAATCGGCGTGGACGACGATGTCGCGGCACCCCTGCGAGCGCATGTCGGCAAGCGTGGCCGAGACGAGTGGCACGTTACGGACGACGACTTCGATGCTCTGCTTGTCCGGAGAGTCGGCAGGGTTGCCGGTGCGGCGGATGAACAGGCCGCGCTCGGCCGACTTGGCAGCCTGCTTGGGGGTCGTCGACAGCAAGACCGAATCGTCGGTGCCGAGCCGCTCGGCTGCCGAACACGGAACCGAGACGTCGAGGTCGATCGGGACATAGGAAATGAGGGGTGCCGAGACCGACCCGATCTCGCTGGATCCGACGCTGCCGGTGGAGGGCCAGTTGATCTCCGCCGTGGTCTGCTTGACCGGCATCAATGGCGTGGCCAGCGCGAGGACTACTCCGAGCAGGCCGGTGACGATGGCGATGAGTTTCGCTCGTCTCACGGTCTGCGATTGCACAAGCAGTGATCCTAACGGCCGGATGCGACGTCGCGAACTCTCGGTCGCTCGTGGGTCTGACGGGCTCGTGGGTGTGGACGCCGGAGAGTATGGACGCGGGCCCGGTGCCGGTGGATAGGCTTGCAACCATGTCGACCGACGCCACGGATACCGAACCGCTGCCGATCCTGCTGCTGAACGGGCCCAACCTGAACACGCTCGGGATTCGACAGCCCGAGGTGTACGGCTCGGCGACGCTTGCCGACGTCGTCGAACTCGCCGAACGCACCGCTGGTGAACTCGGCTACGGCCTGCGTGCGGCGCAGACCAACCACGAGGGCGAGATGATCGACTGGCTGCACGAGGCGCGCGGCAACATCAGCGGGATCGTCATCAACCCGGCCGCGTGGACGCACACCTCAGTCGCGCTCGCGGATGCGCTTGTGATCCCCGACGTTCCGATCATGGAGGTGCACATCAGCAATGTGCACAAGCGGGAGGAGTTCCGACACCACTCGTTCGTGTCGCCGCTGGCCTCGGGTGTGATCATCGGTTACGGCATCCGCGGCTACGAGTTCGCGATTCGACGCCTCGTGGAGGTCCTGGGCTGATGGCCGATCTCGACGATCTCGGACTGACGGCGCTGGGTGTCGCGTGGGCGCGAGCCGCCGAATCGTCGAGGGACGACGCATTGTTCGACGACCCGCTGGCCGAGGCGATTGCGCGAATCCGGCCCCGCGGCTCCGAGTTCGGCGGAGATGATGGCACCGATGAACGTGGTTCGGCCAAGATCCGAGCGATGTACGACTGGATCGTCGCGCGCACGGTGTTTCTCGACGAGGTGTTCGCGGCCGCAGTCGCCGCCGGCATCACGCAGTTCGTGATTCTCGGGTCGGGGCTGGACGGTCGGGGATTTCGACTCGATTTCGGTTCGGGAGCAAAGCTTTTCGAGGTCGACAGGCCGTCGGTGGTCGAGGTCAAGGAGGATCTCGTCGCGCAGTCGGGTCTTGCTCCGACCGTCGAACGTCGTGTGGTGGCTTCCGATCTGGCCGACGACTGGCTGCGCGCCCTGCAGGGCAAGGGTTTTCGGGCCGACCTGCCGTCGGCGTGGCTCGCCGAGGGGCTGTTCGTGTACCTACCCGACGGGCTCGGTCTGCGCGTGATCGAGGGCATCACCGCGGCATCCGAGTCCGGCTCACGGATCGGGGTGACCGTGCGCCGCGCCGCGTCGTCGGTTGTCGACGATTCTGCTGCTGACCCGTTCGCTGATGTGCGGAAGTTGTGGCGCAGCGATGTTGACGTCGCTCAGCACGTCGACGCCGCCGGGTGGGACTGTGAGCTTTCGGATACGCGCGAAGTGCTTGCCGCTCATGGGCGTTCGCTGTCCGAGGCCGCCGGCGCGCAAGAGTCCGCGACGCTGCTGTCGGGTGTTCGACGCCAACGCGGCCACGGGACTATCGACCGCTCCTGACGGATTCTTCAGCGCGGCGGCAGTTTTCGCGCTGGGTTCATCGTGCCGAGGCTTGTCGTGTCGGGTGTTATCGAGCCAGGGCTTCTCGGGCCAGCTCGGCGACTGGGCCGTCGAGGCGACGTCCGTGTCCCGGGAAGAGCACTGTCGCGTCGAGGTCGGTGAACGATTCGACGCTGCGTCGGGTCGCGGCAGCGTCGTGGTTGAAGAAGCGCGGGAGTAGCTGCGGCCCTTCGTGTCCGGAGAGCGGGTGGCCACTGATCAGAGCGTCGCCCGAGACGAGTACCGCGCCGTCGGCGACGAGGAAGGCGCTGTGCCCATCCGTGTGGCCGTGAGCAATGACCGGCCGTGGTCGCCCGGGAAGGTCAAGGGTGCCGTCGGTCGAAAAGGGTTGCGCGGTGGCGATTCCGGCCCGGTTGAGCACGCCGAGAGGTGTGACCAGCGCCAGCCACCGCCACGCGCGTGGCTGCCACGCGACCGCAGCGATGTCGAGTGGGCCCGCCTGCTGCAGGAGGTCGCGGTGTGCGTGTGCCACTTCGGCGGGGTCGACGAAGACCGGGAAGCCGAAGCGGTCCACCAGCTTCGCGAGTCCTCCGATGTGGTCGACGTGAGCGTGGGTGAGCAGTGCTGCTCTGATGTCGGTGGGGTGTGCGCCGATCGATTCGATCGAGGCCACCACGTCGTCGGCGTTGCCCGGATATCCACCGTCGATCAGCGTGATGCGCGAATCATCGCGCAGCAGAACCCAATTCACCGCGGCCGTGTGCACCAGATACGCCGTCGACGACGCGGCGCCGACCTCGGTGATCTCGAAGGAGCTCACTTGCGCACCACAAGGACGAATGGTCCGACGTCGGTGACCTCGAAACGTGGGTCGTTGAAGAGGTTCGGGTCGAAGGTCACCGTGTAGCGCTTGACGTTTGGATCGTTCGGGTAGACGTCTGCGGCGAGGCGCAGTGCGTAGCCGTCCGCAGAGTAGCGGAACAAGAAGACGTTCGGCGGTGTCCATGGCGCGGCGTCGAGTTGGCGGACGAAGTCGTCGGCCGATGTCGCCTTGGACCAGGTCTCGATCGTGGCTGCTCGTTTGTCGAACTCCGCCAACGGGTTTGCGTAGTGCGAGGTGAGCCCTTGGAAGCCCCAGTACGGATAGACGGAGAGGAATCCGTAGTCCGCGGTGAGTACGACGTTGTCGGTGGCCGGGCGTCCGGTCTTCTCGCCGATGAGCTTGTCGATCTGCGGGTAGTACGACTCGGCGCCGGGTGGTCGCTTGTCGGCGCGGTCTCCATAGCCGTCGGTGTCGGTGTAGGCGGTCGTGATCTCGTTGGAGAGATAGGCCGGAATGCTCTGTGCCACAGCGATTGCCGCGAGCGCTGCGAGTACGCCGACCACGACGCGCACGTCACCGAACCTGCCGACTGCCCAGTGGGCGAGCTCGACGACTCCGAACACTCCGGCCGCCGCGAGCACCGCGACGAGGATGGGTTCGAGTCGGAAACCGAGCAGCGTCGTACCCGCGGCGGTGACCAGCATCGAGAGCAGACTCATCAGGTAGATGCCGACGACCGTGATGCCCAGGGCTGCGGCGATGGTGCGTTGACGGAACCGGAGCAGAATCCAGATGAGTCCGATGAATGTGATCGCACCGACGAGGCTGAGGTGGAACATCGGCCACGGCAAGAACGAACCACGTTCTGGCAGATAGTGTTCGGCGGTGCCGCCACTCGCGGGCTCACTGCGCGCTCGAGCCAGGAGATAGGGCGCCCACACGGTCAATGCGATGAGGCCGGAGATGACGCCCATCACCACCAGCCGCCCGACTACCGCCAGCACGACGCCGCGTCGAATTTTCGATACTTCGTCGCTGGGTAGCGCTTTGTTGGAGGCGTTGACCCAGCCGTGAACGATGAGCGCCAATGCCATCAGGATCGCGACGCCCGCGAACAGTCCCGTGTAGAGCGTGTAGAAGGTTGCGCTCAGACCGAGGAAGAGGCCGGTCGCCACTACCGCCGCCCAGCTCGTGCCGGAGCGGAGCGAGGCGGTCGGGCCGTCGGCGTGGCGTGAGCGACCGCGCAGGCCGTAGAGCATCGGGATCAGCATCGGGACGCCGACCATGATCAGTACCGCCGCATACGGCTCGGGACCCGCGTACATCAGCGTCACCACGGTGACCGCGAGCGCTGTCGCGATGCCGCGGTCGGCGCGTACCATGCGAGCCCAGAGCACTACTCCGATCGCTGCGGCGACCGCCATCGAGAGGATCGCCCACGGTTTGAACGCCTCCCACCCGGGCAGACCCATCAACGACGCATAGCGGCCTCCGCCCCAGAACCATCCAGCCGGATAGTAGGGAGCGAGGTGCAGATAGGTCATGTCCGCCAGGTGCGGACTGCTGGTGAGCCGGGTCAGGTACTCGGTGCGGAACTGCTGGTCGGCGGAGAGGCCGAAGAGGTAAAGGCGCGTCGCCCCGAGTGGCATACCGAGCGTGACGGTGACCAGCCCGGAAATGCCCGCCGCCGACAGCAGAGTGACCAGCCATCGCGCTTTGCCGTAGCGGTACAGCAGTGCCGCGATCACCAGGATCGCCACGGCCACCACCTGGCCCGCCGTGGTCAGCGAGCGGGTGACATTCGACGAGTTGAACGCGGGCCATTGCACCGAGTCGATGGCCTTGAGGCCGACGAATGCCACGATCGCCCCGACAACCACCGCGATGACCAGGTCGATCAGGGTGCGGACATGGCGATTGGCTCGACGCTGAGGGGTCGCAGCAACCTGAGGACTGGAGTCGTCGGTGGTCGGGCTCTGCGTTGACGTCACGCGTCTATTTCTAGCAGGGGGCCGTACTGACCCACGCCGGACGCCGCAGCTCGACGGCGCGCGGCCCCCGAGACCGTGTCTGGGGGCTGGCGCTCGCGCGGGCGTGGGTCAGAAGGGCGGGTCGCCGGTGTTGGGGTCGTTGGCGAGCCGCCAGGCGCGGGTGTCGGCGCGGTGTTGTCCGATGCGCGCGCTATGAGCGGAGGCGAGCCGTCCGGGGATGCGTCGGTCTGGGCGATCGGGTTCGTCGAGGTCGGGGAAGAGGTCGCGACCGTTGTACGCGTTGCCGACGAAGTGGTAGCCGCCCGGGGACCGGAAGATGGCGCGGCCCATGGGTGTCTGATGGTCGCGCCAGCCGACGGCGAAGGTTTTGTGGCGGTGGTGGAAGCGGCACAAGGGGCGCAGGTTGGTGCGCTCGGTGAGTCCGCCGGCTTTCGGATTGCCGTGGTTGAACGGCTTGGCATGGTCGACGTCGGCGGTGGCAACTTTGTTGGTGCAGCCGGGGAAAGTGCAGCAGAGTTCGCCTGCCTTGACCAGGACTCGCAGTTTCTCGGGGATGGGATAGCGGTAGGCGGCTTTGTTGTTGGGGGTGACGCGGTTGGGATGGATGTAGTTCCGGGTGGCGTCGGCGAGTAGTCGGCGGGCGGTGTCGGCGTCGATGAGCCCATGGCCGTCGAGGAACGCGGGGTTGTTGTCGTGGCCGAGCAGAGTCGAGAGGTTGACCACGATGTGGAACATCGGCCGGGGTGCGAGGGCGGTGGAGCTCTGAGTTGCTGCGACCGGGTTCGTGACGGTTGTGGTTGCGGGGTTCTGCTTGTCGTCGACGTTGTCGCTGCGCGGAGTATCGGACACGGTGGCGCAGTCGGGGCAGGTGCAGGGGAGGGTCTGGTGGCCCTGCGCGAGGGCGGTGAGTGCGTCGGCGCGTTGTTGGGTGTGCGTGCGGGGGTCGTCGGGGTGGATGTCGGCGATCATCGCTTCGAGCCGGGTATCGAGGATCGCTGCCGCGGTGGCAGGGATTTGGCCGTCGATTCTGGACTGACCGGGCTCGTCGCGGTGGGGGCGGATGCGGAGGTAGCGGCGGCTGGTGGCGGTATCGCGGCGGCGGGCGGCGCCGTCGGGATCGACGCGTTCGACGGTGGCGTCGATCATGGTGCGAAACCTGGTCATGGACATGGGTTCTCGTGCGCTGATTGCTGCGGCGAGTGCGGTATCGACCGCGGTGAGATGCGCGTCGTCGACGTTGTCGGTGCGGGCAACGACTTCGTGGAAGCGGGGTAGGTCGATACGGCCGGTTGCCAACAGTTCTGCGGTTCGGGGTATGCGGTAGCGCAGGGCTGCGCCGGTCTCGATCATCTTCTTGGCTTGGCCGGGTGTGAGGCAGAGGGTGGCGCCGAGCTCGGCGATGGCTGTGGTCAGGCCATCGGGGCCGAAGCGGGCCAGCGGGTTCTGGTTGTTCTGCGTCAGGAGCGCGGCGAGTTGTTCGGGGTCGGTACAGCCGTCGGGGACGGCGTGTTCGCCGGTTCCGATTTCAGCGTCGATGCGCTGGAGGTATTCGGCCTCGCGTTCTTCGTACAGCAGGATTGCGGCTTGCAGCATGCGATAGTCGGCGCACGCCTTGATCGCGTTGGTGTGGAAAAGCACCTCGACGAGTTCACGTGAGTAGAGGCGTTCGTCGTCGGCGAGCTGTGTCAGCTGTGTCTCGACGTCGGAGGTCGGTGCGTCAACTGCTGGCGTATGCGCATGACTGTTGGCCGCGGGCACGACGGGTGATTCGTCGGGTGTCAGCGGGCCGGTGCCGTCGGGGTTCTCCGATGCCATAGTCAGAACATACATTCGAGGTCTGACAATTCTGTCCGACCAGGTGAAAGCGTTAGCAGCCGGTGTTTCGGACGGTGTGACGAATCATCTCGACGACGTTCGATCCCGGTATGGTCAGTTCGAGGGCGCCCGTTGACGACAGGACCGCTATCCCGTGTAGCGCGACCCACAGTGAGGCTGCGACTCTTTCGGGATCTGTTGTCCGACCGCTCTCCCGAATGACGGACACCAGCCACTCGTACAGCGGGCGCGACGCGTTTCGAAGCTCAGCGCCCGACCCCTCGAGTAGGTCGTGACGGAAGATGAGCGTGAACATCGCAGGTCTGCGTTGCGCGAAGTCGACGTAGGCGAGTCCGATCTCCACGAGGTCGTGGTCGGATGCCAGGTCTGCAGTTTTGAGTGCTTCAGCTAGATCGTGCAGGCCCACTTCGGCGATTCCTGCAAGCAGGCTCCGGTGCGTCGGAAACCAGCGTCGGGGCGCTCCGTGAGACACGCCGGCGCGCCTCGCGATCGCCCGCAATCCGACGTCGGCAGAGCCTGTCTCCTCCAACAATTCGATGCCCGCATGTACGAGTGCGGATCTGGTGTCTTCGACGGTCACGTAGACAGTGTCTCCTATCTCGTGTAGGCACTGTCTATGCGCTTGTGGACTGCACTTGTTTATCGCGTGTGCCGACATCTTGTGATCGGGCCAATGCTGTACGTCTTCGGGCGGCCGAAGGTCATGGGCCGCGAGCACATCCCACGATGCGGGCCGGTGATCTTGGCGGCCAACCACCTCGCCGTGCTGGACTCGTTCTATCTGACACTCGCTGCGAGGCGACATGTGACGTTTCTGGCGAAGCGCGAATACTTCGATAAGCCAGGGCTTTTCGGCCGGACGCAACGATGGTTCTTTGCGGCAATGGGGCAGATCGGCGTCGACCGGCGAGGGGGTAGCGCGTCGTCGGCGTCGCTGCGAGCCGCGACGACGATCCTCGCGCACGGAGGGGCGTGGGGCATTCATCCCGAGGGCACACGCTCGCCGGACGGTCGGCTCTATAGAGGCCGAACCGGTGCTGTTCGAGTCGCAATGGACACGGGCGCACCACTGATACCAGTCGCGATCACGGGAACGAGACCGGGATCTGCGGTGCGCTGGTGGCAGCAGCGGGTCTCTATTCACATTCTCGAGCCACTGGAACTCGATCCGTATCGCGTCGAAGGAGCGGCTGGCATCAGGGCGGCGACTGACGAGTTGATGCGCAGGATCTCGACGCAGACCGGGCAGTCATGCGTCAATAGGTATGCGCGAGAGTGGAAGTCGCATGTGGAAGAGTCTGACGCAGCGTGATGGTTGTCCGCGTGCGCGGCTCGCGCGGTCGAGTTGTCGGCCCCGGGTTCTGCAGTCTGCAGCGCTGCGTCAGGTTGGCGTGGTGCTAGACGGCTTGGCGATCTGTATGACGTAGACGCCGGAAATGGGTGCCTATTGTCATACGGATCTGCAGCGCTGCGGCGGGTCGGCGTGGTGCTCGACCGCCCAGCGATCCGTATGACGTTTACCCCCAAAATCGGGGCCGACTGTCATACGGATCAGCCGCGGCGCGGTCGTCGGTACCGTGGACAGCAAAGCGCAAGGAGGCGTCTACCTGTATGCAGTCACCCGTCCGCGATTATCTGACCGAGGTCCTCGATTCGCTCGATGCCGAGCGCGGCGGAGCCGTCGCCGACTACATCCCGGACCTGGCCGAGGCCAACCCCGATCTGTTCGCGATCGCAGTCACCACCGTCGACGGCCGAACGTACTGCGTCGGCGACGACGAGGTCGAGTTCTCCATCCAGTCGATCTCCAAGCCGCTCGCCTACGCGGCAGCTCTGGCCGACCGCGGATTCGACACTGTGCTGGAGAAGGTGGGCGTCGAACCGTCGGGCGAGGCGTTCAACGAGCTCTCACTCGAGAGCGGTACCTGCCGGCCGCGCAACCCGATGATCAACGCCGGCGCGATCACCACCCACGGGCTGCTCGTCGACGACGATGCCGACGTCGAGTCGCGCGTCGAGCGGGCGCGCAGCTTCTTCTCCACGCTGGCCGGACGCGAACTGACCGTCGATCAAGCGCTACACAAGTCCGAGATGGACTCGGCCGACCGCAATCTTGCGATCGCGCACATGCTGCGCAACTACGGAATCGTCGACGACGCGCCGCACGACATCGTCGACGGATACATCCAACAATGCTCAATCATGGTGACCGCCAAGGATCTTGCTGTGATCGGAGCGTGCTTTGCCAACGGCGGCGTGCACCCCGTCACCGGCGAGCGGGTGATGAGTCGACGGATCGCGCGTCAGGTGATGTCGGTGATGGCAGGCTGCGGCATGTACGACGGCGCGGGCGAGTGGTTGACCACCGTCGGTATTCCGGCGAAAAGCGGTGTGGCGGGCGGACTTCTGGGAACGCTGCCCGGCCAATGCGGCATCGCGGTCTTCTCGCCGCGGCTTGACGAACACGGCAACAGCACGCGCGGCGTGTTGACGTTCCGCCGGCTGTCGACCGACATGAACATGCACATGGTCGACGCCGAGCCCTACGGAACCACCGTGCTGCGCGACGTCCGAACCTCCGACGATTCGACGACCTTCGAACTACAGGGAGTCATCCAGTTCAGCGGCGCGGAGTACGTCCTCGACAATCTGGCTGCCGACGAAACAGGCACCCCGACTGTGGTTTTCGACGTCAGTCAGGTCAGCCACTTCGCCGACGTCGGGCGTCGGATGATCTTGGAGGGCATGCGTCGTGTCCGCGAGGACGGGCGCCGCGTCGTATTGATTGATCCCGACGACACTCTGCCCGATCCCGATCTGGGCGACGGAAGCTATCCGGACAGATCATGACTGGTGATGCGCGGCAGGCACGCGCGCGGACGAACCACACCGAGGACACGAATCGGCGAATGCTGCGCGCGCGTGATGCGATGGATTGCCGGTTCGCTGAACCCCTGGACCTTGCTGCGCTGGCGGCGATTGCGCACGTGTCGGAGTCGCACTTCAGCCGCGTGTTCAAGGCGACCTTCGGCGAAACGCCGCACCGCTACCTCCAACGACGACGGATTGAGCGAGCGTCGTCAATGCTGCGCGAGACGCAGCTGTCGATCAGCGACATCAGCACCGCAGTCGGGTTCAGCAGTTTCGCGACCTTCACCAGGACCTTCGGGCAGATCATGGGCGAGACACCCACCGCGCATCGCCGTCACGCCGGGGACCACGGTGCGCCGATCTGCGCGGTCAAGGCGCTACGTCGGCCGGCGTGAGCATCTGTCACGAACAGAGCAGTTTTGGACAAGTGAGACCGGGGCAGCGTCGGTAGCGTTCCCGCCATGCCCAACACGATCATCCTGTCCCAGATCTACGTACTCGACCACGATGAAGCCCTCGACTTCTACGTCGGCAACCTCGGCTTCGAGGTGCACTCCGATGTCGACATGGGTTTCATGCGATGGCTCACCATCAATCTGCCGTCCGACCCCGACCGCCAACTCATGTTGGAGATCCCCGGGCCGCCGTCTTTGAGCCCGGAGACCGCAGCCCAGGTCCGCGACCTATTGACGAAAGGTGCTGGCGGTGGCTGGTTTTCGATGTCAACCGATGATGCCTATGCGACCGCAGACGCACTTCTGGCCAAGGGTGTCGACTTCACCGATGAACCGACCGATCGTGACTACGGCATCGATTTCGGTATCCGCGATCCGTTCGGCAACCGAATCCGCATCGGACAGATGAAGTCTCGCCCCTGAGTGTCGCGAGCGTGACTTCGGGTGCGTCTAGACCGGCAGCTTGCGGAAGACCTTGCGCGGGATGTGGCGCAGCACGGTCATGATGAACCGGAAAGTGCCAGGCACCCAGACGATTTCCTTGTTGTCGTCGACGGCCTTGATGACGGCCTTGGCGACGACGTCCTTGTTGACGGTGAGCGGCGCTTCCTTGACGTTTGCCGACAGTCGGGTCCGCACCTGGCCGGGACGCACGACGAGAACGTGCACGCCGTCGTCGGCCAGCGCCTCGCCGAGGCCGAGGTAGAAGCCGTCGAGACCTGCCTTCGACGACCCGTACACAAAGTTGCTGCGTCGAACACGCTCGCCCGCAACCGAACTCATCGCGACGATCTGCGCACGACCCTGATGCTTCATCTTGTCGCCGAGCAGCACGCCAACGCTGACCGCGGCGGTGTAGTTGATGGTCACCTCGGTGACGGCCTTGCGCTGGTCCTGCCAGACCTCTTCGTCGTCGAACTGCACACCGGCCGCGACGATCGCGAGGTCGACATCGCCTCCGGCAAAAGCCTTCTCGATGGTCTCGGGGTGCGTCTCGGGCTTCGTCGCGTCGTAGTCGATGAGCTCGACCGACGTCGCACCCGCCTTGCGCATGGTGTCGGCCGCGGCGTCGGCCGTCGGATCACCGGGCACGACGGCGAGAATGACGCGGGCGGGTCCACGAACGAGGAACTCGCTGGCAATGGCGAGTCCGATCTCGGAACTGCCACCGAGGATCAGGATCGACTGCGGCGAATCGACGGCGTTGAACATTGGTTGGTGTCTCCTCGGGTGTTGGGAAGTAGATGGTGGTCTGAACGGGCAACCGAATTCGGCCGCAACGCAATTCAGTACAGGCGAGCCGAGTTCACGTCAGTTGAGCTCAAGTCGTCGGCCCATGTCGGACAGGAACACGCCGGTCGGATCGATCTCGCGACGCTTGGCGATCCACTTGTCGATCTCCGGGTACATCTTGTGGAAGTGCTCGGCAGACGTGCGCGAATCCTTTGCGGTGTACAGCCTTCCGCCGATCTCCATGACCCGACGGTCCATGTCGTTTAGAAACTCTGCGAGCCCTGCGCGCAGCGGGAAGTCGAGGCAGACGTTCCACCCCTCGAACGGGAACGACAGCGGCGCTTTGGGATTGCCCTTGCCGAACAGCTTGATCACGTTGAGGAAGCTGATGTGACCCGACGCCTGGATGTCGGTGATGATCTTCTTGAACTCGTCCTCGTTGCCCTTGGGAACGATGAACTGGTACTGCGTGAATCCGCCGCCCTTGCCGTACGCGACGGGGCGCCCGTAGGCGTTGTTCCAGTTCCCGATCAGATCGAGCGGGTGATAGAACTGCGGCAGACTCTCGATGACGTCGCGCTTGTTCGATCCGGCCCGGTAGTAGAGCTCGCCGATGAGTCCGAAGTCGAATTTGTTGTCGAGTCCACGCGGGAAGATGTTCGGCAGCGTGATCAGCGGCTTCGGGTTGAACTTGAGCGGATCCTTCTTGAGCTTGTCCGGCAGTTCGTCAAACGTTGCCAGGTTGCCGCGGCTGAACGAACCGCGACCGAGCTTCGGGGCGGCGCTCATCGTGTCGAACCAGCCGGACGCGTACTCGTAGCCGTCCTCGTAGTTGTCCTCGAGGTGCAGCGCGATGGTCTCGTCGAGGTTGTTGGTGGTGAAGGTGTCTGCCTTGAAGTAGGCCGTCTCGGTGCGCTTGAGCTTGATCTTCACCCGCAGCACGATGCCCGTGAGGCCGATACCCGCCACCGTGCACCAGAACAGCGAGCCGTCGGGGTCGTCGGGCGAGCCGTCGGGAGTCAGGGTGAGAATCCGACCGTCTGCAACAAGCAGTTGCATCTCGGTGACGTGATCGCCGAACGCGCCGGTCGCGTGGTGGTTCTTGCCGTGGATGTCGTGCGCGATTGCGCCACCGATCGTGACCTGTCGCGTACCGGGCATCACCGGCACCCAGAAGCCGCGGGGCACGACGACCTTCATCAGGTGGTCGATCGAGAGGCCTGCGTCGACGTCGACGATGCCGGTCTCTTCGTCGAGCGAATAGATCCTGGTCAGCGGCGTCATGTCGACGGTCAGGCCACCGGAATTCTGCGCCGACTCGTTGTACGAGCGGCCAAGTCCACGGGCGATGACCCCACGCTTGAGGTAGTCCGGTTTGTCCGCGTTGTCGTCGGCGACCCGAGCCACCGCATCGGCGATGACCTCGGGGTATGGCGTCGACAGGACATGCCCGGTGATCGGGGTGGTACGTGACCATCCGGCCAGCGTGCGCGTGGTGATCGGCAGGAGCTCTTCAGTAGACATCGTTAGGGATCTTACCGCGACGGCAGATACGCCCGACGCAGCTTGTCAGCCTTCGAGCACCAACGCCGCCGCGTTGTGTCCGGGTATGCCACTGACACCACCGCCACGACGCGCCGCCGCACCAGCAAGCAACATGCGGGGGTGCCGCGTCTCGACACCCCATTGCCCGACGGCGTCCCGGTCTGGCGCCCACGGCCACTGCAGGCTCCGATGGAAGATGTTGCCGCCGGGCAGCCCGAGTGCGGCCTCGAGATCCTGCGGCGTCTTGGCCTCGAGACATGGATTGCCGTGGGCGTCGGTGCAGATCACAGACTGAATGGGTTCTGCAAGAACAGAATTCAACGAGTCCAGAGTGGCTTCGACGGCCCTGCTGGTTGCCGACGGCGCGTCGAAAACCGCCGGAGGCATCTGGAGTCCGAAGAGCGTCAGCGTGTGGCATCCGGCGAGCTCTGGTCCGAGAATTGACCTGTCGGACAGTGTGTGACAGTAGATTTCACACGGCGGGACGCTCGGGACCTTGTCGATGCTCGCCTGCTGCCACGCCGCATGCAGTTGGCCGTATGACTCGTTGATGTGGAACGTCCCGGAGAACGCCGCGTCGGGGAGCACTGATCCATCACGTAGCGCCGGCAACCGATTGAGCAGCATGTTGATCTTCAATTGTGCTCCGGCGGTGTCGGATTCGACGTCGAGCGGAACATCGAGGCAGTCGTTGATCGACTGCGGCGCACACGCGACGTAGAGCATCGAGGCGCGGAGGGTGGTCTCGACTCGGCTGCTCGCTGCGCTCGCGGCCGGCTCGACCAGCGGGGAGGAGCGGCTCGCGGCCGGATCGGCCGGCTCGACCAGCGGGGACGGGCTGCTCGCGGCCTGCGCGGAGCGCGCGTACTCGACAGTGCCATCGGCCGGGTCGATGCCCGTGATCCGCGCGCCGGTCACGATGCGTGCGCCCGCGGCGACGGCGGCCTCGTAGAGTGCGCCCGACACGGCGCCCATCCCGCCGACCGGGACGTCCCAGTCGCCGGTGCCGCCACCGATCAGGTGGTAGAGGAAGCAGATGTTCTGGCGCAGTCGGGCGTCGTGGAGGTCGGCAAAGGTGCCGATCAGCGCGTCGGTGGCGACGACACCGCGCACCACGTCGTCGGCAAAGTAGCGCTCGATGAGTTCGCCGAGTGGACGTTCGGTGAGCATCTCCCAGAGTTCGGCGAGTGAGGTGTCGAGGCCGGCAGGACGCGTCGCGCCTGCTACCAGGTCTCGCAGTTCCTCGCGGCTGCGCAGCGGTTCGATCAGCGTCGGGAAGACGCGACGTGCGATTTCACCCATCCGGCCGTAAAACCATTGCCACGACGCGAACTCCGTGTCGTCGCCGGTGATGCGTCGAAACGATTCGGCGGTCGCAGACTCGTCTGCGTTGTCGACGAGCAGGCCACGAGTGGGGTCGGTGGGCATGGGCGTGTACGACGAGTAGCGGCGTCGAATCAGCGAAATGTCCAGGTCCAGGTCGGTGATGATCTCGCGCGGCAGCAACGACACCAGATACGAGTAACGCGAAAGATGTGCGGGCACACCGGGAAACGGCGTCGCGGAGACGGTGGCACCGCCGACGTGGTCTGCACGCTCGAGCACCAGCACTCGACGTCCCGCACGCGCGAGGTACGCGGCAGCCGTCAGTCCGTTGTGACCCGCGCCGATGATGATGTCGTCGAAGCGTTCCATGCATCGAGCATGACCACCGTCGTGACGTGTTGTCGAGGGTCGAGGTACCCGACCGGTCGCTACGCGGTGTCGGGTCGGGCACTTCGGATACGTCATGGTCACGATGCGTCAACGACGGGGGTTGTTCACCGGGCACGATCGGTCGTCGCGACCATATCCTTGTGGACGTGGACATCCCCTCGGTCGAACTCTCGTCTGGATTCCGGTTACCTCTCGTCGGCCTCGGAACCTACGACATGCTCGGCATGCCCTGCGTCGATGCCGTGTCCGACGCACTCCGGTCCGGATATCGCCTGCTCGACACCGCGTCGAGGTACTCCAACGAACTCAGCGTCGGGATGGGGTTGCGTGAATCGGGCGTCGCGCGCGACGAGGTCGCCGTGCAGACCAAACTCGGCGGTGGCGACCAGGGATTCGACGAGGCGATCAACGCGGCCAAGGAGAGCGCTCGACGGCTCGGTGTCGCGCACATCGACATCTACCTGATTCATTGGCCTTGCCCGAGCCTCGGTCGAACCGTCGACTCCTGGAAGGCGCTGCTGACCCTCGCGGACGAGGGGTTCATCACCGTGCCAGGTGTGTCGAACTTCAAGGCGCATCAACTGCAGATGCTCTACGACGAAACGGGCGTCTGGCCGCAGGTCAACCAGATCCAGTGCTCACCTGCACTCGCACGAGATGAGTTGCGCGAGTTCATGTCCGAGCGTGGAATCGTCGCGCAGGCGTGGCACCCGACGGGCCGCAAGGAAGGCATGCTCGGCGACGCCGTGATCATCAGACTCGCACGCAAGTACGGCAAGTCGCCGACGCAGATCGCGCTGCGCTGGTCGGTGCAGCAGGGCATCTCGGTGGTACCCAAGTCGTCGCATCGCGGTCGGCAACTCGAGAACGCCGACCTCTTCGACTTCTCCTTCGACGCCGCCGACCTGGCAGAACTGGCAACGCTCGACCGTGGCGAGAAGGCGGCCCGCGACTCAGACGTCGAAGAGGAGTTCTGAAACAGAGCCTGCCGGGCACCGTCTAGGGTGGCAGGGTGCAAGACGCAACCTCCGACGACGGGCACGACCACAAGTCGCGGCACGAAGACTTCAAGACGCGCCACGCGCCGACGCCGATCGAACTACCCGTCGACGATGCGGAGGCCTCGACCGACGTTTCGCTGAAGACCCAGATACTTCGGTTCGTCATCAGCGGCGTGATCTCCGGCATCCTCGACTTCGGGCTGACCACGATCCTGCAGTTCGGTTTCGGGTTGCCGCCCGTGGTGTCGAAGGCCGTCGGCTTCATCTGCGGCACCACCTGTGCGTACATCATCAACCGTCGCTGGACATTCCGCGCATCGCCGAGTGCGGCTCGGTTCATCGCGGTCGCACTGCTCTACTGCTGCACGTTCTTCGTCAACGTCGGCATCTACACCTGGCTGGCGCACGTCTGGGAGCACACGTTCCTCAACAGCCTCATTGCCTATGTGATCGCGCAGGGCACGGCGACGGTCATCAACTTCGTGGTGCAGCGCACCGTCATCTTCCGAGTCACATAGTCATGCCGACCGCGGTTGTCGTCGGCGCAGGCCCGAACGGGTTGTCGGCAGCGGTCCGACTCGCGCAGGCGGGGCTCGACGTCACGGTCCTCGAGGGTGCAGACACGATAGGCGGCGGCACGCGGTCGGGTCCGTTCGACGACGAGTTTCCCGAGGTCATCGTCGACCATTGCTCTGCGTTCCATCCGCTGGGGACGTCGTCGCCCTATCTGCGCACCCTGCCCCTCGCCGAGCACGGACTGCGCTGGTCCTGGCCCGACATCGACTGTGCGCACCCGCGCGACGACGGCAGCGCTGCACTTCTGTTCCGCGACATCGAGCGCACCGCCGCCGGTTTCGCCGCCGCGGGATTCCCCGGGGCGGGCGACCGATGGATCGGGCTGCTCGGCAAGGTCTCGACGCACTTCCCCGAGGTCGCCGACGACGTGCTATCGCCGATGCTGGCGCTGCCGCAGCACCCGCTGCTGCTGGCGCGTTTCGGGTTGCCCGCGCTGATGCCTGCGACGGCCCTTGCCCGCTTCCTCGGTCCGCATGCGGGCGCTCTGTTCACCGGCATGGCCGCGCACGGTTTCACCCGCCTCGACCTTCCGGGAAGCTCTGCTGCCGGACTTATGCTGACCGCAGCGGGCCACCACGGTGGCTGGCCGGTCGCGGTCGGCGGGTCGTCGGCGATCACGACCGCGCTCGCCGGACTGCTGCGCTCGCTCGGCGGCACTATTGAGACCGGACACACCGTCTCCGACGTTGCGCAGATCCCCGCCGACATCGTGATCCTCGACGTCATGCCGGGCTCAGCCGCCGACATCCTCGGTGCGCGCCAGCCCGCACGCGTCGCTCGGTCGTATCGGCGATGGCGGCGCGGCCCGGCGGCGTTCAAGGTCGACTACGTGATCGACGACGAGGTCGGCTGGACGGCGCGTGACTGCGCTCGCGCGGGCACCGTGCACCTCGGCGGCGAGGCGTCGGACATCGCGAAGGCCGAAGTCGACGTCGTCGCGGGACGGATGCCTCGTCGTCCGTTCACCCTCGTCGGGCAGCAGTGGGTCGCCGACGAGAGTCGAGCGTCGGGGAGTCTCAAGCCGCTGTGGGCCTATGCCCATGTGCCGCAGGGATATTCGGGCGACGCGACCGAGTATGTGACCTCACAGATCGAGCGCTTCGCTCCGGGCTTCCGCAACAGGATCGTCGCGGTCCGTGCGACGACGCCTGCCGAACTGGAACGGTCGAATCCGAACTATCCCGGCGGCGACATCGGCGGCGGACGCAACGACCTCGTGCACCTCGTCGCCCGACCACGCCTCACGCCGTCGCCGTACTCGACGGGAGCCGACGGCGTGTACCTGTGCTCGGCCGCGACGCCACCCGGTGGTGGAGCGCATGGAATGTGCGGCTTCGGTGCCGCCCAGGCCGCGCTGGCCGGGCTCCGCTGAGGACGTGACGGTAGCTGTCGGTCGCACGAACGACATGTAACGCGTGTGTCCGAGGGCCCGACAGAACTGATACGCGAGTTCGGTCGCGATGGTCAGCCCGATTCGACCGAATGCGTTGCGACGGCGCCGACTTGTGCAGCAGTGGTGTTCAGGTGTCAGTGACAGGGTGTTCACAGGCCTTGGGTTACTGTGGCCGTCGGGGCCGACACGTGTGGCGCGAGAGCCCCCGAAGAGATGAATGGGATGCAATGTCGACAGCAGCACAGCCGACCACGACCGATACCCCGCACACGGACCCGTCTGATTTGCGCGAGATGACCAATTCTCCTTCGGGCCGCCTGCTCGTCCAGCGCACGCTGTTCACCGGTCCGGATACCCGGATCGAGCCGGGGATGTACGCCGACACCGACCTCTCCAGGGTGCGACTCGATCGCCGCAGAGCTCATCTCGGACCCGGGGCGCGACTGTCGGCGAACACCTACTTCGGACGTTTTCCCGCAGCCTTCTGGCAGAGCTACACCCGCGTGCGGTCCGTCCGCCTCGAGTTCGACCACGACTGCGCACCCGGCACGACGCTGCGGATCGACATCCGTGCCTCCGACATCAGCGGTCGCGAACGTCCGGTGCAGACCGCGGAGGTCTCCGGACAGGGCCATGTGAGCTTCGACCTCGACGTCAAGCGATTCATCGACGGTGGAGCCCTCTGGTTCGAGTTGACCGCCATCGACGGGCCGGCAAGCATCTCCGGTGTCGAGTGGAGCGTGGACTCTCGGGTCCGTGACCGGCCCGTGTCTGTCGTCATGTGCACGCACAACCGTCCGGCCGACGCGGTGGCGACAGTGTTGGCGCTCGCATCCGATCCCGTCGTGCTCGAGAGGGTCGCCGCCGTGTACGTCGTCGACCAGGGCACCGACCGTGTCGCCGACCAGGCGCGGTTCAGCGAGGTCACCGCGGTACTCGGCGACCGTCTGCACTACATCACTCAGCCCAACCTCGGCGGCGCGGGAGGATTCAACCGCGGTATCCACGAGGTCACCAAGGGCGGCAGCCACGACACCGACATCGTCGTGATGGACGACGACATCACGTGCGAACCCGAGTCCATCCTCCGGCTGACCTCCTTTGCCAACAGCACGGCGCGACCGATGCTCGTCGGTTCGCAGATGTTGCTGGCGTCGGAGACCTACCGGGTGCACATGACCGGCGAGTGGGAAGCGCTCGACGAGCTCAAGGCCGGACGTCCCGGTGCGTACGGCAAGCAGGGACTGAACGCGCTCGAGAAGCAACAGGACGCGCGCACCGACGCCGGATGGAACGGTTGGTGGTCGTGCCTGCTCCCGGTCGAGGCTGTCTATGCGGCTGGACTCTCGCTGCCGCTGTTCTTCCAGTGGGACGACATCGAGTTCGGTATTCGCGCGCGCCGCAACGGTTTTCCGACGGTCACGCTGCCCAACGCGGGCGTCTGGCACGCCGACTTCCACCTCAAGGACTACGACGACTGGTCGCGCTACTTCAGTTGGCGTAACGCGCTCATCGTCGCGGCGATCCACGGGCCGTACGACCCGAAGCACCTCGCGACCGTCATCGCCAAGGAGGTCGGCGCGCACATCGTCTCCATGCGCTACGGCCTCGCCGCGACTTTCCTTCTGGCCGTTCGTGATTTCCTGCGCGGACCGTCGATCCTCGACGACGGCGGAATGTCGAAGCTGTCCGAGTTGAAGGAACTGCGTGCGCAGTATCCGGACACGGTCATCCGCGACAGCGCCGACGTGTTCGTCGACGCCGATCCCAACACGAGGATCTCACGCCGCGGACCGCTGCCGGACGAAGACAAAGAGACTCGCGTGCTGGTCAAACGTGCTGTGCAGCAATGGCTCGGCCGGGTATCGCCAGCACCCGTCTCCATTTCTGCCGACGACGGACGGTGGTGGCACGTAGGGCTCTTCTCGTCGGCCATCGTCACCGATTCGTCGCAGACGGGTGTACGAGTCAGGCGGCGCGACAAGCAGATCGCGGTCCGGCTCGGACGAGAACTCGCACAGTTGTGCCTCGAACTGCGTCGTGACGGACTCGACGTCGCCGACGGGTGGCGACAGGCAATGCCCGAACTGACGAGTCGCGAGAACTGGACGAGATTGTTTGACGGCGACTGAACGACTCCGCTCCGCCCGACCCGCACTGGTGGTCGGGATCTTTGGAGTGGTGTTGTGCGCGTACGGTTCCTGGCGTCCGTCGCTCTGGTACGACGAGGCCGCGACGGTGTCTGCGGTGCACCGTCCACTGTCGGCGATGTGGGATCTGCTCGCTCAGATCGATGCCGTGCACGCGCTCTACTACCTGTGCATGCATGTGTGGACCAAGGTGTTCGGGCTGTCGGAGTTCTCGCTGAGGTTCCCGTCCGCATTGGCGGTCGGTGTCGCAGCAGGCCTGCTCGTCGTTCTCGGTACCCGACTGTGGGACACACGTTTTGGCGTGATCGCCGGCCTGGTGCTCCTGTGTCTGCCGCGCACGACCTGGGCGGGCTCTGAGGCCCGATCCTATGCCGGCACAATCGCTTTCGGGATCGCCATGACGCTGGTCCTGCTTATCGCGCTCGACGTCGACGACGGTGCCTCTCGGCGACGACGCTGGGGGTGGTGGGCGGCATACGTCGCGGTCTCTGTCGTCGGTGTGGTGTGGTTCTTCTTCACCATCATGCTGCTCTCCGTGCACCTGCTGATCGTGCTGATGAAGGGTCGGGGGCGAGATAGGTCGCGATTACGCTGGACGGTAGGCGCTTTCGTCATCTCCGCGATTATCGTGTGCGCACTTGTCGCGCCATTCGCGCGCGTCTTCGTCTCGCAACGGGCGCAGATCTCGTGGGTCGAGCAGATGTCGCCACGGACGCTCGGCAACTATGCACGATTCGAGTTCTTCGACGGCGCAACCATTTTCCTCATCGTCGGCGCTGTCGTCGTGGTGGCAGGACTCGCCGCCGCTGCTGTCCTCGGTGCCCGCGGGCGATGGTCGACCCTGGTCATCGGACTGCTGTGGGTCTTCGTGCCCGCGGCACTGGTGTTCGTGTTCTCGTGGTTGGTCGACGCCGTCTACACACCCCGCTACCTGATCTTCACAGCCGGTGGGCTGGCGCTGATCCTGGCGTGGGCGGTGTGTCAGATCGCTCGCGACCGTGTGTGGGTGGCAGCGCTTCTCGTCGTGGTTCTGGCCGCGGCCGCAACGCCGACGTACCTCGCCGACCGCAGCGCGTACGGCCGACTCGGCGGCACCGACTTCTCCGAGGCCGCCGACTTCATCGGCTCGAACGCACATTCCGGCGACTGCGTCGCGTTCTCCACCGCGCCGACGTGGAGCCCGGTCTCGCAGCGAGTCGTCCTGCGCGCCAAGCCCGACGACTTCGTGGGACTGCGCGACGTCGGCCCCTCGGTCGACGCGATCCACGGGGACGTGCTCTGGGACGGCGACAAACCCGTCGCCGTCTATCGACGGTTCGCCGAGCAGTGCCAGGTGATGTGGGTGATCACCGACAAGGACCGCGACCACGGCTACGTCGCCTACCCCGGCGCCATCGGCTACTGGGTGTTCTCACCCAGCCACTTCACCTCGACGCCGCTCTACCAACAACTTTCGGCCGCCGGACTGCACGTCGTGCGCCAGGTTCCCTTCAACAACACGCAGGTCGTCGAGATGCGCCGCTGACGTCGAGCGTGTCGACTGGGCGCTTGAGCGCGTCGACTGGGCGCCTCATCCCGTCGAGTGGGCGCTCCAGCGCGTCGACCGTGCGTCACGTCGTGCCGACTGGGCGCTCCAGCGTGCCGACTGTGCGTCAGCCGTTCACCTTCGCGATCACGTTCTCGGCGTAGGCGTTCAGATGGTCGATCTTGGTCGCGAGCGGCTCGGTGTCGTCGCCCATCACGTACGGAAGGCGGAAGCCGACGATCACATCGGTGATTCCCTTGTCCTCCAACCTCTTACATCCGTCGACCGTATAGGCGTCGAGTGAGATGACGTGGATCTCGAAGGGGTCGTTGAGTTTTCCCTCCGCTTTGCGGATGTCGGTGATCTTGTCGAGCAGGGCGTCGAGTTCCTCCGCGGGGCCGCCTCCGTGCATCCATCCGTCGCCTCGGATCACGGCTCGACGCAGCGCGGCGTCGGCGTGCCCTCCGACGAGGAGTGGGATCGGCTCTGTGGGTGCGGGGGTCATCTTGATGCGTGGAATGTCGTAGAACTCGCCGTGGAATTCGAAGTATTCACCCGACGTCAGGCCACGGAAGATGTCCATGCATTCGTCCATGCGCTTGCCACGTCGCGCGAAGTCGACGCCCATGAACTCATAGTCCTCCGGCCACGGGCTGGTGCCGACGCCTAGTGCGAGTCGGTTGTTTGTCAGGTACGCAACAGAACTCGCCTGCTTGGCCACCAGCGCCGGCGGTCGCACGGGGAGTTTGAGAACGAACGGCGTGAAGCGGATCGTCGACGTGACGGCACCGAGCGCCGCGGCCTCGATGAACGTCTCGATGAACGCCTTGCCGTCGAGGAACTCACGATTGCCGTCCGGCGTGTACGGATAGGTGGCGTCGGACTCCTCTGGGTACGCGAGCGAGTCGGGAATCGTGAACCCCGCGTACCCGGCCTCCTCGGCCGCCTGGGCGAGTGGTGCGTAGAAGCTGGGATCTGTCATCGCCTCGGCGAAGGTGAACCGCATGTGTCTCCCCTGTGGATCGGTGTCTGATCACAGAGTAGAACACGTTCTAGTTTCGGCGAGGGTGGTCGGCGAATTGCGCCCATTCGGCACGACGAAGCGCCCAGTCGATGAGACGAAGCGCACTGTCGGCAGGCTAGAGCGCCCACTCGGCACGACGAAGCGCCCACTCGACGCGACGAAGCGCCCAATCGACGTCAGTCGGGCCGCACGAACCGTTCGCGGCGGCCGAGTTGCTGCAGCCGGAACCACTCGCGGAAGCCCGCGACGTCGCGCTGCTGCACCAGGAAGTACCAGCCGAATCGTGCGTACTCCTGTGGGAGCAATTTGCGCATGCCGGGCTGGTTCATGAGGAAGCCGCGGTTGCGGTAGGTGAAGAAGCGCTTCACCGAGTTGTCGGGATACTGCGTGTGCATGCGGCCGCCGAGGATCGGGCGGAACTCGTCGGAGCCGTACGGGTGTAGATATGCCGTGGTCAGGCACGTGCCGAAACGTAAACCGGAGCGCACGAGGCGGCGGTGCACCTCGACCTCGTCGCCGCGGAAGAACAGCCGGAGGTCGGGGACGCCGACGACGTCGAGCGCGTGCGCAGAGAACAGTGCGCCGTTGAACAGCGACGCGATGCCCGGCAGCAGGTCGTCGTCGCCGTCGGGCTCGCCGTCGCCCTCGAACAACTCCGACCGCTTGCGCCGCCACGCCACGCCGCGGCGCAACGGGAAGGCGAGGGTGTCGGGGTCGTCGATGTTGACGACGACGGGTGAGACCTCGTCGAGCCGATGACGTGCGGCGCACTCGAGCAGCGTCGACAAAACTTCGCTGTCCTCAGGGCGTCCGTCATCGTCGGCGCACCACACCCAGTCGGCGCCGAGTGACAGCGCGGTCAACATGCCGAGCGCAAACCCGCCCGCGCCCCCGAGGTTGCGCTGCGAACCCACGTAGGTCGTCGGAATGGGTTGTGCGGCAACGAGGTCGGCGACCTGTTGTTCGTTGCCGTTGTCGACGACGACGAGGTGGTCGACAGGTCGGGACTGTGCGGAGACCACGGCAAGCGACTCGGCGAGCAACTCCGCTCGACGATGGGTCACCACAACGGCAATGACACGCGAGGCAATGACGCGCGAGGTCGAGCCCGTGGAGTCGCTCATGCGGGCTTGCCGTCGGTCCGATGCATCTCGTCGAGCACTTCGCGCACGTGCGCTGCGGCGGTCGGACCCTCGTAGGCGCCGACCACCTCCTCGATCCCGCCGTCCATCCGGATCTCGCCGTGGTCGATCCAGAGCGCGCGGTCGCACAGTTGGGCCAAGAACTCGTTGGAGTGACTGGCGAAAACCAGGATTCCCGAGCGCTCGACCAGCGACTGCAGCCGCGTACGCGCCTTCTTCATGAACTCCGCGTCGACGGCTCCGATGCCCTCGTCGAGGATCAGGATCTCGGGATCGATGCTGGTCACCACACCCAGGGCGAGGCGCACGCGCATACCGGTCGAGTAGGTGCGCAGCGGCATGTTGAGGTAGTCGCCGAGCTCGGAGAACTCCGCGATCTCGTCGGTCTTGCGCAGCATCTCCTTACGGCTCACGCCCAGGAACATGCCGCGGATGAGGATGTTCTCGTAGCCGGAGATCTCCGGGTCCATGCCGACGCCGAGGTCGAAGACCGGGGCCACGCGACCCTTCACCCGACATGAGCCGCGCGTCGGTTCGTAGATGCCCGACAGCAAGCGCAGCAGCGTCGACTTACCGGCACCGTTGTGACCGACGAGCCCCACGCGATCGCCGTGTTCGAGGTGCAGGTTGATGTTCTTGAGTGCTTCGACAACCACCACGTTCGACGCATTGGCGCCGATCACGCCGCCCGCGGCACCGAGCACCGACTTTTTCAGCGACCGCGTCTTGGCGTCGAAGATGGGGAAGTCGACGCAGGCGTCCCAGGTGTCGACGCGGACGGCGTCGTTCTTGATCTCAGGTTCTCTGGAGCTGGTCACGACTCACACCCAATACGGAACTCGGGCGCGGTAATTGCGCATGATGAACAGGGCGAGAAGGCATCCCGCGACGGTGCAGCCGATGACGATCGCCCAGTGATAGAAGGCGACCGATTCGCCGAGCAGCGGACCGCGCGTGATCTCGAGATAGTGGAACATCGGGTTGATCTCGAAGATCCGTGCCCGCGACGAGCCCTCTCCGGTGACCTTGTGCAGCGACGACGCGCTCCAGATGATCGGCGTCATGAAGAACACCAGGCGCACGGCGGTGCTGAGTAGCTGTCCGATGTCGCGGAATCGGGTGGTCAGGATGCCGAAGACCATCGCGACCCACACGCTGTTGATGACGAACAGGATCATCGCCGGGATGATCAGCACGACGGTCCAGCTCAGGTGGATGTGCTTCCAGAAGATCGCCAGCAGCACCAGGTAGATGACGATGTTGTGCGCGAAGATGATGAGCTGCCGCCACGCGAGTCGGTAGACATGCACCGACAGCGGTGACGGGATCTGCTTGATCAACCCCTCGTTCTTGGCGAACACCTCCGAGCCGTCGAGAATCGATCCCTCGATGAAGCCCCAGAAGATGAAGCCGAGCGTCACGTACGGCAGGAACGTTGTGATGTCCTCGTCGAACAGCTGCGAATACAGCAGACCCATCGCCACGGCCGTGATGCCGGTCGCGATCGTGATCCACAACGGTCCGAGCACCGAACGCCGATACCGCTGTTTGATGTCCTGCCATCCGAGAAGCGCCCAGAGCTCCCTCGCGCGGAGTCCGTCCGAGAGGTCCTTGAACGCCCGCCGAAACGACCTCGAATCCGACGTCGTGGGTGGTGGCGGAACTTCCCGCTCGTTGACTACCGCTGACACGGGGATTCAGCATACAAGCGAGCAGTTCGACGATCCGGAACGGGCGGTGTCGAGCGAGGAGTCCGCGGCCCGATACTCAGAGGTACTGACCGGTGCTCGGTCCGCCGCCGGGACCACCTGGACCCACGATTCCGGGAGGCAGAGCGCCCTGTCGCATCTGCTCGAGCTGCGCACGCGCTGCCATCTGCTGGGCGAACAGCGCTGTCTGGATCCCGTGGAAGAGTCCTTCGAGCCACCCGACGAGCTGTGCCTGCGCGATACGCAGTTCGGCATCGGAAGGCGTCGAGTCGTCGGAGAAGGGGAGTGCGAGGCGTTCGAGCTCTTCACGCAGCTCGGGGGCGAGGCCGTCTTCCAGTTCGCTGATCGACGTCTGGTGGATCTCGCGGAGCCGGTTGCGCGACGCCTCGTCGAGCGGAGCTGCCCGCACTTCCTCGAGCAACTGCTTGATCATCGTGCCGATCCGCATGACCTTGGCGGGTTGCTCGACCATGTCGGCCACACTGTCTTTGGATTCGGCGTCTTTCCCGGTCTCGTGGTCGTCGGGCCCGACAACCACGATGTTCTCGTCGGCGGTTGCCGGAGAACCGAAACCGCGGGGATCAAACGCTCCGGACGATGTGCCTTCGCTAGCCATGTCCCCATTGTGCCGAAAGCCGCCGACACCCGTCAGCAGTAGTCGGTATTGCTCCCGACGCCAGGGGACGCCGTCGCCGCGCGGCGTTCGGCGACAACCCGTCCGTTCGTCGAGGGCGGGCCGTCTATCGTGGCTGGCATGAGTCTCGACGTCGCCGCCGTGCGAGGACTGTTCCCCTCGCTCGGCGACGGCTGGATTCATTTCGACGCGCAGGCCGGGATGCTCATCCCCGACTCTGTTGCCAGCGCGGTCTCGTCGGGATTCCGCCAGCTCGGCGCGGCGCCGGGCGGGGTCTATCCGGGTGCGGTCCGCACCACCGAAGCCATCGACGGCGCACGTCGAGCGGTCGCCGATCTCGTCGGCGCGCAGGCCGCGGGAGTGGTCCTGGGACCCTCCCGATCGGCGCTCGTGTGGACCCTGGCGGAGTCGATCGCCCCCAACACCTGGCTCGGCGGCGACGTCGTCGTGAGTCATGCCGACGACGAGCCGAACATCGTGCCGTGGCTGCGGGTCGTCGGACGCTATGGCGGTTCTGTGCGGTGGGCCGAACTCGACATCGAGACGGGTGAGCTGCCCGCGTGGCAGTACAAGAATCTCGTCGGTGCGCGAACGGCAGTCGTCGCCGTCACCTTGGCGTCGTCGACTCTCGGTGCCATCACCGATATCCCCGCGATCGCCCGCTTCGCACACGCACGTGGTGCGATGCTCGTCGTCGACGCGACGAATGCTGCTCCCTACATGCCGCTCGACATCGCCGAACTCGGTGCGGATGTGCTCGTGGTGTCCGCCGAGCGGTGGGGCGGTCCGCGGGTCGCGGCAATGGTGTTCCGGGATCCGAAGGTCATCGATCGGCTCGTCCCGATGTCGGTCGACCCGCGTGCGGTCGGCCCCGCACGTCTCGAACTCGAACCGCTACAGGGCGGACTGCTGACCGGGCTGGTCGCGTCGATCGAACATCTCGCCTCGCTCGACGCCGACGCGATCGGCAAGCGGCGCCGACGACTTGTCGCCTCCCTCGACGCGGTCAACGAGTATCTCGACCGGCTGATGGTCTACCTCACGACGACTCTGGAGCAGCTCAGTCAGGTCTCGGTGGTCGGGACGCCTGGTAACCGCGTCCCGACGCTCAGCTTCACCTTCGATCAGGTCTCGGCGGACAAGGTGGTTCGACGCCTCTCCGACAACGGGATCTGTGCGCTCGCCGACCTCCCGTGCCGAGCGCTGACACGCATGGGTGCAAGCGACTTCGGCGGCGCGGTGACCGTCGGTCTCGGACCCTATTCGACGCCGTACGAAGTTGACCATCTGGTCAGAACTCTCGGGTCGCTCGGTTAGGCAACGTCGCAGCGTATTGCGTGTGGGTCGACCGATCCACACGGTTTCGCATTTAGCTACAACGCATACTAAGTTGACCAATGTGAACGACCCCGAACCCCGCCCTCCCGCGCCTGATACACCGGAGCTGACCGCCGATCAGGTCGCGCTCTGGAACTCGTTCGTGGATGGCGGATGGGCGCTGATGGCTCAGGTCAACAGCACGTTCGGCGCAAACGGCTGGACTACAACCGACCTGCGCATCCTCGAAGTTCTCGCGACGCGTGAGCAGTTCGGCATCAGTGAACTCGCGGCGACCGTGCACATGGGCGTCAGCACCATGTCCCGTCAGATCGGCAGACTGATCGACACCGGCGACGTCGTCCGCGTACGTTCGGACCTCGACGGCAGACACCGACTCGTCCGCATCACCGACACCGGCCGCAGCACGTTGGCCCGGATCTCGCGGGTGCGCAACGGCGTGATCCGCGAGTACGTCTTCGACGTCCTGGGCGAGGAAGGCTTCACCACCATCTGCCTCGCCATGCGGAAGGTCCGGGGCTCCTGGTCCTGACGGTTACGCCCGTTCGACGCCACTTTCGGGCAGCATCGATGGCATGCGTGCAATCACCGTCGAGTCCGATACCGCCACATTGTCTGTCGCCGAAGTACCCGATCCGACGCCGGGACCCGGCGAGGTGCTCATCGAGGTCGCGGCAGCCGGCGTGAACCGTGCCGACCTACTCCAGAAACAGGGCCTGTATCCACCGCCGCCTGGGGCGTCGGAGATTCTCGGTCTCGAGGTGTCGGGCCGGATCGTCGAACTTGGTCCAGAGGTGACGGAGTGGTCCGTCGGCGACGAGGTGTGTGCCCTGCTCGCGGGCGGCGGGTACGCCGAGCTGGTGGTGGTTCCGGCCGTGCAGGTGCTGCCGAAGCCGTCGAATGTGGACCTGATCGAGGCAGCGGGACTGCCGGAGGTTGCGTGCACGGTTGTCTCGAACCTGCTGCTCACGGCGCACCTGCAGCTTGACGAGCTGGTGCTCATTCATGGAGGCTCCAGCGGGATCGGCACCCATGCGACGCAGCTGTGTCGCGCGCTGGGAGCCAGGGTCGCGGTGACGGCGCGGACGAAGGAGAAGCTGGCGCGCTCGGCGGAGTACGGGGCCGAGATCCTCATCGACTACTCGTCGGAGGACTTCGTCGAGGTGATCTCCGGGCACGGTGGCGCCAACGTGATCCTCGACATCATCGGCGCGGCCTATCTGCCGCGCAACGTCAAGGCTCTCGCCACGGGAGGGCGCCTGGTCATCATCGGCATGCAGGGCGGCGTCAAGGGTGAGTTACCCATCGGCGCAATGATTTCCAAGCGGCTCTCGGTGTACGGCACCGCGCTGCGCTCGAGGCCGGTGACCGGGGCCGACGGCAAGGCGTCGATCGTCGAGAAGACCTACACGCGAACCTGGCCGTTGATCGAGGCCGGCTCTGTGGTGCCGGTGACCGACTCGGTCTTCGAGCTCGCCGACGCCCAGGCCGCCCACGAGCGACTCAACAGCGGCGACGCGATCGGCAAGGTGCTGCTGCGCGTTGGTTGATGAGGGAACGGGCTGATGGTGGTCTCGCGCTGCGGGTCACGTACCCTTTTCGGCAGGGAAGCGTGGCAGAGCGGCCGAATGCACTCGCCTTGAAAGCGAGCGTGGGTAAAACCACCGGGGGTTCAAATCCCTCCGCTTCCGCAGAAGAGGCCGAGTTGCGTGGGATCCAGAGGGGCATTTTTGTACCCCTGCGTCCCACGCAACTGAACCTCATTTCGGCGAACGACGGGTCCAAGTAATCGCTGAGACCTTATGGCACAATTCCGGCCTGTGAAGAAGCTGATAGCAAGTGTAATGATCGGCGGCGCCGCTGCCGCAGGAGTTCTCGTGGGTGGCGGAGCGGCGCACGCC
Organism: Gordonia sp. 852002-50816_SCH5313054-c; assembly: GCF_001665925.1. NCBI lineage: Bacteria > Bacillati > Actinomycetota > Actinomycetes > Mycobacteriales > Gordoniaceae > Gordonia > Gordonia sp. 852002-50816_SCH5313054-c. Next base: position 95,425 of record NZ_LZTE01000025.1, read on the forward strand.
GACGTCTCGCCTGGCAACTATCGATACTGCAACACCGAGTTCCAGGGTTTCCACGTTCCGGTGCCGTGGTGTTCGGACATGACGGTTCGCAATCACCGGTTAGGGGTCACCCCAAGCTTCCGTGGCTACCCCATCACAACCGTTGGCAAGTACGAGTACGTCAACATGGGCCAGGGCAACGGACTCAAGATGTACAAGACGCGCAACGGATATGCGGGCTCGCAGTATCAGGGCAACAAGGTCATCGCCAAGTTCGTTCTGACGCGCAAGCGCTGAGCGCGCGGTCAACCTGCCAGGAACTGATCGATCTGGTTGAGCGACTGCGTCGCGCCCTCGGCCATGCCCATGTCGAGGACCTTCTGCAGTCCCTCAACCGTTTCGTACGTACTCACGTAGGTGGCGATGGTTCGGCCATCGTTGTCGGCGAACGAGTATGTGCTGTGCGACAACGGAAGTGAATCGATCGGCGTGAAGTTTTCGTCGGCGAAGCCGTCGCGGAAGCTGAAGTTCGACGGCTTGTCGACGGAGTCGACGAGCCAGTAGCCCGCGTACTTTTCGCCGTCGGGTCCGGTCATGTAGTACGTGACACGCCCGCCCGGCGCCAGGTTGTGGTCGACGAACGTTGCGGGGTATTCCGGTGGGCCCCAGACCTTCTCGAGCTGACGCGGATCGGCGTAGATCTGCCAGACGCGTTCAACCGGAGCTGCGAACTCGGCTGTGATGGTGAGGGATCGGTCGTCGAGATTCTTGGTGACGTCGATGACGGGCATTGTCTTACTCCTCTTTGTCGGCAGCTGTCGACGGAGTGTCGTCGACAGCAAGTAGTGCGTCGATTCGGTCGATCCGGCCGCGCCAGACCTGCTCGAGCTCGTCGAGTAGGTCCGACACGGCGCGCACGGCCTCGACGTCGCCGGAGGCAAGTTGTTCACGCCCTCGGCGACGTTTTGTCAGCAGTCCGGAGCGTTCGAGCACGGCGACGTGTTTCTGTACCGCGGCGAAGCTCATGTCGTAGTCGGCGGCGAGTGTCGACACCGACTGCTCCTGCGCGAGCACGCGCCGCATGATGTCGCGGCGGGTTCGATCGGCAAGTGCGTGGAACAGTGCGTCTGCCTGGTCCTCTGCCGTTGTGCTCACGATGCAAACGTACAACTGATTGGTTGTACGTGTCTACCCTTTCGTGAAATTGGCCTGTATTGCGCACCCCGGGTCCTGCGCCCCGAGCGCTAGCGGAGGACACTGGTGGGATGCGCGACGACGGGAGAGGTGTAGACCGCGACGAACTGGACCCTCGGCTCGCGGACTCCCTTCGTGGAATCGAACGCAGGGTCATGGCAGAGGTCCCGCTCCGCGGGCGTGCGGTCGCCGCCATCTGGGTGGCCGTCGTGGTACTCGCGGGCATGAGCGTCGTGACTGCCCTGACCGGAACGTCGACGCCGCTCTCGGAACTCGCCGTCATCTTCGGCGCCGCCGCCGTGGTGCTGTCCATGGTCGCGGTGATTGTTCGACGTTTCGCACCCTGCTGGATCGCAGCAGCGGTCAGCGCCGTCGCGGTGCCGATCTCGATTCTGGGCTACTGGGCGGATCAGACTGCGCGCCAACAGACTTCGCTTGGGCTGTTGGTGGCCGCGCTGTGCCACATCGCGCTCGTGGTCAACTGGGTGCAGTGCGTGCGCCCGCCGGCGGGGCACAACGGAGGTCACGCCTCGTAGCTGTGGCCGTGGGTGATCTCGACAAGCTCGATCAGCGAAGGGGCCGCTCGATCGGCGGGTTTGGCTCGTTCAGCGAAGGGCGCTCGATCAGCGAAGGGCGCTCGATCAGCGAGGGGCGCTCGATCAGCGGGGTGATCTCGACGAGCTCGATCAGCGAGGGGCCGCTCGATCGGCGCGAGGCGCCTACACAACTCGGTCGTGAGCGCGGCGCCATCACAATAATCTCCTCGGCGGTCCGCTCAGGTACGAGTTGTGTACGTACCGGCGGTCGTCAGGACGGGGCCATGGCGCGCTGAGCCTTCTCGAGCGCGGCGAGGGTGCGTAGTACGTATTCGCGACGCGAGGTCAGGTCGGCGATGCGGGCCTTGGCGGAGAGTCCCGATTCCTGCTCGGCGGCGGCCAGGCGCCCGTCGATGTCGGTGAGTTCGTTCAGCAGACCCTCGGCGCGGCTGAGAAGCTCCGCGCGGTCGGGCCGCGAAACGTCGTTGCGTCGTGTCGGGCTCGTGGTTGCCGTGCTCGCCTTGTCGCCCGCGCTCTTCACGGCGCCCGACTTCACAGCGCTCGACTTCACCGCGGCCGCAGACGTTCGCGACGCGGATCGCTTGGGTCGAGGAGCAGGGGTGCTCGTGCGGATCCGGTTCAACTCGGTGTACGCGTCGCGAGCGCCGACACGGTGCTCGCGCTCCTCCTCGTCGTCGCATTCCACGGAGCCGCCGAGCGGGCGCAGACCGTAGAAACCCAAGAACTTGCGCGCCTCGGTGATCGTCACCTCGAGCTCGCGGCACTTGCCGCAGCGCACTTCGTCACGGAAGTCCGCGACGTCATCGGTGGAGGAGCACCACTCACACGGGGTGGCAGTGTTTTCGGTCACGACAGCTTCGGCAGTTCTGGAGAGCACGTTCGAAAACAATACGGGACAAGAGGTTTCAGATTCCAATTCGAGCGTGTCGCACACCGACACCCCGCGTGACTACAGCCAATCCCGCTTGCGGAAGTTGATGTAGAGCACGATGACAGACCCGACGATCAGGATCGCACTGACCCAGACACCCCACGACGTGCTGTATCCGGGGAACAGCACGTTCTGTCCGTAGTAGCCGGTGATGAGGGTCGGCACAGCGATGATCGCGGCCCACGCGGTCAACTTCTTCATCACGGTGTTGAGCCGCGCGTCCATCAACGAGAGGTTCGTCTCGAAGACGCTGCTGAGCATGTCGCGCAGTGACTCGGTCCACTCGGCGGCGCGCAGCACGTGGTCGTAGAGGTCGGAGTAGTTGGGGTCGAGCTCGGCCGCGTGTTCTCCGCGATCCTGGTAGCGGTGTCGCTGGATGGTGCCGACCACCTCGCGCATCGGGAGCACCACCCGCCGCAGCACCACGAGATCCTTGCGCAGGTCATACGTCCGACGTTGCAGACTCACGTTGGGAACGGACTCGTCGAACAAATAGTCCTCGAGCTCCTCGATCTGGTCGTCGAGTACCTGGACCGCGTCGAAGTGGCCGTCGACCACGACGTCGAGCACCACGTAGAGCAACCCGCCGACCCCGAGCGACGCGGCGTTCGTGTCCTCGCAGCGTTCCACCACGGTCTTGATCCCGTCGCCCGGATGCATACGCACCGTGATGACGGCGTTGTCCTTGATGAAGATCGAGATGCGGTGCAATGTAAAGGATTTGGCGCGCTGATTCTGCCCGTTGTTGGCGACCACCCCCGACCTCGGAGGTGGTGGATCGTCGGAGTCGTCGTCAGCGTCGTCGTCGGAATCGCTGTCGGAGCGTCGAACATTCTGTGTCGCAGACGTTTTCATCTCGATGCCGTACACCATGATGAAGGTGTGGTCGCTGTAGGTGACGGTCTTGACGCGCTCGGCGGCCGAGATCGTGTCTTCGATGGCGAACTTGTTCAACCCGAGTTCGTCTGCGAGCGAAGAGAGCGTCTCATGGGTCGGGCACTGCAGGTCGGCCCACACGACGGTGTCGGACTCGCCGATGAGGTCGGAGACCGATTCGAGGGAGAATCCGTCGACCTTCTTGCCATCGCGCCAGATCTGGCCCTGGATGCGCTCGTCTCCCATGACGTCATCCTGCCACGCGACGAGAGGTCCTCGACGCTGCCGCGCTCGCTCGACCTGGCAGGATCGGCCCATGGCCCACCGCATCCCGTCTCTCACCGGAGTGCGTGCGCTGGCTGCGGCCGCGGTCTGCCTGACACATGCGGCCTTCTGGACCGGCAACTACACCGACGACTACGTCGGACGCCTCTTCTCTCGGTTCGAGGTCGGCGTCGCCATCTTCTTCGTGCTCTCGGGGTTTCTGCTGTTCTCGGAGTGGATTCGGCCGCTGCAGAAGGGCTCGGCCCCACCGTCGACTCGACGCTACTTCTGGCATCGCGCACGGCGAATCCTGCCCGCGTACTGGATCACGGTGATCGCGGTCTACCTCATCTACGGCTGGTATTCGCCGGGTGGCGAGGCCGCGGTGACAGGCGTTGGCTGGTCGGGTTTCTGGCGAAACATGACCCTGACGCAGGTCTACGGCATCGGCCACCTGCATGCCGGCCTGACCCAGATGTGGAGTCTCGCAGCAGAAGTCGTGTTCTACCTGCTCCTGCCGGTGATCGCCTGGCTGCTGATCGTCGTCGTGTGCCGACGTCGCTGGCGACCCGATCTGCTCATCGGTGGGCTGCTCGTGATCGGGCTGGTCAGTCCGGTGTGGTCGGTGCTCGTCGACGGCAATCCCGACGCCGATCCGACAGCCCGACTCTGGGCGCCTGCTTTCCTCGGATGGTTCGTCGCCGGCATGGTCCTGGCGGTCTGTGCGCCGCTCGTCGCCAAGTGGAACACCTGGTTCTGGCTCACGGCCGCGGGTGTCGCGTTCCTCGTGTCGGGTCTGCCGCTGGCAGGAGAGCCGACGATCACGCCGAGCACGGCGTCGGCCACCATCGTCAAGCATCTGCTCTACCTCGTCATCGCCGTCGGAATGGTTGGTCCGCTCACCGCCACCGACCAGTCGTCGCCGTGGGCTCGGCTGTGCGGCAGCCGTCCCGTCGTGTGGCTCGGCGAGATCTCCTACGAGTTCTTCCTCGTGCACGTACTCGTACTCGAAGTGGTCATGGACCTGCTGAACTATCGCGTGTTCAGCGGCAACGTCGTGGTGGCGTTCGTGGTGACAACCGCGATCAGCATCCCCGTCGCGTGGGCGCTGCACCGCGCGACCCGACCGCTGTGGCGTGCGCCGACGCCTCGGGCACCCGAATTGCGCAGGTAGAATCTGGGAACGCGGCGGGGTGAACTGACTACTCTCGCCCGCAAGACGGTCCCGAACCAAAGGCGTTACGACGATGATCGACAAGAGCGCGGCCCAGCGGGGTGGCGACAGCAGTGCTCAGATCCGCAGCTGGTGTGAGCGATCGGCCGTCGCCGGTGAACGCCCCGAACTCTCCGATGCCGCCGCACTGCTCGTGGCGTCGGGGTATCTCACCCCGGCAGGCCGGGCGATCCTGGTCCGCCGAATCTCTTCCGGATTGCCTGTACCGACGCTGCCCACGGGTTTCGGTGAGTTGCGTCGACTCCAGCGGGCGATCGTCCAGCTCGAAAGCCAACTCGACGCCCCGATGGTGCCCGGAATGGTCGTGACGCTGATGCGCGGGCGTCTCAACGGGCTGCTGCGTCGGCGCGACGACTCGCGCAAGCTGATCGTGACCGCGAAGGGTGTTTTCGCAGGTAGTACGCGCGCCATCCGTAGGGAACGTCGAGAGAACGTGTACCTCGAGATCGAAGAGCGGGAGCGCCTGTTCGCCGGACTGCTCTGCACACCGACCCCGAACGTGAACACGTCGAACCCGATGCGTCGTGCGGGAACGGCGGCTGTCGAACGGATCGCGGGCGTCGTCGGACAGGTCGCCGCCCGCTCGGGATATCCGCAGGCCGGGGAGTGGGCTAACCGCGTCGCCGCCGTCGACGGAACTCCCGCTTCGCCGAGAAACCCCGCCTCACCGCTGTCCGGTGTGGCGAACTTCGTCGACGGCTACGAGACGCTGATGTTCCTCGCCGCCCACTACTACGACCGCATCATGCGCAATCCGGCGTGGCGGTCCGACCACTTCGCCGTGCAGCGCACGCAGGTCAATCTGCACGCCGAACTCGCCGAGATCGTCGCCGACGTCATCGCGCTGCGCTCGGTGCGGATCGACCTCGACCGCGCCAAGCGAAACGGCGGATTCGACGCCTCGTTCGCCGCCCAGATCGATCGTCGTGAAACGGTATTGCGGCCGGTCTGGACCGAGCTCATCGACCGTGTGCAGGCGCTCGGCGACGTCGCGTACGTCGTCGAGTCGGCCGCCGTCGAACTGCAGATCCTGTCCGAATACAACAGGGCCGCAACCATCGACGACCGGATCGACGCGCTCATCGCCAGGTCGGGCGACCGGGAGATCTCCGTCGACAACGCCAAACGTCTGACCGAGCAGGTGCGCAGCGGCGAGGAGCAGTTGCGTATCTACCGCGACGTCCTCGAGGGCAACATCGCACGCATTTCGCCTGCCGTGCCGCGGGAGCTACCCGCCCGCTACGAGCCGTCCTGACCCGCGTCGCTTCAGGCGCGTGACCAGGACCGCAGGTGATCTTTTTCGACGCCGGTGAGTCGTCGAAGCGAGTGTGCCTCAACGTCGACGACGGCCATCTGGGTGCTCGCGACACAGGCGGGTTTGGAATCGTCCTCGGCGTGCGCGCCGCGGATCTCATAGCCGATGGTGAAGTCGACCGATCGAAAACCCTTGATCCACATGCCAATCCGCAACGGCGAATCGTCGTGCCGTAGTTGGCTCTGGTATCTGATCTCGACGTGGACGATCATCGCGCTCTTGATCAGTTCCGCCTGGGACCCGGTCGGTGTGTCGGCTTCAGCAGCCAGAGTGGTTGCCATGACCAACCATTGGATGCGGGCCTCCTCCATGAGGGTGACCATCCGCGCGTGGTTGATGTGACCAAAGGCATCCATGTCCGACCATCGCACGGGGACCTCGGCGACGAATGCGAAATCTCCGACACCCATACCGCGCTCACCTGCGGACTTCGTCGAACTATCCAGATCCTTTGGTGTCGTCACAATAACAACCTTATGTCGACGTTGCGCGAAGACGGTTCGGGGATGTTGGTTGCCAGGAACGACACGTACCCTGTGGACGACACCGGCCGCAGTGGGAGGGGAACCCACTGATGCGGGCCGTCCTGACATTTCAAGATGTGCGCACGACGATGAGATGCGCACGATCGCGAGTGCCCGACCTGGATGGTCGGTGCACTCCGAAGAGTTCGAGGAGACACTTGCATGGGTGGGCGTTGGAGGATCACGGCTGCGCGTCGGCGCACGGGAGGTAGTGGGTCGGTGATTCGACGATCTGCCGTGCTCGCGACCGCGCTTGTCGGATTCTCCGCGCTACTCACCGGCGTTCCCGCCGTGGCGGACGCAGCACCCGTGCCCGTCGCGAAGATCGCGAAGGTTGAGAAGCTGGGACCGCTCAGGACCGACGTCTGGGTCACGTCGCCGTCGATGAAGACGAAGATCAAGCTGTCGGTGCTGACCCCCGCAAATGCGTCGGGTCCGCGACCAACCGTCTACATGCTCGACGGCGCCGGAGCCGAGGGCGACGTGAGCGACTGGATCACCAAGGGCCACGCGGGCCGCTTCTTCGCGGGCAAGAATGTCAACGTGGTGCTGCCGACCGGCGGTAAGGGCAGCTTCTACACCGACTGGCAAAAGCGCGATCCCAAAGTGGGACAACCCATGTGGGAGACCTTCCTGGCGAAGGAGCTCCCTCCGCTGGTCGACAAGAAATTCGACGGCAATGGGCGCAACGCGATCATCGGCCTGTCGATGGGCGGCCAGGCGGCTTTCGCACTCACCATCCGTCATCCGTCGACCTACAGCGGACTCGCCTCGCTGTCGGGCTGTCCGCCGGTCTCCGGCGCTGCCAATGAGGCATACGTACGCACGACGGTCGGCCGCGACGGCGGCGACGCGACGAACATGTGGGGCCCGTTCGGCTCCGCAGGCTGGGACGCTCACGATCCGGCCAAGCACCTCGACGCACTGCGCGGCAAGGACATATTCTTGGCCGCCGGATCAGGCGCCATCGGCCCGCTCGACCTGCAGCGTCGGATCGAACCCGACGAGGGCCCACCCGAGGCCGTGACGGCGTCGTCGTCGGCGCTCGAGCTGGGGGCCTACCGCTGCTCGCTGGAGTTCGCCGCGACGATGCGCGCCAACAACGTGCGCTACACCGACGGCTTCCGCCTGATCGGCACGCACACCTGGGCCTACTGGGAGCAAGACCTCCCCGCCGCCTGGCGCACCGTCTCGCGCGGCCTGTACTGAGCCGCGCGGCGCCCACTCGGCCGTTTTAGGCGCCCACTCGGCCGTATGGGGCGCCCACTCGACGGTGACCGCACGGTCGACTGGGCGCTCGGGACCGTCGACTGGGCGTCTTATCCCGTCGACTGTGCGCTCGGGACTGTCGACGGTGCGCTCGGGACCGTCGACTGGGCGCTCCAGACCGTCGAATGGGCGTCTTATCCCGTCGACTGTGCGCCTTATCCCGCCGAGTGGTCCTCGGCCCAGCGGGTGGCGAAGGTTAGGAAGGCGTCGTTATCCTCGGCCTCGGTGACGGTCACGCGCACGCCGTCGCCGGCGAAGGGTCGGATGATCACGCCTGCGTCGCGCGCGGCGGCAGCGAAATCGGTTGTCGCGTCGCCGAGTTCGATCCAGACGAAGTTCGCCTGCGTCGCCGGGACGCGATATCCCATGTCGCGCAATTGCTCTGCGACTCTGGTGCGCTCCTCGACGATCGCCTCGGTGCGCGCGAGCAGCTCGTCGTCGGCGTCGAGGCTTGCGATGGCCGCGGCCTGGGCCACCGAGTTCACGGAGAACGGTACGTGAGCCTTGCCGAGCGCGGTGATGACCTCGGGATGCGCGATCGCATATCCGACGCGCAGCCCCGCGAGTCCGTACGCCTTCGAGAATGTCCGCAGCACAACCAGATTGGGATACTCGCGGTGCAGTTCGATGGCGTCGTACGCCTGCGTCTGCGACGGTCGCATGTACTCGAAGTACGCCTCGTCGAGAGCAACGACGACGTCGCTGGGAACCTTCGCCAGGAACGTCCGCAGGCTGTCGGCGTCGACGATGGTCCCCGTCGGGTTGTTCGGGTTGCAGACGAAGATCAGGCGTGTGCGGTCGGTGATCGCGTCGGCCATCGCGGGGAGGTCGTAGCTGAGCTCGTCGGTCAGTGGGATCTGCACGGGCACAGCTCCGACGAGACGGGTCGCCAGGGGATAGGTCTCGAACGACCGCCACCCGAACAAGACCTCGTCGCCCGGCTCGCACGTGATTGTCACGAGGTTCTGGCACAGGCTGACCGAGCCGCAGCCGACCTGGATCTCGTCCTCGGTCACGCCCAGACGCTTGGCGAGCGAGGCCGTCAACTCCACCATGCCGTTGTCGGGGTAGCGGTTGATGGTCTGCAGCGAGTCGGTGATGGCCTGCTCGACGCTGGGCAGCGGCCCGAACGTCACCTCGTTGCTCGCGAGTTTGATCGCGCCGGGAAAAGTGGCACCGGGCACGTAGACGGGCAGTTCTTCGAGGTGAAGGCGAAGGCGGAAACTCACACGTCAAATGTAGGACGCGAGCGTGCCCATGCCGAAACCGGCTCATGCGAGACGCCGTCTGCCCGTGCTCCACGACGCCTTTGCGAGGGTCTGTCCATGCAGGTCGTCGCGCCCCGTAGCTCGCGGTTTGCTTCGGACTGATGACCGTGTGTAATCTTTCCACTCGGCAGTTCGAAAGGACTCCGCCAAGGAGGCGTGCCAGAGCGGCCGAATGGGACTCACTGCTAATGAGTTGTCTCGCTAAAACGGGACCGGAGGTTCAAATCCTCTCGCCTCCGCCACCGCAGTCAGCCTCGACCGCGGAGAACTGAATAACGCTACGCGCCCGTAGCTCAACGGATAGAGCATCTGACTACGGATCAGAAGGTTTGGGGTTCGAATCCCTACGGGCGCACCACACACTCCCCGTCACCGGTACTCGGTGGCGGGGAGTTTGTCGTCGACGGATCGCGTCCGGCGTCGACCGGAGCGCAGGTCTGCACATGGTCTCGCCGAGGTCACTGTTGTGAATCGGACACTGAGAATCTGCAATCATCGGTGATGTACTGAAGTGGCAGAAGTGCTTGATGTGACATCCGGTCCCGAGTCGTACGACGAGAGGAACTCTATGCCTTCGCCCATTGCAAAAATCACTGCCGAGTTGTTCGGCACGTTCTGGCTGGTCTTCGGCGGTTGCGGTACCGCGATCTTTGCCGCGAAAGAGGTGGCCGTCGGTGACGACACCGGCACCCGAATCCAGGTGGGTGTCGGCTACCTCGGCGTCGCCCTCGCCTTCGGTCTCACCGTGGTCACAATGGCGTACGCCCTCGGTCACATCTCCGGAGGCCACTTCAATCCCGCCATCACGCTCGGTGCATGCGTCGGCGGACGTACTCCGTGGCGCGACCTGCCGGGCTACTGGGTCGCGCAGATCGTCGGCGGTCTGCTTGCGGGCCTCGCCCTCTGGGGTATCGCCTCGGGCAAACCGGGGTGGTCGCGTGAGGGGAATATGGCTGCCAATGGCTACGCCGAGCACAGCCCCGGCAACTACACGCTTGTCGCGGTCATCGTGGCCGAGATCCTGCTGACCGCGTTCTTCCTGATCGTCGTGCTCGGCGCGACGGACGTCCGTGCACCAAAGGGTATGGGCGCCTTGGCAATCGGCTTGGCGCTGACCCTCATCCACCTCATCTCGATCCCGATCTCCAACACGTCGGTCAACCCCGCACGCTCGACGGGCGTCGCCTTCTTCAACGGCAACGGCGCACCGGGACAGTTGTGGGTGTTCTGGGTTGCCCCGCTCGTCGGTGGCATCATCGGCGGCTTGCTCTACCCGCTCCTGTTCGAGGACGGACGCTTCAAGTTCGCGCCCGTGCAGAACACCGTCTAACCGAACACACACGACGGCCGGCCCGGGCGCGATGCCCGTGGCCGGCCGTCGCGTCGTCGTGGCGGTCCGTATCGTCGGGATCAGGGATTGCGGCGTCAGGGATGTCGGCAGGCAGTGGAGACGGGAGCGTCAGCATGGGACAGCAGGAGGCGGGGCCGCGGCCCGAGGACCTCTATCGCGCGCCGCTGATGCCTGGCCTCTACCCGCCGCTCGGATTCGCCCCCGACGGCACGCCGCGGTTCGTGCCCGGCCAGCAGCCCTCGCAGACTGCCGCCGGACCCCAGACCTCCGCGCCCGGAGGCGCGACACCCCCACACGGTGGACCCCCACCCGACGAAACAGGACCCGACCCAACGGACTTCGACGACGAGCGGCGTCAGCCGAAGTCGCCGGGAAAGTTCGGCACGGGAGTGGTGTTCGCGCTGGTCGCAGCCGTCGTTCTCGGTTTGGTCTTCTACGGATTCTCGCTGATACGGCAATCCGGCGCACAGTCGCAGGACGCGCCCGCGACCCTGACGATCGTCGACCCCACCGTTCCCGACGTCCCGACCCAGCAACAGCAGCCGGGCAACCCGATGCTCCCGCCCGGCGCGACGCCTGCACCGCGCGACAGCGACACCGCGGGCCGATCCGTCACCTACGACGCGACCATCGAGGGCAGCGGGACCATCCTCTACGTCGACGACGTCGGCCTGCGCAGCGAGTTCACCCCACCGCCCACGTGGCACCTCGAGTTCACCGCGGGATCGGCGCCGCTACGACTGCTGGTCCTCGCCGGACAGAACAGCTCGGCGTCGTGTGAGATCAAGGTCGACGGCCAGAGCGTCTCGATTGATCGGGTCGACGCAGGGTCTGCCCGACGGACCGCTTCGTGCCGCGCGTGACCGTAACGAAGTGATGGAGACCGGCATCCGATGTGTGTAGCGGCCTCTCGCTCGCTACCGTAGACGCGTGAGTACAACCCCAGCCCCTGATCACGACACCGCAGCGAGCGGCGGATCGGTCGACACCGCTCCGGTTCGGGAGTACAAGACGATGATCACCTGGCGTGGTGTCGGAGTCGACAGACTCGAGCAGGTACGCCTGCACGTGTCCGGGCTGCGCATCAAGGCATACGGTCGGATCATCTCGGCGGCTACCGCCGACTCGGAGGCGTTTTCCGCCTCGTACGAGCTGATCACCAACGACGCGGGCGTGACGAAGCGACTCTCCATCCACCTCCTCCGGGAGAGCGGCGAGAGCCAACTCGGACTCTCCCACGACGACGAGAACCTCTGGCTCGTGCGCACCAACGGAGACACCATCCGCAGTGACTTCGACGGCGCGCAGGACGTCGACCTGGCCATGTCGCCGATGTTCAACGCGCTGCCCATCCGTCGATTCGGCCTGAACACAGCACCGACCGACGTCGAGATCCCGGTGGCGTACGTCTACCTGCCGACCGGCGAGGTCAAGCCGGCGCAGATGCACTACACCTCGGGACCCGACGGCATCGACGTCGTCTCGCCGATCGCGACGGCCAAGATCACCGTCGACGACAACGGCTTCGTCGTGAACTACTCGGGACTGGCCGAGCGCGTCTGAGGGGTCACCCCAGCCAGACTCGCCCCTCGTGGGCCTGTTTACGCATGTCCGACGCCCAGCCGGGCGCGCCGACGCTGACCCCGACAATCGGCTCCCGACCCCGCGCCGCCATCTCCTCGTAAGCCATGCGCGCGCGATGTCCGTCGTCGATCAGAGCGGCAACGCTGCCGGAGTCGCGCAGTTCGTCGCGTGCCTGGACGAGACGGTCGATCGCCTCGCTGAGTGCGTTGAGTACGGCGATGTCGTTGGCCTCGATCATGGCGCGCTGCAGCGTGGGTTCGGTCGCGGCAACGCGCGTCCCGTCCCGGAAACTGCCTGCTGCCAGGCGTAACGCAAGGTTGCTCTCGCCCGCGCCGACGGCGGCGGTGTCCGCGGCAAGCAGGTGTGGAACGTGCGAGATCGCCGCGACGGCCCGGTCGTGTGCGTCCGGCGCCGCGGGGACGACAACCGCTGACACCTCCAACGCGAGCTCTGCCACCGCGGTCCAATCGTCGGCGTCCGTGTCGTCGGACGTGGTGACCATCCACATCGCATCGGTGAACAGCGTCGGATCGCATGCGTCCCATCCGGACCGGCTCGTCCCGGCCATCGGGTGCCCTCCGACGTAGCGCGCGTGTGGATGAAGCCTCGAAACCTTTTCCGCCACAGCCTGTTTGACGCTGATGACGTCGGTGAGCAGGCATCGCGGTGCCGTTTCGGCGATTGCACTCAGCAGCGGCTCGATCGTCGTGACCGGGGTGGCCAGCACGATGATCGCGTCGTCGGCTGCCGCGCGTTGCAGCGTCGCAACCAGATCCGACGAGGCGTCGTATCCAGAATTCGACGCCGCGTCGACGGTTGCCTCGGAGCGGTTGTAGCCGAACACGTCACGACCGGCCGCCGCCAGGGCCTGCATGAACGACCCGCCGATCAGTCCGAGGCCGAGGATGCAGACCGGTCGTCGAGTCGTCGCCGTCGTCTGTGATTCCTGCGCGGTCTGCGGTTGGCTGCCCTGCTTGTCTTCGGTCACAAGGTCCAGATTCGCACATCGGTCTCGGGTCTCGGAGCGCGTGGCGACGGAGTGTAGGCGACCTGAGTCGGAAGGGGATTGGGGCGGGCGTCGATTCTCGACTACCGTGAGCGTCATGGCAGGTGCCGGCGCTGGGGTTTCGGACTCCAACAAGCAGCAAGCGATCGACGATATCGAGGGTTTCGCGGTAGCCGTGGTCCGCGAGGATGCCGCTTGGAAGGTCAAGGCGCTCGACGAGTCTGCCCTGACCGACCTGTCCGCCGCCGAGACGCAATTGCGTGAACTGCGGGCAGCGGGTGCCGTGTTCGGGCTCCTCGACATCGACGACGAATTCTTCATCGTCGTCCGCCCGGCCCCCGGCGGTGCGCGACTGCTGATCTCCGACGCGACCGCCGCGATCGACTACGACATCGCCGCCGACGTCCTCGACGCCATCAACGTCGACGTCCCCGATCTCGACGACGACGAGCTCGACGACATCGACCCGTGGGAGGAAGGCGACCTCGGCGTGCTCTCCGACCTCGGACTTCCCGACGCGGTGATGGGCGTGATCGTCGGCGATACCGACCTCTACGCCGACGAGCAGATCGGCATGATCGCCGCGCGACTCGGATTCGCCGACGAACTGTCGAAGGTGCTCGACTCGCTCGGACACTGAAGGCTCCGCAGGTGAACGGCGGGCGTGACGCGTCGCGCGTTCGGGATCAGATGAGCCTGTGGGATCAGATGATCGGTGAGGCGCTGTCTGCTGCCGTCGACTCCTCCGGACCCGACGACGTCCCCATCGGAGCCGTGGTCTTCGACCCGGCGGGCGTCGAACTCGCGCGTGCCGGGAATCGCCGTGAACTCGACGCCGACCCGACCGCCCACGCCGAGATCCTCGTGCTACGTGCCGCCGCGCGCGCCTTCGGTGACGGGTGGCGGCTGCCCGGATGCACAATCGCGGTCACCGTCGAGCCATGCACCATGTGCGCCGGAGCGATCACGCTCTCACGCGTCGACTCACTGGTCTTCGGCGCTTGGGAACCCAAGACCGGCGCCGTCGGGTCGCTGTGGGACGTCGTCCGCGACCCTCGCCTCGCCCACCGCCCGCAGGTCCGCGGCGGGGTGCGGGAGGCGGAGTGTCGAGAGCTGATGGTCGGCTTCTTCGACACGCGTCGCGAGGGCTGAGCCGTCGACTGGGCGCTCGAGACCGCCGACTGGGCGCTCGAGACCGTCGAGTGGGCGCTCGAGACCGTCGACTGGGCGCTCGAGACCGTCGACTGGGCGCTCGAGACCGCCGACGGTGCGCCCCTGGCCGCTCCCGTCCCGGCGTGACGACGGCGCGCTCCGGTCCGTCGTAGCTCCACGCCTTCTCGACGTCGTCGATCCCGAACGCTGCGTAGGGCACCTGCAGGGCGCCGGACGCGATCGCATCGATGACCGCTGGTATCGAGCGCATCTGCTGCTCGGCCGACACCGAACCCGCCCCGCTGCCCGAGATGGTGATGTTCCGCGATCGCAGGAGCGTCGACGGTACGGCTGCATGCGCCCCGGCGAGCGACCCGATCTGGACGTACGAGATGTGAGCGTCGTCTTCGTGCAATCCCTGCCGTCCGAGTGCCGCGAACGTGGCCTCGGCGATCGGGCCCCAGACGTAGTCGAGGACGAGGTCGGGCGTCGACGCGGCAACGGCCTCAGCTAGCGCGCCTGCCGGATCGTCGACATCGAGTTCGACGACGTCGACGTCGGGCGCGCGCAGGCTGCGCAGCACCGCCTGGTTCCGGCCGGCGGCGATGATGTGCTCGGCACCCAGGGCCCGAGCGCTCTGAACCGCCAGGCGACCCGACATCCCCGTCGCGCCCAGGATCAGCACGGTCCCTAAACTGCCGCGCGCGTCGCGGTGGGCGTGCAGCGGAAGCCATCCGGAGCCCGCAGGATTGACCCCTGCGGCCACTGCGAGCGGGTCGGCGTCGTCGGGAACAGGAAATCCGTCCTGTGCCGCCATGCGCTCGGCCATCGTGCCCCACGGAGGTGCGATGCGTCCGGTGTAGCGCAGAGAACCGTCCGCTGCGCGCACCACGGCGTCGATGCCGGGTACCTGGGGATATATGCCGGAACTTCCGTAGTGGCGGCCCGCCGCCAATGACCTGACGATCTGGTGCAGGCCTGCGCCCACGAGCTCGAAGAGCTCGGTTCCCGCGACGACCTGCGGTTCGTCGAATGTTCCGGGCACCGGGGTCCGTCCGGCGTCGGTGATGATTGCTGCCTTCATGACGAGTCTCCTTAACTTTGTTAAATCGGGTCTGCATCCAGACTCCCTTAACTTTGTTAAGCTGTCAACCGTGCCAACAGGAAGACCCAAGGGGCTGAACCGCGCCGACATCGTGCAAGCGGCGTTGGACCTCCTCGACGAGAAGGGCATCGACGCCGTCACGGTCCGCGCCGTGGCGACCCGACTCGGAGTCAAGGCGCCCGCGCTCTACTGGCACGTCGAGAACAAGCAGGCGCTGCTCGACGAGATGGGCACCGAGATTCAACGTCGGGTGATCGCCGAACTCCGTGCGCAACCGATGGGGGTTTGGCCCGAATCGGTGGCGACCTACGCGCGCGTACTTCGTCGCGAGTACCTCGCGCATCGCGACGGAGCGCGCACGTTCAGCGGAACGCGATTGACCGACCCGGAGGTGCTGCGCGCGCAGGAACCGTGGCTCGAGCAACTCGTCGCGTCGGGCGTCGATCTGGAAAGGGCTGTGAGCGCGGTCGAATTCGTGACAGCTTTTGTCGTCGGATTCGTCATCGAAGAGCAGGAGCGCGCTCAATCGGGGGAGCCGCGCTATTCACTGTCGGATCGGACCGAGATGCTCGGGGACGACGTCCCGCTGGTCGTGGAGGCCGGTCGAGTTCTCTTTGGCGATCGTGAGCAGCGATTCGAGCGCAACCTCGATGGCATCGTCGACGCGCTGCGGCGGGCTACCACCTGATCGCTGGGGGTGTCGAGACGTGCACAAACCAGGGTTCTCACCGAAAGACACAGTCGCCGCGGTGTGGCAGGTTGGTAACCGAGCGTGGAGCATCGGGCTCTGCATGGCGAGGAGTCGACATCATGAGTGAATCAAGCGACAAGATCAACGAGGCCGTGGAGTCGGTCAAGGGCAAGATCACCGAGTTCACGGAGAACGAGAAGGTTCAGGATGCGGTGGGCACAGCGAAGGAGAAGTTGACCGAGTTCACCGAGAACGAGAAGGTTCAGGATGCGGTGGGCACAGCGAAGGAGAAGTTGACCGAGTTCACCGAGAACGAAAAAGTTCAGGGCGCTGTGGGCACGGCGAAGGAGAAGTTCGGCGAGATCAAGGACAAGCTCCTCGGCAAGTGAGACCTGCCCTCGATCGAGAACGTCATCGGAGTTCAGGTGTGTGCGAGGGTGATTCGGACAGGCTTCGACGCGGACAGATTTCGATCTAACAGGCGTACTTCGACGGTGTGTACGGTGGGTTTCAGGAGACGCGAAAACCGCGCTCTGGTTCGCACACGCGAAGGAGAGTTCTATGGCAACCACTGATGATGCACAGAACAAGGCAGAAGAGCTCAAGGGTCGGGGCAAGGAAGCTGTCGGAAGCCTGACAAACAACGACGACCTCAAGAATGAGGGCAAGGGCGACCAGGCTGTAGCCGAAGGCAAGCAGAAGGTGTCTGAGGTTGCCGACAAGGTCAAAGAAGGCGTCGACGGCCTGAAGAACAAGCTCACCGGCCACTGAGCCGTTTGGCGCGGTGAGTGACATGCGCTTCGCTGACCTGCTGATTTAGTGTCAGACGCCAGCTGCGGTACAGTCTTCCGCGGTGGCGTGTCCGAGCGGCCGAAGGTGCAGCACTCGAAATGCTGTGTGCGGTAACCCCGTACCGAGGGTTCAAATCCCTCCGCCACCGCCAGAAACACCCCCTCATCTACGCAGATGAGGGGGTGTTTCGCTGCCTGGGATAGGAGTTGTCAGGCCTCGCGTGGGCACGTTTTGGGCACACTCGGCGAGTAACGCGCGTTCAATGTTGAGGCCACGGCGTCGAGGTCGTCGTCGAACAGGTCCGCGTAGACGTCGAGTGTGACCTTCGCGGAGGTGTGTCCGAGCATCCGTGCGAGCGCGAGGACGTTGACGCCAGCTGATACGGCGAGGCTTGCTGTTGTGTGTCGCAGGTCGTGCGGGGTGATGGTTTGGACACCTGAACGCTTTACCGCGCCGGCGAACCATCCGCGCGTTGACTTCGGTCGCGCGAGGTAGCCGCCGCGTGGCCCTGGGAAGACGAGTTCGGTCAGATCGCGTCCGCGGCACTGGACGGCGAGTTCGTCGAGAACGAACTGGGGGACTGGTACCGACCGGGTTTTGCGTGACTTCGTTCTGCCGACGACGTGTTCGGAACCGAGCTGTACCGCGTTGTCGTGGACGGTGAGTCGTCGCCGCAGGAACTCGACGTCCCGGATCCGCAGCGCGACGAGTTCGCCCCAGCGCAGTCCGCAGTAGGCAAGGGTCAGGACGATTGCCCGGTGATCGCCGGACTCCTCGGCGAGACGCGCGACGTCGTCAGCGGTCAAGTAGATATGTCGTTTGCGTGTCTTGCGTGGCAAGTTCTCCACGCCGCGGGCCGGATTGGTTACGACGCGCCGCGCTTTCACCGCGTCATCGAGGATCGCGGCGAGAACGCCGTAGGCGCGAATGATTGTCGTCGCTCCGGAACCATCTCGGTTCAGGTCGGCTATCCACTGCTCGACTTGTCCGACGTCAATGTCGGTGACGCGCCGACGACCCCATCGCGGTTCGACGTGGGTGCGCCACGCAGATTCGAGTGTGCGGTAGTTCGAAGGCGCGACGTCGGATTCTTTGCGTGACAACCAGGCCGGCGCGAGTTCGCCTACGGTGATCCGCCCGAGTGTCGGCGAGATGTACTCACCGCGTAGCTTCTCGACCTCGACGGTCGCGGCGTACGCCTCGGCGAGCCTCTTGGTCTTGAATCCACGCTTCTTCGTTTGCGTGTGATCTGGTGTGCGGTAACGGACTTGGTACCGTCGTCCGGCCTTCGTCGTGTACGCCTCAATCGTCGCCATCGTTCTCCCACTCCTCGAGCATGTAGTCCGCATTGCCGATCCGGTTGCTCTCGAGCACCCCGGCGTCCTGGTCGACGAGTACGCGCCGCTCGATAGCGAGACTGCGCGCGGTGCTGGACACCGATCGGTTGATGCGGGGGAACATGCCCGGTCTTGACCTGAGTACGAAGTCGATGCCACTTCCGTGAGGCGACCAGTAGCCCTCGAGGAACAGCCAGAGTTCGCGGCTGCTCACCGATGGCAGTCCCGTCGCCGACGTCGTTTGGTCGGACTCGCTGACTAGCAGTGCGCCCGGTGAAACATCAAGTGCCACAGCCAGTGTCATGAGGTCGTCGACGTCGACTCTGCGAGCTCCGTTCTCGATCTGACTGAGGGTGGTGTAGCTCAGTGGTCGGTCAGTTTCGTTCAGTCGTTCCGCGAGTTGGCGCAGTGTCAGTCGCTGGTCATTTCTGATGCGTGCGATGTTGCGGCGCACTGTGTCGCCTGTAGCTCCGATCTCAACCCGTCTTGTTGCCATGATCGAAACAATAGTTCGGTACTTGTAAACAGTCGAGTGGTGCGGTACTGATTGAACAAGACCCAAACAAGTGGGTACGAAACACGCACAGGTGAGGAGAGTTGAACAGACATGATTCCTGCGAGCGAAATGAAGGAGCGGTTCCCCGGCACGACCGACGGCTTCTGGGGACAACTCCGTATTCAGGGCAACGGGCCGAAGTTCGTGAAGGTCGGCCGCAAGGTGTTCTACCGCCAGGAGGACATCGACGTGTGGGTTGCATCCAACACGCTCGAGCGCACCGATCAGGCGGCTTCGTGAATCGCTACCAGCAGTTCGAGGGGCACTCAGACTGTGGTCTCGGTGCCGATGAATCACAGATGCGCCGGTTCACGCGCCCGGTCGAGAGGGTGGAGCGGAGTCGAGTAGCTGTGACGGCGCCCCAGCTCGCAAGTCCCGATCACAGCGATGACGAGGATCGCCTCGATATCCGGATCCGGGTCGGGATGCTCACGCGGGCGGCCGATCTGCTGCACGAAGTGCTGCTCGAGACTCCCATGACCGACCAGTACCGCGGTCGCCTGCGAGACCTCGCTCTTGCCACCAAGGATGTCGCCGACGATGTCGCGCGATCCCACGATCTTCGGGCTGATCGGCCCGGACAAGAAGATGCCCCCGGTCCGGCGGCCACCGGCTCCGAGGGCGACGTTCCAACCCCCACGAAAGAGGAGAACTGACGTGAACGCTACACCCCTGCCGCGACACCTCACAGCGACGGGACGAGCCATGCCGCTCGGTCTCGACGACGATCTGGCCCGCGACGCGCTGCTGGACGCGATGGCGCACATCGAGCCTTTCGACGTGACGGATCTGCTGGCACTCGCCGAACTGGCCGGAGATATTGCCGACGGCCGTCTCGTCCTGCAGACGGTGGTGACCGAATGACCACGCTGCCAAAGGACACCAGCGCCGCCACGATCCTCACCTGCGCAGAGTGCGGCGAGGAAGCGCAGATCGTCGGCGCCTGGCCCGACGACACCGCCGACGACATCGACCAGATCGTCGAGGACTGGAACGCCGCACACATGCACTGCGGTGAGCCTGCCGAGCTGACCGAGTGGACGCATCTTTCCAAGGCCGGAGACAGCCAGACGCTCATCAAGCATGGCGGCGACCTCGAGAAGATGATGCCGCTGCCACGGCCAACCTGGGCGGATCGGGAACGTGATCAGATCGGCACCAGTCTGACCGGTAGCTGCTACCGATCGACCATCGCATCGGTTCCGGTGACTCACGCGGTCGGCTGGAGCTTCCTGGATGACCAAGAGTGGGTGACCGCCCGGGTCAACGTGTCGGCCAAGTTGTTCGGCAACGGCGTCGCGATGGTCGGGCTGACGCTCGCGAAACCGGCGACTGAGGCCGGAGGGCATGTCGGAGTGTCGTTGACGGTCGACGAGGCTCGGCAACTCGCTGACGTCCTCACTGCGGCCGCGAAACTGGCGGTCTCGCAGTAGATGGCTGTCAACTACCCAGCAACCCGGTCCTTCATCGTGCGGGCCGGGTTGCTGGTGCCCTCGCCCCAGTTCGCCACCCCCGGCTGGCTCGACCTCGACCCCGCCGACCCACGTTGGCGGTCGTCGATCGCGCGAGCCGCCCTCGCCTGGGCGTACGAAACACACACTCTGGCAGAGACTTTGGCCGATCAGCTCCGCGCCGACGACAAACTCGCCCGCCAACGACTGCGCGAGATGAGTCACGACCTATCCGCCGCGACCAGCTGGGCATCCAAAGCCAAGGTGATCCGCGATCGCGCCGAGTTCGACCGCGAACACCCCGACCTTCGAAGGAGACCCGCATGCTGACCGACGCCGACGAGTTCTGGAACTCCCGGCCCGTCCTGGCCCACATCCTCGCGTTCGCCCGCGCCCGAATGGTTGGCCCGTGGGCACTGCTCGGCTCGTTGATCCTGCGCGCCAACGCATCTCTGGACCCGACTGTCGTGTTGCCACCCACGATCGGCGGTGTGGCGAGCCTCAACGTGTTCGTCGCGTTCGTCGGCCGATCGGGTCACGGCAAAGGCGCCACCGAAGCTGCCGCGCGTGACGCGACGAACCTGCCGCAGTTCCCCGAGCTTCCCATCGGGTCCGGTGAAGGGCTGGCACGGACGTTCGCGGCCGACGCAGACGGCAAGCGTGAGACCAACAGGGCCATGTTCACCGCGTCCGAGGTCGACGGCCTTGCCGCTCTCGGCTCACGCCAGGGCGCCACCATCATGTCGGCACTTCGTCAGCTCTACTCCGGCGAGTCGATCGGCGGAGCCAACGCACAGAAGCACACACGCCTGATCGTGCCGGCCCACTCCTACCGCGCCGTCCTGTCAGTCGGAGTGCAGCCCGAGCGCGCCGCGCCGCTGCTGTCGGATCTCGCTGGCACCGCGCAACGGTTCCTGTGGCTCCCGGTCGCCGACCCCGACGCACCCGACACCCGACCTACCGAGCCTGAACGGTGGACCGTGCCCCGCACCCTCGTGCCGGCCGACCGCCAGGTTCGCCTCGCCCTGCCCGACGAGGCCGTCCGAGCGATGGAAACTCATCACCTCCGCAAGCTCCGCGACGACCCGGACGTCAACCCACTCGACGGTCACGCGTTGCTCACACGGGCGAAAGTTGCGTCCGCACTCATGGTGCTCGACGGCCGGATGCACACCGTGAGCCTCGACGACTGGGAACTCGCGGGCGTGCTGATGCGGGTCTCCGATCGCACCCGCGCACGCATCGAACGGGAGGCGCGAGCGGTCGCCCGCAAGGTCAACGAGGCACGCGCGATCGCGGCCGCCGAACGCGACGAAGTCATCGCCGACCGCAAGCTGCAACGCGCCCGCGCGGCCATCCTCCGATGGCTCGAACGCGACGGCGAACTCGCCACCCGAGACCTCCGAATGCGCGCCCGATCGGACTGGCGAGACGCTCTCACGCCCGCACTTGCCGACCTCATCGCCGACGGTTCGGTCATCGAAATCTCTGTGACGAATGGCACACGATATCGGTTAGCAGGGGGGTCCATCGAGGTCCACCCCGGTCCATCGCCCCTGACCAGCGAAAACAGGGGTCCATCGGCAGGTCCAGCCACAGACGATGGACCCCCAAAACCGCAGGTCAGAGGCGATGGACCCAAAAACAACGATGGACCCCCCGAAAAAACAGAAAGTCAGGCGTCTGTGGCTCACCCACACGAGCCGCAGACGCTCCACGTCCTCGCGAACACTAAGGCGGCGAAACCGACCGTGAAGAAGACCCGACGATGCGTCGAATGCACCATCGAACTTCCGGCCGCCCGAATCGGTGACCGCTGCGAAGACTGCGCCGACGGACGGCCTCCCGCGCCCGACCCAGAACCACCGAAACGGACCGTCACGATCTACAGCGAGAACCAGCGCGTCGCCCGCGACCGCTCGACCCGCCGCGCCGGAGGGGAGACATCACGATGAGCGACGACCACGATCGCACCCACCAACAGTTGGTCGACGAACACACACGCGTCGACCTCGAGCCCTACGGACTGCCCGGCATCGAGGTCGCCGAGGCCGTCGACCAAGCGGGCCGCAGACACGCATGGCTCGTCGAGACCGACCGACTAGGCGAGCCCGACGTCGACCACGGCGACCCGAACCAAAGCCACGAATGCGTCTGCCCTCTGTCGGACGAGTGGCGCGCCCGCATCGACAACACGCCTCTGCGCTGCAGCCGCCCCACCCGGTCAGGGCGTCCGTGCCGCATCGTCGTGCACCACCCCGGTGACGCGTGCGCAACACACCGCACCCGCGACGACGCCACCCGATGAGATTCCACGGGATCACCGAACGCGCGCGGGTACGCCGCGTCGACGACACCGACCGGCCGGTGCAACTGCGAGTCGGGCCCCACCTGATGAGCATGTCCGACATCGAAGCCCAGGAGCTGGCCGACCAACTGCACGACGCCGTCGAACAAGAGGAGAAATCGCAATGAGCCGTAACCAATCTCGAACTGAACGCCCGCACACGTGCTCGCGGTGTGGTGGCCCGTGCCGCGTGTGGGCCGGATCGACCCACGGGTGGACATGCCGCGCCTGCCTCGAGCAGTACCTGTCGAACCAGCGGGATCAGAAGTGACCGCCGCCGAGCGTGACCCCCGCGAGGTCAGGCGTGAACTCCGCATCCAGCGTGCCGTCGTGGGTCTCGTGCTTCACGGATACCGCGGAGACACCGTCGGATTCAACAGCGCGGCAACCGAACTCGCGCGCGTCGAACAGGCCGCGCCAGATGAACTGTTCCGGCCGCTGCTGTGGGCGCTGTCCCGTCTGCCCCGCAGCCTCGATGAACCTGCCGCACTACACGACCACCTCGCCGCGCTCTATACGGTCCGCGACGCCGACGAGGACGACTGAGCGATGTCGATAGAACCTGTGACGGGCGTCCTCCTGGGCGCCGACGACGCCCGCGAGGTGCTGCGCGTCATCGCAGCCTACGAACGAGCGCTCGCCGAGACCCGCCGCCAACCCTCGCTGCGTCTGACGTCGTTGCGTAACAAGCTCTCTCGCGCCACATCTCGCGTCCCGACCCGCGACACACACGTGGACGCGAGAAAACAGGCAGCTCAACCGGATTCGGGTGTAGACCTCGCTCATGAACTGTTCGACACCGCCCAGGCCGCCGCGGTCCTCGGGATCACATCCGACGCGGTCCGCGACCTTGCGCGCCGGGGGCGTCTACCGGCTCGAAAAGCCGGCGGTCGGTGGCTACTTGCGGCGCGAGCCGTTGTCGACCGCGCCGAACGGCGTCACACCTGACAGCGAGGCCCATCGTGGCTGATACCAGCACCCTGCGCGGTGTCGAACTGGTCAAGGTCGGCACCCACGACATTTCCACTGGCCGGTGGCAGGTCGACACCGACGATCTGCGCTCAGTCGTCGACGCATTCCGCGCTGGCGTGCTCCGCAAACCCGTGGTGAAACTCGGCCACGTCGACGACCGATTCGACGGCACCCCGTCATTCGGGTACGTCGACAACCTCCGCATCGCATCCGCCGGCCGAACCCTGCTTGGGGACCTCGTCCTGCCCCGTTGGCTCGCCGACGCGGCACCCATGCACTGGCCCGACCGCAGTGTCGAAGCGCTGCAAGGGTTCCGCGACACCACCGGCCGCGAATGGCCCCTCGTCCTCACCGGTGTCGCGCTACTCGGCTCCACCAACCCCGGCATCGACGACCTCGCGAGCCTCCAGGAGCTCGTCGCCGCATCCAGCGGACGCGTGACGCTCCGCACCCCTACGCCTGCCAGGAACAACCACTCCACCATCGTGCTCGTCGCGGCCGCCCGCCGACGTCGCGCCCACCGAAAGCTGAGGTAACTCGTGTCCACTGTCCTACCCAATGCGCGCGTCTACGCCCCTGGCGGCGACGTGACCGCCCAACCGACCGCAGCCGTCACCGGCCGCCGCTTCGTCGCGATCTCCGGCAGCCGCACCAGCGACGGCAGCCTGTCCGTCGCCCACCCGGCAGCCGGAGCCCGCGCATTCGGTGTCGCCAAGCACGACGCCGGAGTCGGTGAACTCGTCGGTGTCGCGCGCGACGGCGTCGTGAAGGTTCGCGCTGGCGCTGCGATCGCCGCCGGCGTCGACGTCGAAGTCGGTACCAACGGCCAAGCCGTCACCCGCACCACTGGTGTCGTCGTCGGCTACACCATCACTGCCGCCGCGTCGGGCACCGACGCCGAAATCGCCCTGATCTGACGAGGAGCCACAACCCATGCCCAGCGCACTCATTCCCGAACTGTCCGGCCGGCGACTGTCCGTCGACGTCGCCCTCAAAGACCCCACCAGAATCCTGCGGGAACGCATCGCGAAGCTCGCCGACGACCAGACTCTGCTACCGAAGTTCTTTCACCAGCTCGGCAAGCCCGTCGAAGGTGGCGGCATGCTCTACAGCGTGATCCAGGCGTCCGACTTCTACAGCAGCGACGTCGAAAAGCGTTCACCTGGAGGCGAATACAAGGTTGTCGAGGGTGTCGATCCCGACCCGCAACTCGCAGTCGTCGAGGACTGGGGCGGCAAATTCCAGATCACCGACGAGCAGATCCGCCGCAACGACGTGTCCTACCTCGATCAACAGACCACCCAGCTGGCCAACACCATCGCCCGCAAGATCGACACCCGCGCCTACGCCGAACTCAACGCGAAGGTCACGAGCCCCAACAACAGCGTCGTCATCGACGGCAACTGGGAGAACCTCGTATTCGTCGGACCCGCCGACAGCCTCACCCCATCCGGTGACCGGCCCTCGGCCCACCTGTCCGAAGCGCAACTCGTCGCCGACCTCCAGGAACTCGGCGTGCGCCACGACCTCGTCGCAGTCAACCCCGAGCAAGCCCACGAGCTACGCACCGCCTACGGCGACGGCCTCGACGCCATGCTCAAGAGCGCCGGCGTCACCCTCTACAGCAACCCACGGATCACCGCCGGAACCGTATGGGCACTCGCAGCCGGACAGGTCGGCACCGTCGGATTCGAAGCCCCCCTGACCGTCGAGGTGTACGACGACCGCGCCACCCGATCGAAATGGGTGCAGGCCTACGCCGTACCCGCGTTCGCCGTCGACAAGCCCTACGCGGCCAAGAAGATCAGCCTCACGGCCTGACAGGAGAACAACGCCATGGCACTCACATTCACCAAAGACCAGACGGCCCAACTGTTCGAGCTGCTCGGCATACCCGCCGACACCGACACCAGCGACGTCGACGCGATCCTCGCAGTCATCGAGAACCTCGCCAGCGAAGCAGTCGACGACACCGCCAAACCCAGCGCCGTCGCCGCCGCAGCCAAACGCCTCGGCCTAGAAGCCGTCGACACCGACACCCTCTCGACGCTGCGCGCAGACGCCGCAGAAGGCCGACGACTCACCGCAGCAGCCGCCAAACAACAGGTCGAGACCAAAGTCGACGACGCAATCCGCAAAGGCAAGATCGCCGCATCCCGCCGCGGCCACTGGGTCAACCTCATCAGCGCAGACCCCGGCATGGCCGACGTCCTCGCCTCCGTCCCCGACGAAACAGCCGTACCCATGACCGAGGTCGGCCACGCAACCGAACCCAACCTCGACGAACCAGCCGCCTGGTTCTACTGACTCGGCGTCAAACTCACCGCACCCCCGCACTCCATTCCGGGACACGCGGACAGCATGGCGGCCAGGGCCGGCCACGGGCCACACCTTGAGAGAAGCCCCACGACACCGCCAGCGCCGACACCGACGCCCCCGACCCGCCACTCCGGGCCGGGGGCGTCACCGCTCCACCCACCCCCCCGAAAATCCTAGAAAGGGGGCGGGCACCCCACTCGCCGGTGAGTGGAAATATTTTTTTGCGGGAACCGCGCAGAAACGTGCAGGACAGGCGCTTCGTGCGTGCGATCCTCGTCCGATGAGCGATGAATTCGACATCACGGTCCCCGATGGTGAGCCGATCCCGACGGTCCCGGAGATGGTTGCGCACGAGCTCGATCGGTTGAATGCGAAAGCGAACCCGATCGGCCACACCGTCGAGTACGACGGCGAGTTCTATCGAGTCCGACCCACCGGTTCTGATCCTGGTCATTCGTGCCTGTGCGTCGAACTCGAGGCGGAGCGAGTGGAGGACTACCTCAAGTCGCGTGGCGAACGCTCGGAATGGCATCTGGACATGGAGGACT
Source organism: Gordonia sp. 852002-50816_SCH5313054-c (assembly GCF_001665925.1). Taxonomy (NCBI): domain Bacteria; kingdom Bacillati; phylum Actinomycetota; class Actinomycetes; order Mycobacteriales; family Gordoniaceae; genus Gordonia; species Gordonia sp. 852002-50816_SCH5313054-c. The sequence goes on from NZ_LZTE01000025.1 coordinate 122,047, forward strand.
CGTCGATTCGAGTCGAGCCAGTACACCCCGGGATCAACACGTCCGTTCGGCTCGTCGACGCGAGCAGCGACGAGACCCTCGCAGTTCTTGACGCTGGCGTAACGGGCGACTCTCATACAGGCCTAGTGTCATCGGTGTACGTGGTCGCCGATGTGCCGCCGGCGGTCGGCCGCTGGTACCGCTGACGACCGAGTCAGAAGCTAACGCCGCGGCGAACTGCCGTCAGAAACTCATCCGATTGCTCACGCTCACGAGTGTCGTGAAGACGTCCTTGGTCCGGTAATTCGATCTGCTTTCCGTCATCGAGAATGAGTTTCATTCCAGCGACCCGATACCACTTCTGTCGATCGATCTCGCCAGACACGTCTGCGATCGAGATCTCGCGCACGGAAGCGAGCGGACGTGTCCACGCTTCCGTCAGTGTCATGGCTGGGGCGTTGTACCGGAATTGTTGTTGGGACTCTTCCTCGCGGTCGAAGTGCTCGGCGTCGAACGAGGCTGAGACGCGACAGAGTGCGGTATCCGTGACGAGTACGGACGTCCAGACAGTCGGCCCTGCGAGGTCGACGGTGGTCACTGCTCCGCGGATGGCGTCGGCGTCGACGAGCGATGCGATAGCGAGGATGAATCGTGTCGGGGCGTACGACCGCGTGGTGGCGGTGAGTTGGGTCAGCCGCTCCCACGTCGGCTCGTCGGGTGTCTGCATGTGGTTCTCCTGGTGATAGGAAATGGTGCTCGCACGGTAGCCGTGACCTACGACAGACTGACTGCCGTGGGCACAATTTGGGCACAGTTCGTCAGTGTTGAGCACGGTTGGACTGGTTGATAGTGGTCGAATCTGTGCTGGTGAAAGCGATTCGGGAGGACATCCTTGTCATCTGCGCAGGGTTCAAATCCCTCCGCCACCGCCAAGAAATACCCCCTCACCTACGCGGGTGAGGGGGTATTTCGCTGTCTGGGACCGAGCGGCGCCGCTCGGCTCTCCCGTTTTCAGTCATTTCCGAACAGTCTCGGCGATCCGAACTGGGCTTTTGCCGCCGGGCGCCTCTGAAAATGACTGAAAACGGGAGAGGTCTGGAGCCTCTTCGGATAGAGCACGTCCCCACGCCCTGTCAGGCGGGAAACGACGGCCTCAGTGCTCCGTCGAGAACCCCACGCGCCGACGGTGTGCGTCCAGCGCGAGCGTGACGAGGCGGTCGATGAGGTCGGGGTAGGCGATCCCGGTGGCCTGCCACAGCTTCGGGTACATCGACCCCGGGGTGAATCCGGGGATCGTGTTCACCTCGTTGAGCAGCCAACCGCGGCCGTCCTCCTCGTAGAAGAAGTCGACACGCGCCATGCCCGCGCACCGCATGGCGAGGAACGTCTTCGCTGCGAGCTCGCGGACCTCGCGCACCGCCTCGTCGCTCAGCGGCGCCGGGATCACCAGCTTGGCCGCGCCGGTGATGTATTTGTCCTCGTAGTCGTAGAACTCGCTGCCGGAGATGATCTCGCCCGGCACCGACGTCTCGGGGCTCTCGTTGCCGAGCACAGCAACCTCGACCTCACGCCCGGACACGAACTCCTCGATCACCACGACGTCGTCGTAGCGCAGCGCCAGGTTGATCGCGTCGTCGAGTTCTGTTGCGTTGTGCGCCTTGGTGATTCCCACGGACGATCCGAGGTTGGCAGGCTTGACGAACAGCGGCAGGCCCAGCTCCTCGATGGCGCGGAACGCCACGGTGCGCGGGTCGTCGACGCCGTCGCGGTATTCGATCCACCGGCACTGCGGGATTCCCGCCTGCGCGGCAACGACCTTGGCCATGCCCTTGTCCATGCACGCCGCCGAGCTGAGCACACCGGCGCCGACGTAGGGGAGTTTGAACAGCTCGAGCATCCCCTGGATGGTGCCGTCCTCGCCGTGTGGCCCGTGCAGTAGCGGCAGCACGACGGTGATCGCGCCCTCGGCGTCGGCCTGCAGTTCGCGTAGCGGGTCGATGACGGTGCCCGCGATGTCGAGTGCATCGGGCAGCGGCGTGTTGTCGGCCAGCGAGGCGATCACCTTGTCGTTGCGTACCCAGGTGCCGTTCTTCGCGATACCGATCGGGACGACGCTGTACTTGGCCGGGTCGGCTGCTGCCAGCACGTGCGCCGCGGTCACGCGGGACACATCGTGCTCGGCGGAGACACCGCCGTAGAGAACAACCAGGCGAAGCAGGGGAGTCGACATGGGTCACACGATACGTCGACGCTCCCCCGCGCTCTCCCCGGCGTGCGGGGTGTTTCGCGCGTTCCTCTAGCGTTGAGGCGTGCACATGCAGGCAACTGAGCTGGCGGACGCGGTTGGCGGTCAACTCGTCGGAAACGACGTGACGGTCGACGGCGCGACGATCGACTCGCGCGCGGTGCGGTCCGGGCAACTGTTTGTCCCGATCGTCGCTGCTCGCGACGGACACGACTTCATCAAGGGCGCGGTGTCGGCGGGCGCGGGCGCCTACCTCACCGCGACCGGTCCTGTCGATGGCGTCGACGCTCCGGCCATCACCGTCGACGACACCGCGCTCGCACTCGCCGACCTCGGCCGCGCAGCTCGGCGTCGACTTCCCGAGCGAGTGGTCGGGATCACGGGGTCGGTGGGCAAGACGTCGACCAAGGATCTGCTGGCCGGACTGCTCTCCACCACGTTCCGCACAGCCGCGAGCGAGAAGTCGTTCAACAACGAACTCGGCCTCCCGCTGACGCTCTTCAACGCCCCAGACGACACCGAGGCAGCAGTCGTCGAGATGGGTGCGCGCGGGGTCGGGCACATCGAGCTGCTGTGCTCGATCGCGCGCCCGACCGTCGGCATCATCACCCGGGTCGAGGGTGTACACCTCGAACTCTTCGGCAGCATCGAGGCCGTCGCACGTGCGAAAGGCGAACTGGTCGAAGCACTTCCGGCCGACGGCATCGCCGTGCTCAACGCCGACCACGAGCGCGTCGCGGCAATGGCATCCCGCACGTCCGCCCAGGTGCTGACCTACGGACTCACTCCCTCGGCCGACGTCGTGGCCACCGACATCGTCGTCGACGATCAGCTCCGTGCATCGTTCCGCCTGCACACGCCGTGGGGCAGCACGCAGGTGTCGCTCGCGGCGCGCGGCGAGCATCAGGTGTCCAACGCGCTCGCCGCCGCGGCGGCCGCGGGCGGACTCGGCGTACCCGTCGAGTCGATGCCCGCCGGGTTCCTCGGGGCCGCGCTGTCGGGCCTGCGCATGGAACTCTCCACCACGGCAGACGGCGTCGTCGTGCTCAACGACGCCTACAACGCCAACCCGACGTCGATGTCGGCCGCGCTGCGCTCCCTGGCGGCCCTTGATGCTCGACGACGCTTCGCCGTGCTGGGAACGATGGCAGAACTCGGACACGACTCAGCTGCCGAGCACGAGGCGATCGCGCTCCAGGCAGAGTCGCTCGGCATCGCGGTGATAGCCGTCGACGAGCCCTTCTACGGCTCGACAGCCACCCATGTCGCCGACATCGACGCCGCCGTCGCGGCACTCGCCGGACTCGGCAACGGCGACGCGGTGCTGGTCAAGGGCAGCCGCGTCGCCGCGCTCGAGCGGGTAGCCGAGAAACTGGGCTGAGCTACTTACCGTCGGCGTTCGCGCGGATCACGTCGCGCAAAAACACCGCGAGACCAGGCGCGACGTCGTCGTAGTGCTTGGCGAACCGCGGATCGGCGACGTACATGTCGCCGAGACAGACCTGCATCTCATAGCTGCAGTCGTAGAACTTCTCGATACTCGCCCGATGTTGCTCGGCGAGGTCGTCGGCCTCGGCAGAACCGGGTTCGACGCCGCGCCCCAACGCGTCGGCGAGGCGTGCCTCGAAGGCGTCGGCGTCGGCTTTGATCTGGCGCCAGTCGTCCTTGCTGAACTGCGCCGTTCGCTGCTGGCTCTGCGTCCACTGCTCGGTCTCACCCCAGCGCTGCTGCGCCTCGGCTGAGTACTCCTCGGGTAGCCAATCGTCGCCGAAGATCTCGCTCTGTTCGGCGGCTGACAATTGAATCCCTGACTTCTTCGCGTCCATCATGTCCTCCACTGCTGCAACCATCCGGTGCAAGCGAGCGATCCGCTCATTGAGCAGATCGCGCTGGGTGGTCAAGTGGCCCAGCGCATCTGCGTGCGGATCGTCGAGCAGGGTCGCGATCTGCTCGAGTGGAAAGCCCAACTCCCGGTAGGTCAGCACCTGGTGCAGGCGCTCGACGTCACCGTCGTCGTACACGCGATATCCCGCGGGCGTGCGGCCCGTCGGGGTGACCAGACCGATCTGGTCGTAATGGTGCAACGTCCGCACACTGACACCGACGAGACCGGCGACCACACCGACGGTGAGGTCGCCCGACGACGGGGCATTTCCTTCGCTCACGCCGATGACTCTGCTGCCTGACGTCGCGTGAGGGTCAAGTCGGCGGGGGCCCTACGGCGCGAAGCCAACTCTGTCCGAGCCCTTCTCGCACGCGGCGAGCAGGCCGTTTCCGGTAGCCGGGGCACACGACCAGCCGTCGACGTCCTGCGGCTCACCACTGGAAATCTTGGGTCCGTACGACTTGGCGAGCGTCATGGCGTCGGCACAACTCACGTCGCCGGCGAGAATCTGTACGGTCAGCGCGCCGTCGGGTCCGGAGATCTTGTCGCACTCCTTGGTGCCTGCGGCGGTCTCGGGGGGTAGGGAGGTGGTCGGTGTTCCGGGGCGGGGGCCGCCGACCACGACGGGGCTCGTCGAACTGCTCGCCTGCGTCGCCGCTGTGCTCGACGTGTCGGCTTGTTGTTCGGTGCCACAGCCGGTCAGCACCAGAGACGCAGCTCCGAGGGCGCCGCAGCAGGCCAGCACGATACGGGTGGGTACCTTGAGGTTCGTTCCGCGCGTCATGGACTCACCGTAGCGAATCCGCGCTTCGCGTCAGCACGCCTCGTCGGAAGCTGGTTTGAGCTCAGGCCGCTCGACCTGCGAAGATCGGTCGGTGACCCCGCCCGACATCGACGCTCCCGACACCAACCCGACCGGTCTGCACCTGCGTCCCGACCATTCCTACGCGGTGGGCACGCGACTCGACGGTTCGCTCGGCCGCACCGGAGTCATCACGACGCCGCACGGCGAGATCCACACACCCGCATTCGTGCCGGTCGGAACCAAGGCGACGGTCAAGACGGTCCTACCCGAGGCGGTCGCCGCGCTCGGCGCGCAGGCCGTGCTCGCAAACGCCTATCACCTCTATCTGCAGCCGGGACCCGAGATCGTCGACGCCGCGGGCGGCCTCGGCGCCTTCATGAACTGGTCGGGTCCCACCTATACCGACAGCGGCGGGTTCCAGGTCATGTCGCTCGGCACAGGTTTCAAGAAGGTCATCTCGATGGACGTGACCGGCGAGCAGGACGACGAGAAGATCGCCGAAGGGCGCGAACGACTTTCCCGCGTCGACGACGACGGCGTCACCTTCAAATCGCATCTCGACGGGTCGTCGCATCGGTTCACGCCCGAACTGTCGATGCAGATCCAGCACCAACTCGGTGCCGACATCATCTTCGCGTTCGACGAGCTGACCACGCTGATGAACACCCGTGGCTACCAGGAAAATTCGCTGGAACGCACTCGGCAGTGGGCGATTCGCTGTCTGGCAGAACACAATCGGCTTTCCGTCGAGCGTGGCCATCGACCTCAGCAGTCGCTGTGGGGTGTGCTGCAGGGCGCTCAGTACGAGGACCTGCGACGTAAGGCGGCCCGCGACCTGACCGAACTCTCGCGGCGCGACCAGGATTCCGGCGGAAAGGGCTTCGGCGGCTTCGGAATCGGTGGCGCTTTGGAGAAGGCCAATCTCGGCACGATCGTCGGCTGGGTGAATTCCGAACTGCCAGAAGACAAGCCGAAGCATCTACTGGGCATCAGTGAACCCGACGACATCTTCACCGCGATCGAGAACGGCGCCGATACGTTCGATTGCGTCTCGCCGACGCGGGTCGCGCGCAACGGCGCCATCTACTCGCTCGACGGCCGCTACAACATCACCAACGCGCGATACCGCAGCGACTTCCGATCGCTCGATCCCGAGGTCACCAACTACACCTCGCAGTACTCGCGCGCCTACCTGCACCACCTGTTCAAGGCGAAGGAGGGGCTCGGCGCGACGCTGGCGACACTGCACAACGTCGCCTTCGTCGTGCAGATGGTCGACGGCGCGCGCAGAGCCATCGAGTCCGGCGACTACTACGCCTACCGCGACGAATTCCTCGGCCGGTACTACGCGGGGAATCGCAACGACTGAGCTGCGCGATGGCTAGGTGATCAGGCCGTTTGCGACTCGAGGACCGTGTGTTCCGGCGTGATGCGTTCCCAGAAGACTGCACCGACGCATGCGATGACCACCCATCCGACACCGATCACCCCGCACCACAGGATCAGCGTCATGGCGACCCCGATCGGGCCGAATCCGTTCCAGCCGGAAAGCAGTGCCGGAAACGCTACTCGCGAGGCGAGTGGCAGGACGACACCATCGACGGCAACCCCGGCTAACCCGGCCAGGAGAAGATAGCGCAGACCTCGACCCCCGTCGCGGACCAAGAGCGGTGGGGTCAGCGACCAGAAGATCCACACCGGTAGCAGCCCGACGACGAACATCAGCGCGTGCGTGGTCGTGCCGGTGCCGACGGTGTAGGTCAGCCATTCGCGCGTAGCGAGCATCACGAGGTACAGCAGGAACCAGATGGCGCCGCGGAGGAGACGTTGGCCGATTCCGAATTGTTCCCGACGCCACGCCTTTCCGAAGATGGCGGCGATGGTGATCGACATGGGGATTCCCCAGACCAGGAAACCCGCGACGCCGAATATGGTCCAACTCGATCGCAATCCTGCGGAGTTACCGAAGGCCTCGCGCACCTGGTCGTCGAGCGGGTGATGTAGCCCGGTTTCCCGGATGAACACCGTTCCCGGGCTGGCGTTGGAGGCGAACCCGGAAAAGTATCCGAATCCGAGGATGATCAACGGGATCACCGTGGTGAACAGCTCGACCGACACGAGGGTGCCCGCGGTACCGCCGTCGATCTCGGTGAATCGATCAGCGATCGCGGTCGTGATCCGACCCGACCGGGCCTCATGAAGTCGACGACGGCGCTCCGCGAATCGACTCTGTGGATCGATCCGCTCGCGATCCGTCCGCTCGCGCTGCTCACTCACTGGTGCATATCGATATCACTCCGTACGCAGTCGGTGCTTCCCGTCGGTCGCTACTTCTCGTCCAGCTGTGTCTCTTCGTCCAGTTTTGTCTTGTCGTCCCACTGTGCTTTTTTGTCAGCGGCCAATCGGGCGATCACTGCCGCCCGCGACACCGGGTCGAGTCCGCTCATCGCGTCCTGGATCTCCATGGTGGTCGCATCGACCGTGCGCCGCTTGCTGTTGAAGATCACCGCGCCGACCACGAGTGCGATACCCACGGCAGCGATGACAATTCTATTCATACTCATGATGTCCTTCCAGGAATCCTCAGGCGTCCTTGCCCACCGGGGTGGCTGATGGGTCCGTGAGATCTTTGGCATAGAGCGCGGCGTCGATGGCGTCGAGTACGGCCACCCATGCGTTCTGAATCGCGATCCGTGCAACGCTCACCGAGTCGTCGGCAATGCGTTCGGCTTTATCCGCAGCCTCCTGCGCACGGCGGACGTCACGCTCCTGAGCGCGCTCGGTGATCTGCGCGTCAACCTCAGCCTTCTTGGCCGACAATGCATCTGTGAATGACTGCCAATGCGAGGTCACCGCGGCGGTGGCCGCATCACTCTTCACCTTCAGGTCCCCGGCTACCCTCTCGGTTGCTTCGGCGGCCTCGGCAATGCGGGCTTGCACCTGCTCATGATTCTCCCTCTCGGCTGAGGCCACGGAGTCGAGAAATCTGTTGATGAAATTTCGCAGGTCGTCCAGGCGTACATCAACCAACGTGTCACTGTTGACCTCGCTGGCAGTTGTAGATTCTGAATTCGTTGACATGTCTTACCTTTCGACTTCGCAGGTTGGTCAAAACTCGATCGAACCCCGATCCGGGTTCTCGATCGTCGGTTGCTGTCGTCGGTGAGTGCGTAACTCCCATGCACTAGTGAAACTACGCTCGTCGGACTTTGTCGCGGTAGGTCAAAGGTCCTAAAGATCATCAGATTCCCTTGTCCGCCAATACAAATCACATGCCGACGATCGGCTCATATCACCCATTGCCGACCAAGCGGGTATCTTGCTTGGGGCCGAGTCGGCCGACAAGTATCTGCTCCTACTGCGGTGACTTCGCGGGCCGGTCGTCGACAGGGAAGTGGTACGCCGCCTGAAGCCGGTTTATCTGAGCGCGCACGTTGAACAGCTCGGTGAGCAGTGCCCGCCTCTCGCTCGCCGGCACATCGACGGCGTCGAGTTGCTTGATCAACGCTGCGGCAAGCATTTCGAACTCGCCCAGGAACACTCTCGCTTGCAGGGTGGACGGATTCTCCGACTGTGCATCCATGATCGACAGCCTTTCCGTAGTGCAGATCGCACTTCTTGAATCGATCGTGTCGAGGGTTTCCCCTACGACGGTTCGGTGGTACCAGTCAAGAGCGAATGGCAAGATCATCACCGCCAGCGGAGCCAATACCACTGCAGCAGCAGTCACTTTCAATCGTGCCTTCCGCGGGTCGTGAAAATGTTCGTAGCGCAAGACCGAAACAGAGTTCTCGATTTGTCAGCGCGGCGGCTTTGTCTCAGCAGCCAAGTGCACGCACGCGGAGCGTCGGCTGCCACAGAATGCTAACGACCGCCATCCAGCGTCGTATACGTCCGCGAATCCGAAATCCCTGGATCTATATTGTCTTCAGCCACAACGGAAGATGCAGCTGTCCGCGCCGCGTGGGCACGCCTCGATCGTGCCCGCGACTTCTCGACACGACCGCTCGTATCAGAGTCGGTCCGCAATTTCGAATGCCAGACACAACTCCGTCAATTCCTTTGGCACGCGAAGAGATCTCTGCGTCACCTGCTCGATCCGGCGCAGACGATAACGGACCGTGTTCGGATGACACGAGAGCGCTTCCGCCGCGTCATCAACAGAGCCGTTGGCGAGCATCCATGCGCGGAACGTGGCTGCCAACAACTCCTTGTCGGCGTCCTGAAGCGAGTCGTACTTGCCCAGGACCACCTCGGCGATCTTGCGCGTCACATCCGGTGCGCTGACCGCAGCAACACCGAGCACCGAGTCGTCGAACTCCTTGACCAGCATTCCCGAGGGAACTGACTGCATGGCCAGCCGTGCGTAGCGCATGCTGACGGCGGTGTCGGTGAGATCGTCGAACTGTGGGCTCACCCCCACCGGGGTGTTCGCCACCCGACCGAGTAGTTCGACAACCTTGCGATATGCGTTCCGCGAGCCGACGTGCACCAGCCCGATGTGTACGTCCGGCAGCAGCCTCCACGCCGAGTAGACGTCGACCGTTCGCAGACGTCCGGCAATATCGGGTAGCGGCATCCGGCCCGGCATCGGCGGTTGCGCCGCGACGACGACATACGGTCCCTGCGCCGGGATCGCCAGCATGCGCGCGATGTCCCAGCGTGTGTAATCCGCGAGGTGGTGTCCCTCGAGCAGCGCCTCGACCAGCGCAGCGCGTTCTGCTTCGTCGTCGATCGCACGGGCTGTTGCGTGATCGCGATATGCCCCCGACATCGCTTCCGTGTAGGAGTCCTGGGCAGACCAGATCTTCTCGGTCGCAGCAAGTGCCAAGGCTGCGTCGGCTGACATACCTGCGATCGCTCCACTCAGGGATTGCCAAATCTGGTGAGCGGCAATTCGGAAACTGTCCATCACGGACGCCAACGGCACCCCCTGCTCCGCCCGGAGCCGACCGATCTCGACGGCCGACGACAGATCGGGCCCCGTGGTGCCTTCCAGCGAGCGGAAAACGTGACTCAAATTGTCGCGGGCGGAAGCAAACAGCGAGTCGCCGGAAACGGCGTTGTCTGCGTGATAGAACTCGACCTCAGCGTGGATCGCGGCAACGATGAGTAGGGCAAGGTCATCCACCTGAGCCTGTAGAAGTCCACCGAGTTCGGCGATCTGGTTGTCGATTTCACGCGACGCCACGACACAAACGTTAACGCTGCAGCGCCGCGACTGTAGGAGACCGAAGTGGGATTGGGGCTCGGCCTCGAGGACGGTCCTGCAGACCGGGAACCATCGCGATGTCCGTTTCGTTGACATTGACGTATCCTGAACTCTGACGTTCCAGCTTCGAATCCTCCCGACAGAAAGACACGATGAACCGCGCTCGGCGCAAAAAACGGAAACCTCGACGATCCAGCCCCCACTCGGGGGCATTCACAACTCCTGACACGTCGGTTCATGTTCCGACGGTCCGCGACGAGGTGATCGCATGATGATCCTCCTCGGAATCGTGATCGGAATTCTCGTCGTCTTCGCCATCACCGCGTTGACCGGCTACTTCGTGGCGCAGGAGTTCGCGTACATGGCCGTCGACCGGTCGCGACTCAAGGCCCGCGCCGCAGACGGCGACGCCGCGGCAGCCCGCGCACTCTCGGTGACGCGCAGAACCTCGTTCATGCTCTCGGGTGCACAGCTCGGCATCACCGTGACCGGACTACTCGTCGGCTACGTCGCCGAGCCGCTGATCGGCAGTGGCGTCGGCGAACTGTTGGGCGACGTCGGCATCCCGGTAGCCGTTGGCGTGGCCATCGGCACCGTGCTCGCCGTGCTGTTCTCGACGGTCGTGCAGATGGTGTTCGGCGAACTGTTCCCCAAGAACCTCTCGATCGCGCGCCCCGAGCCGGTTGCGCGTCGACTCGCACTCTCGACGTCGATCTACCTGAAGGTGTTCGGTCCGGTCATCTCGCTGTTCGACGCCGCGTCGAACCTTCTGCTCAAAGCGCTGCGCATCGAGCCGGTGCACGACGTCGAGCACTCCGCGTCGCCGCGCGACCTCGAGCACATCGTCGCCGAGTCGCGCGAGGTCGGGGAGTTGCCTGCCGAACTGTCGACGCTCCTCGATCGTGTCCTCGACTTTCCCACTCGCACAGCGGAGCACGCGATGGTGCCCCGGCCCCTCGTCGACTTCGTCGCAGCAGATACCTCGCTGTCGGAGGTTCGCGACCTGATGGCGGTGGGGCACACGCGATATCCCGTCGTGGGAACGAACCCCGACGACGTCGTCGGGATCGTGCACCTGCACGATCTGCTCGAACGACTCGACGAAACGAGCCTTACCGCAGCCGATCTCGCGCGTCCCGCCGCGATCGTGCCCACCACGCTGCCGCTTCCGGCGGTGCTCGAACGCCTCGACACCAGCTCAGATGACGAGATGGCTGTCGTGATCGACGAATACGGCGGAATCGCGGGCATCATCACCGTCGAAGACATCGCCGAGGAGATCACCGGCGAGATCGACGACGAGCACGATACGACGTCGTCGGAACCGATCGAGCTGACGGACGACGGCTGGCTCGCACGTGGCGACACGCACCTCGACGAGGTGTCGCGAGTGATCGGACACGAGGTGGCCGAAGGCGACTACGAGACCCTGAGCGGACTCGTGATCTCGACGTCGGGCGGACTGCCGCAGGTCGGTGACAGCGTCGAATTGCCGCTTGCCGACGCCACTTTCGCTGTCGCTGCTCCGACGGTGACCGCAACGGTGACGCAGGTCAGGCGCCGCGTGCCCGCGACCGTCCACCTCGTCATCACCGAGTCCGGAGACGCCGATGAGTAACCCCTGGGTCGTACTCGCGGTCACGGTCGCGTTGATCGCGGCGAGCGCGTTCTTCGTCGCTGTCGAGTTCGCGCTGATCGCCGCTCGTCGGCACCGTATCGAAGATGCCGCGCAGACCAGTCGTGCCGCGCGAGCCGCGCTACGCAGCTCGTCGGAACTGTCTGTGCTGCTGGCCGGTTCGCAGTTGGGTATCACCGTCTGCACGCTTGCGCTCGGCGCGGTGACCAAACCCGCTGTGCATCACTGGATCACGCCGGGGATCGAAGCACTCGGCGCGCCGCTGTGGATCGCCGACGTCGCGGGATTCATACTCGCGCTGATCATCGTGACCTTCCTTCACCTGGTCGTCGGCGAGATGGCACCCAAGTCGTGGGCCATCGCACACCCGGAGAAATCGGCTGTGCTGCTGGCGATTCCGATGCGCGCCTTCATGTGGGTGGTGCGCCCGGTGCTCGTCGTGCTCAACCAACTCGCCAACTGGTGCCTGCGTCGCGTTGGCGTGCAGCCAGTCGACCAGGTGTCGTCCGGACAGGATTCGGCCACGTTGCGACAGCTGGTCGACCACTCCGCCGAGACCGGGATGCTCGACGACGAGTATCACAACAGGCTCAGTGCGGCGTTGGCCACGGAGGCGCTCGCGGTGGGCGACGTCGTAGGCGACGGCGCACTCGACGGTGTTCCCGCGGATGCTTCTCCTGCTGGGATTCAAGAGGTTTCGCGTCAGACGGGGCACTCTCGACTGCTCGTCGTGCGCGCAGGGGCAGAAGAGAACCTGACCCGCGACTCGGTGATCGGTGTGGTGCACGTCCGAGACAGTCTCAATGCGGCTGCCGATGTCACGGCAGCCAACCTTGCCCGAGACGTGTTGATCCTGCCTGCCGAGCTGCCGGCCTACGAGGGTATGGCGCGCATGCGCGACAAGCGCGCACATATCGCGCTGGTATCTGCGGGCGACGAGGTTCTCGGCGTGCTGACTCTCGACGATCTGCTCGACAGGCTGTTGACGACCGCGTCCTGAGCGCGGATGTGAGTGCCTCTCAGGTCCATTCGTCTTCGGTGAGGATCCACGGCTGCGTCGGGAGCTTCGTCGGATCGAAGCGTTGAGCGAGGTCGTCGAGGGTGACATGTTCGCCGGGCTCGGCCAGCTGTAGCGATGCCGCAATGTGGTCGAGAACCGTTGCGGTGCCGACGCCGCGCGCGGCGAGGTCGGCTAGCGTGACAGCCCCGTCGCGCTTCGACAAGCGAATCTGCTTGTCGTTGAGCACCATCGGGACATGCGCGTAGACGGGAGGGGTATGCCCGAGCAGCGTCGTGAGGTACGACTGGCGTGGGGCGGACGACAGGAGGTCGTCGCCGCGGACCACCTGGTCGACACCCTGCTCGGCGTCGTCGACGACCACCGCGAGGTTGTATGCGGGCGTGCCGTCGCCACGTTGGATGACGAAATCGTCGACGGCGCCGGTGTATTCGCCGTGCAGGATGTCGACGACGCTGAACTCGTCGACGTCGGAGACGATCCGGATAGCGGGCGGACGCCCGGCCGCGCGCTTGCTCTCGCGCTGCTCTGCGGTGAGGTGTCGGCAGGTTCCGGGATAAGCGCCCGGTGGGGAGTGCGGCGCCGACGGGGCTTCGAGGATCTCACGTCTGGTGCAGAAGCATTCGAAGGTGCGGCCACGCATGGTCAGGTCGTCGATCACCGCGCGGTACCGATCGAGCCGGTCGGTCTGGTACACGACCGGCGGCTCCCAGTCGATCCCGAGGGCGTGCAGGTCGTCGATCTGTCGCTGATCGGATCCCACCGCGGTGCGGTCGAGGTTCTCCATCCGCAGCAGAAACCGGCGGCCCGAGGTGTGGGCGAAGAGCCACGCCAGCACGGCCGTGCGCAGGTTGCCGACGTGCAGGTCGCCCGACGGCGACGGCGCGTACCGCCCGGCAGCAAGCGCCGGCTGCGCAGCGGGTTCGTGTGCGGACATCGGAGACGACACTACCGCCGCGGGTGGGTGGTCCTCTCCGCTGATTGAGCGGCCGCGAGCGCAGCGAGCAGCCGAGTCGAAATCACTAGCGGTGGTCTCGACAGGCTCGACCAGCGAATGGAGCTCGCGGAGCGACCTGCCGAGTCGAAATCAGTAGTTGGCGGTGCACGTGGGAGTTGCTGGGTCTTCTGTGCCCCGCGCGGGTCGTAGCGTTGTTGCGGTAGCCACCGTTGCGTGAGCATGTATTGGCACGCAACCCTAATTCGCCCGGTGAGTCAAACAGTTGGAATTCTGCTCGGCAGCCCCCCTATGAGTCCAGAAGGCGTCTTGAAAACAAACCCGCCGCGACCGCCGAATGACACTCGAACCTTCAGGCGCATCTTGACTAGCTGTTTGGTGGGCACGCGACAGACATTTTCTAAGTGCCAGGACAGCGTTCCCCTATATGGGGGAACTTTTGCGTTGGCGCGCGTTCTACCGCGACGCAGGTGCGCAGGCGGCTGGTACTTTTTGTGCGTCCCGACTCGAGTAAAGAGGTCGTATGTCCAGGCACGCCATTAAGCACATCGGTAACACCCGACGAGTTGCCGTCGCATTGGGATTCAGCGCAGCGGTACTGACCGCCGCCGCTCCCGGCATTGCCTCCGCCGACGAAACTCAGAGTGAGTCACCAAACAGTGCCTCTTCGAGCAGTGACGATTCCGACCCCTCGGAGGGTACGGAAATTTCCGACGGCGATCCTCCCGCAACGGATTCCAGAAATATAGCGGGGTCGTCGCCGATCGATTCCGAACCCGATTTGAACCCCTCCAGCGTGACCGTGCCGAGCGAAGTCGCTACTGGTGCTAGTCCCGCCGGGTCGATTCCCAGAGATGCCGCACCGGCACCAACTACCGAGACGGGCATGGGGCCAGTCGGACTCACCGACGAGAGCGAGTCCCATGAGGCCGAGGCCAAGTCCGGACCTGAAACCAGCCAGAACGACCCTTACGATCGCCACGCCTCGGCCTCTACGCTTACTGGGCGCGCATTAAGCGCTGGCGGCCGAATAGGCTCGGAATTCACTGCATCTTCAAATCAAGTTGCAGCAGAACGACAGTCAGCTTCGGAGTCAGTGCCTCTGCCAGCCGCATCCGGGGACCCCGTGGATGTCGTGTCGGGACTAGATCAGCCAATCGGGCACACGGAATGGCGTACTGAATCTGAAATAGACAGTCTTGCGTCCATTTCTGGACAAGATGTCGTGGTCTCCGCGGTCGATCCGAGCGCATCTGCTGACGGCGCCTCTGTGCCTACCGTGACCGAAACGGCTCTCGCGCTGGGAACCATCACACTGGGAGCCCGCGCATCACGGCAACCAATGCGCTTGGACGTGACGCAGGAAGAGGCCGGATACTACTACGCGGAATCATCAACTCTCACCACCAACGAACAGGCCGCAGACCCCGACAACCGGTTCTGGAACTATGGCGACAACGATTGGGGCTCCGGGTTTGAAGGTAGCCCGCCGCCACCTGGACTGACCTACAGCGTTCCGGATGACGGCTCTGGTGCCTTTACGTTGCATAACAATAGCGCCGTTGACGTCGCAATCGTAAACTTGTACTTCCCCACCTACTCCAGCCAGGGCCTGGTGGTCATCAAGTCCGGCGAGAGTTACAAGATGCCTCGCGCGAGCGAGGCCAGTCCGCTGGGATTTACCGCTTACACGGTGCAGACGCCTCGAACTGACGGCGCACCCACGGTCGTCGGCCGCATCACCGTCAGCCCGTCAACCTTGCTCGGCGACACTATAGCCGTCGGCAGCGCAACAGAATCCCCCCTCGACTACATCCCGCTTAGCGGCTCGTCCATACCCGACTATCACGCCGAAGATCCCGACAACCGATTCGTCGACGCTGGCGATAACAGCGTGTTCACCGCGGTTACCTACGCGAATCCGGTCAGCGCAGGCGTAAGCTACGCCGTTGTCGACGGCAGAGTGAAGGTCTTTAACGACGGCACCGCATCGATCGCCATCACCAGGTCGACTCCCGGAGGCCAGATATTGAGCTTCGACGTGCTCGCAGCTGGCGAATCCGGCACTTACAGTTCAGTTCCCGGCAGCTGGCAGATGGTCACCGTCCAGGCGCCCAAAGCTGACGATGGGTCGGTGGTGCTCCTTGGCTCGATCATGCGCATGCCGGCAGGCCCGAGGTCGAACTCCCCCGCCGAAGGGATACCGGCGATCCCACTGCGTGATGCTCCCGCGGTGACCAATCAGGCACCTACTGGAAAGCTGCTGGAAGTTTCGCGCTCCGCCGACGGTCGGTCGGTGACGTTCCGTCCGGCGGTAACCGATGCCGATCACGACCTGATCAGTTACTCAGTACTGACGCAACCTTCGCGCGGAATGATCACTCACAACGCCGACGACACGTTCACCTACACCGTCACCGACCGCTACTACCTTCACTACGGTAAGGTGTCGGACTTGTTCGTGGTGGGCGCTTCCGACGGTAAAGGCACCCCAACCGGCCTCGCCGGTCAGATCGACATCGACTTCATTCAGGTGAACAACGCACCGCAGGTCCAGGTCAGCGAGACGGAAGACCCGCGCGGCGCTCTCGGGTATCGCACCTATCTCGTCACTGCATCGGACATAGATTGGGGCCAGTACTCGGGATGGATCGGGTTCGACCAGGTCCGGTACAGCGCCACTACGCCTTCAGCGGGCGCAGTCGAAGTCGCTCGGCCTGAAAGTGGGCCAACGGTGGTGCGTTATATCCCCGATCTCGTTCTCGCACATGAGGGCGCTTACGACGCCGCGTTCGATATCATCGTCGACGACGGGCAGGATGGCGGGTCCGTGAAGGTACCGGTCAGCCTCCACGTTCCGTTCTACAACCAGAACCCGGTGGCCACTATTACCTCTGTCCCCGGTTCCGAAGGAGAGTTCGTCGCAGATGCCGAGTTCATCCTGACCCTTGCCGACGATGACTTCGATGACGTGTCGGTGGTCTCGCTCACCGCCTCAAACGGAGGGAGCGCAGTGCTCCAGGACGGTGTGATCGTCTACACGCCAGTCGGTTACGCCAGCTACGGATCTATAAAGTATTACGCCTACTCAGAGCGGATAACCGTTGTTGTCGACGACGGCCACGGTGGTCGGGCAACCCAGATTCAGGACGTTTATGTGCGTAACACCGAGGCATTGACATGGTTGGAACCTGGACAAGCACGCACACTCATATTCGCCACCGGGTCGAATCCGACGGCCGTGATTGCGGCCGAACTCGTCAAGAACGACTCGTCCATTTATGCGCGCGGTTACAAGGATAAGGTCGCGGCACTCGAAGCCGATTTCGCTCCGGAGCTGAATGGCTACAACAGCACCCTGCAGCGCTACCTCGTGCGTACCTACGCAATGCACGTGGTAGCCGACGCCCTGGTCACCGTCAGCAAGTCCATCGCTCAAATTGAGAATATCGTCAGGCAACTTGACGCAGCTCTAGAGCGTCAGGGCTTCAGCGGTGTTCGAATCGGCACACAGATTGCACTCGAGTTCCTTAACGGCTATCAGCGAACCTTGTTCGGCCAGATCGTGGAGATCACCGGTACTCCCGCCCCAAGGCCTTCTCGGGCTGGTGAAGACAATTCCGGTTCGAGCACTCCGAAGACCGTGCCACCGAAGTCGACATCTGAGTTATTCAAGACGCTATGGGACAAAACCAGTAAGTACGCGCCGATTTACGTCCAGGAGGTCCTGAGTGATGTCGACCACGACAGGCGGTTGATCGTGTATGTCGCTGGCACCGATTTCGCATCTGATGCGCAACAGTCGGCGGCGGAGAACGTTGGAGCATCGCTGTTCGTGCCCGACATTGATGTACTCGCAGCCATCGACAACGCCATTTCCGAAACCGGTAACCCAGACGTAGAAATCCTGCTCGTCGGATACAGCCAAGGCGGAATCGATGTTATCAACGCGGCTCGTATCAAGCGGAGAAACGTCATCGGAATTGTCACGTTTGGCTCACCATTGTCGACAGCTGTCTGGTCGGATACCCCGTCGATTCACATCCGTGACACTCGCGATCGTGTACCTAAACTGGATTGGGGCTACGGAGAATCGCTGCAGCAAATTAGCGGGCGAGTGTTCGAGGGTAAGGCCGAGACCGAGCACCAATGGTGGAATCTCGTCGACGTCCACACCAACCCGGAAACGTACATAAAAATGGGTTCAAAATTTGATGCTGTCGTAACCAAGTCAGCAATGTACACCCGGATGGCATCTGTGCTACGTAAATTGACCGGAAAAGTCATACGCAACGAGAGCTACGGCCTTGCGGAGGGCAACTACACCTGGCTATGAATCGTGCGCGCCACCATACGCTGGTCGAGCGGCGACTCGAGAGCGCAGTACCTCAACGCGTATTGAGGCTGCGTAGGCCGGGCTCTCGATATACCTGCGCCACGCGGCTCGGGGAGCTCGACCAGCGCGGGACGCGCGGCTCATTGCGGGATCGTCGTGCAATGGGGAGTATGGGGTGGTGGACCTACCGGTCATGCCTCCCGTCGCGCCGATGCTCGCCAAGGCTGTCTCAGCGGTGCCGGAACAACCAGACGGTGAGCCGTCGTGGTCCTACGAACCCAAGTGGGATGGCTTTCGTGCGTTGGTCTTTCGCGACGGCGACGAGGTCTACATCGGTTCGCGCGGAGGCAAAGACCTCGCGCGCTACTTCCCCGAGATCGTCGACGCCGCGCGCGCCGAACTCCCCGACAAGGTGGTCCTCGACGGCGAGGTCGGCGTCCCGTCCGTGATCGACGGCGTGCACCGCCTCGACTGGGACTCGCTCGCGCAGCGCATTCACCCCGCCGACTCACGCGTGCGGATGCTCGCCGAGAAGACACCAGCGATCTTCATCGGATTCGACGCGCTCGCACTCGGCGACCGCAGCGTCGTCGACGAGCCCTTCGCCGTACGCCGCGACACGCTCGTGGAGGCGGTGGGTGCGCACAAGCCGGGCAGGCGGTTCAACGTCAGCCGCGTCACCGCCGACGCCGACACCGCGCGCACCTGGTTCTCCGCATTCGAGGGCGCGGGCCTCGACGGCGTGGTCGCCAAGCGGCTCGGCTCGGCATACGTCGAGGGCAAGCGCGAGATGCTGAAGGTCAAACATAAGCGCACAGCCGACTGTGTGGTCATCGGCTACCGAGTGCACAAGAGCGGAACCGGTCTGGGCTCGATGTTGTTGGGCCTCTTCACCGATTCGGGAGACCTTCACATGGTCGGCGGCGCCGGTGCGTTCACCGACAAGAAGCGAATCGAACTCGAAGAGATGTTCGCGCCGATGCGTACCGATCCCGACAAGCCGGCACCGGGCGAGCCGACGCGGTGGCGATCGGAGAAGTCGGGCGAGTGGATACCCATCAGACCAGAGCTCGTCGCCGAGGTCGCCTACGACCAGATGGAAAACCACCGATTCCGGCACACCGTCAAGTTCCTGCGGTGGCGTCCCGACCGCGATCCCGAGAGCTGCGGCTACGACCAACTCGACGTCCCGCTGACCTACGACCTTCACGATGTGCTCGAAGGAGACGGCTGATATGGCATCCCGCTCGCCCGCCGAGGAACTCGACGTCGACGGTGTTGCCGTCCGGATGAGCAACCCCGACAAGATCTACTTTCCCGAGCTCGGCGAAAACGGTGGCCGCAAAAGAGATCTCGTCGGCTACTACCAGCGAATCGCACAGGCGCGCGACGACGGTGCCGACGGTCCATTCCTCGTCGCCCTCCGTGATCGACCGACATTCCTGCAGCGCTTCCCCGACGGCATCGACGGCGACGAGATCTACCAGAAGCATCTACCGAAGAAGCGGCCCGACTTCGTCGAGTCGACGCGAATCACGTTCCCCTCTGGCCGAACCGGCGACGCGTTGCGTCCGACGAGCCCGGCGTCGATCGTCTGGGCGGCCAACCTCGGAACCGTGACGTTCCATACCTGGCCGACCGTCGCGGCCGACAACGACCATCCCGACCAACTGCGCATCGATCTGGACCCGCAGCCCGGCACCGACTTCGACGACGTTCGACGCGTCGCCGTCGACCTCCTTGCTCCGCTACTCGACGAGCTCGGCTACGTCGGATACCCAAAGACGTCTGGCGGCAGGGGAATTCACGTGTTCATCCCCATCGAGCCGCGCTGGGATTTCATTGCGACCCGACGCTGCGGCATCGCGCTCGCGCGCGAACTGGAGCGTCGAGACCCTGACGCCGTGACCACCTCGTGGTGGAAAGAGGATCGCGGCGAGCGGATCTTCGTCGACTTCAATCAGAACGCGCGCGACCGGTCCATGGCCGCGCCGTATTCGGTGCGACGCAACGCAATCGCGCGCGTATCGACTCCCGTGACCTGGGCCGAGCTCGCCGACGTCGATCCCGACGACTGCACCATGCGCAGCGTCCCGGAACTCGTTGCCCGACGGGGTGATCCGATGGCCGACATCTCCGCGCATCGTCGTGGTCTCGAGCCGCTGCTGGAGATGGTCGAACGCGACGACGCTCAGGGTCTCGGCGACATGCCCTACCCGCCGAGCTACCCGAAGATGCCGGGTGAGCCTCCGCGCGTGCAGCCCAGCAAGAAGGTGGGTGCCCACTGGGACGAGAAGGGAAACAGGATCGGTCCGAACTGAGCATCGACATCTGGCGTCGTGCAGTCGAAACGCGGCGTCGCACAAGGGAATGAGTAGCGAATGACCACAACCGCAACGTTCGAATCATGGCCGGAGCTTCGTGTGTCCGACTGGGAGCAGACCCGCGACACAGTGCACATGTGGAGTCAGATCGTCGGAAAGACCCGAATGGCGCTGGCCCCGAATGAGAATCATTGGTGGCAGGTCGCGCTGTATGTGAACTCGGTGGGTCTCACGACGTCGTTGATGCCCTACGACGGCTACGGCGTCGAGGTCGTCTTCGACTTCGCCGACCACGTCCTCGACATCACGACGACGAAAGGCGAACGGCGACAGGTACGTCTCGAGCCACGCACCACCGCCGACTTCTACGCGGACTATCTGGCACAATTGGAATCGCTCGGCATCAGCGTTCCCATCTACGACCGCCCCGTCGAAGTGGCCGAGTCAATTCCGTTTCCGCAAGATACGACCCACGCCTCGTACGACGCCGACGCCGTGAAGCTCTTCTGGCACCAATTGGTCAGCGCGCAGCGCGTTTTCGCGGAGTTCCGTGGGAAGTGGCGCGGTAAGTGCAGCCCAGTTCACTTCTTCTGGGGCTCATTCGATCTCGCGGTCACCAGATTCTCCGGCCGTCCCGCTCCGCTGTTCTCCGGCGTCGTCCCCAACTGTCCGGAGCGGGTGATGGTCGAATCCTATTGCGAGGAGGTCTCCAGCGCCGGGTTCTGGCCCGGTGGGGCCGACGAGGGGGCCTTCTACTCCTACTCGTATCCCGTCTACGAGGGCTACCCGGACGCGAAGGTGCACCCCGCCGCGGCGTCGTACGACACGACGCTCGGCGAATTCGTGTTGCCGTACACCGCCGTTCGAACCGCCGACGACTCCGATGCAAGCCTCCGGGGGTTCCTGCAGTCGACGTTCGACGTCGAATCCAGCCTGGGGGAGTGGCCCTAGAGAGTGAACGTGTGTCGTATCGAAGGATGTGTGTGCTGCAGTACCCACATCCTTCGATACGACACACATTCTCGGGTCAGCCGAGGGCGTGCTGCGCCCAATCTGCGAACGACTCCCACTCGATCTGCGGATAGGCCGCGTGCAGCGCCGCGATGTCGACGCTGTACCCCTTGGTCGCCAAGAACGTGAACATCGCCCGCATGTCCGGCGACGAAATACGTTCGGGGTCATACGATTCCGCGTGAACCTCCTGGCCGGTCGCGGCAGTCACTGCGGCGGCCATCGCGTTCGAGGTGATTTCGTCGGAGGCCAGGTCGATGCGTCGGCCTGCGAAACCGGACGGGGCGTCGAACAGCATCGCGACGAATCGGCCGAAGTCCCGGCGCGAGAGTTGTTGCAGTGGTTTCTCCGCGGGGAGGGCGAGCGGCATCACGCCGGCTTTGAGTGCGTCGAGGCTGCCGAGCAGGTTGTCGTAGAAGTACGTCGGGCCGACGATCGTGTGCGGGATGCTCGACGCGGCGAGCTTCGTCTCCACCTCGTACTTCGAGTCGAAGTGCGGGATACCGGTGTTGTGATCGGCATCGGCGACCGACGAGAACACCAGGTACGGCACGGCTGCGGCTTCAGCTGCCGCGATGATGTTCTCGCCCTGACCGACCTCGGCGTCGGCTCCCGACTCGAACGGCGTCGTCAGGGCGAAGACCCCGGCGGCCCCGGCGAAGGCGTCGGCGAGCCCCTTTCCGGTCGCGATGTCGGCGACGGCGAGCGGGATGCCGCGGTCCGCGAGCTCCAGCGACCTGTCCGAATCCAGAAACCGTACGACGCCGCGCACGGGTTTACCTGCGTCGCGCAGCGCGTGCAACACCGCGCCGCCCTGATTGCCGGTCGCGCCGAGAACGACGTAGGGGGATTCGGATGTGGGCATGGCGTCGACCTTTCCGTGGCGAGGGAGCACCTCCGACGCTACCGATCGACGCCCGGTGACGACCGCACGAATTTGGGTCTGGGGTGGATTGGCCGTTATTATCGCCAAGCCTGGAGGATTCGCCTAGTGGCCTATGGCGCTCGCCTGGAACGCGGGTTGGGTTAATAGCCCTCAGGAGTTCGAATCTCCTATCCTCCGCAGCAGAAACGAGCCCGGCGCTTACGTCAGCGTCGGGCTCGTTTCGTTTCCGCAGGTCACTGCTCTGAATCCGGTTGGCGTTCACTCCGCGGACACCTGCGCCTGGGATGGTTACGCGCGTTCAGCCGGAACGCTGCTCGCGGCGACGGTCGAACATACCCACCCCGTCCATGGCAGGAGCGACACGATGGCAGCGTTCAGAGCGACCAACCGCCCGCATCCGCATCGCCCGCGGCCGGCACGTCCATTGCAACCGAGTCGTCGGTTAGCGCTGGCGGCGTCGACGATCGCCCTGGCCCTGATGGCGTCGTTGGTCGCTTTCGCCCCGGCGCACGCATCGCCACAGCGTGGCGTTGATCCCGTGCACACCCCGACGCGCGCAGCGGGCGACTTCAGCCTGCTCATCGCGTACAGCTTCGGCAACCGCATCGCGCCCGGCGTCGACCCGACGCGCACGGTCGGCGAACCCGGCCCCGTCAACGAAGCGTTAGCCGAAACCGCGATCCGCACGCGCGGCAATCGCGCCATCCCGATCTACGCGCAGACCGAGATCGCCCGCGTACTGCACGCGAAGTTCCATGCCGCAGGCGTCGTCGAGATCCCGCCGAATCGCAAGCCTGACGGCACGCTGGTCTACCTTTCCACCGACGGCGTCGCAGCCAAGGTCGCACAACTCCGCGGACCGTCGGCGCGCGTCGACGTCGCCGGGATCATCGCGTTCTCCGACCATCTGTGGCGCGCCGTCTACACGACGCGAGCCAACGGACTCGACGCCTATGCGCCCGCAGGTATCGCGATGCCCTCGACCTATGACGGACTCTCCGGGCAGGACTGGACCCGCAGCCGCGCCGCCTACCTGCCGCGCGACTACGCGGCCCGCCTCGCTCTGCTCCCGCGACTCCTGCGCTGATCGGCTTCCGGGCGACAGCCACGCCGACCCCCTGACACATCACGGCGAAGGCTCGCTACAATTGACGACGGATCCCGCGCGGCGTGCATCCTGTGAACTCCCCCAGGGCCGGAAGGCAGCAAGGGTCAACGGGCTCTCTCGGGTGCGCGGGGTCCTCTAACTTTGTTCAGATCCGCAAGCGTGCCGAAAGCCGCCATCGAGCCTGGCGCCGGTTCGGCGAGAGGTCTCCGTTGAACTACCACTCGATGAGTGCAGACGAACTTCGCGCCACCCAGGACGACCTGCAAAAACTGTACGAGGGTTTGCTCTCCGCAGGGCTGAAGCTGGATCTCACCCGTGGTAAGCCTGCGCCGGAACAACTAGACCTCTCCAACGAGCTGCTGTCGTTGCCCGGCCTCGGCGACTACCGCGACGCCTCCGGCACGGACTGCCGCAACTACGGCGGCGTCAGCGGACTGCCGGAACTCCGCGCGATCTTCGCCGAACTGCTCGCCGTCGACGCCGACAACCTGATCGCCTTCGGTAACGCGAGCCTCGACCTGATGCACCAGGTGGTGGTGTCCTCGCTGCTCAAGGGCACCCCCGACTCGCCCGCTCCCTGGTCGTCGACCGGCGAGACCGTCAAGTTCCTCTGCCCGTCGCCCGGATACGACCGTCACTTCGCGATCACCGAGCACTACGGCATCGAGATGATCCCGGTTCCGATGCTCCCGAACGGCCCCGACGTCGACGTCTGCGCGCAGTTGGTTGCCGACGATCCGTCGATCAAGGGTCTGTGGGCGGTGCCCACCTACTCCAACCCCACCGGCGCCACCTACAGCGAAGACGTCGCACGCGCCCTGATGGCGATGCCCGCGGCGCCGGACTTCCGTGTCTTCTGGGACAACGCCTACGCCGTCCACACGCTTGTCGACGCCCCGCCCACCCCGCTGCCGATCGTCGACATCGCCGCGCAGGAGGGCCACCCCAACCGGGTCTACGTGTTCGGCTCGACGTCGAAGATCACCTTCGCCGGAGCGGGCGTTGCGTTCTTCGGGTCGTCGGCGGCCAACGTGAAGTGGCTGACCGACAATCTGGCGTTCACAACGATCGGCCCGGACAAGATCAACCAGCTTCGCCACCTGAGGTTCTTCGGTGATGCCGACGGCGTGCGCGCGCACATGGCCAAGCACCGCGAGATCCTCGCCCCCAAGTTCCGCCTGGTGCTCGAGATTCTCCAAGACCGGCTCTCCGACTCCAAGGTCGCGGCATGGTCGGAGCCCGAGGGCGGCTACTTCATCAGCCTCGACGTCCTCGACGGCGCCGCCAAGCGGACCATCGAGCTTGCGAAGGAAGCCGGGATCGCGTTGACGGCCGCGGGTTCGACCTACCCGTACAAGCACGATCCCTATGACCGCAACATCCGGCTCGCACCGACCTTCCCCAGCACCGACGACCTGCGCGTCGCGATGGACGGCGTTGCGACCTGTGCACTTCTTGCCGCGACGGAGAAGCTCCTCGCCGACGTCGAATCCTGACGAGACGGCGCGCGTGTGACAGTCCGGCAATGGTGAGGGCCTCACGACGTTGGGTCGTGGCTGTCGGCTTCCTGCTCGTCGCCGCCGTGGCCGTGTGGTTGCAAGATGTGATCGTTCCCTTCACGACGCCGTTCTGGGGACTCTTCGACAACCAGCTCGACCTCGACGTGTACCGCGCGGGAACGCAAACCGTGCTCGACGGCGGCAGCCTGTACGACGCCAAACTGCTCGGCCAGATGGACTACACGTACGCACCCATCTCGGCCATCATCTTCATCCCGTTCGCGCTGATGTCGTTCGAAGCGGCCCGAATCGTCTGGACCGCAGGCATTTTCATCGCGCTGTACCTGGTGATCATGCTGTGCTTCCGCTCGCTCGGCAGGCAGGCGACGTGGCCGTTGCGGCTCATCGCGCTCTCGCTGATCGCCGTCGCGCTGCTGCTCGAACCGGTCCGCACGACGGTCTGGTACGGCCAGATCAACATTTTTCTGTTGCTCATCATCCTGGCCGACCTGCTGCGTGTCGACGGACCCAAGGGCGACAACAGCCGCGGCATGGGCATCGGCACCGGAATCGCCGCGGGTATCAAGCTCACCCCGCTGATCTTCATCCTCTACCTGGCAATTCTGCGTCGATGGCGCGCGATGTTCGGGGTCATCGCAGGCTTCGTCGGCACCATCATCGTCGGATTCATCGTGCTGCCCAGTGAATCCTGGGCCTACTGGACCGACAAGCTCTTCGATTCCAACCGAGTCGGAGCACCGCAAACCGTTGGTAACCAGTCGATCCGCGGGTGGTTGGCCAACCTCATCCACACCGACGCGCCGAACTCGTTGCTGTGGGGTGTCCTAGCCCTCGCAGCGCTCGCGCTGGGTATGTATGCGGCCGTACTCGCGCACCGTCACGGCCAGGAACTGCTCGCACTGAGCATGGTCGGCATGACGGCATGCGCGATCTCGCCGATGTCGTGGGGACATCACTGGGTGTGGTTCGTGCCGATCATGGTGATCTGCGTGAATCTGGTGCTCCGCGTTGATCTGTCACCGCTGCGTCGAACATTGGCGGGTGCGGCGTGCATAGGCCTGATCCTGGTGGCGTTCTCATGGCGCACCTATCTCGCGCATCCGATCTGGTTCGTCAACAAGACCGTTCCCGACGCCTATCTCATCGGACTGTTTTTCAAACACGGAATCAGTTGGCTCGAATGGTTCACGGTATATCCCTACAACGCGGTCTTCCTCGGCACGGCAATCGCGACAATCGTCGTCTATCGGGCGTCGAATACCGCCGAAAAGGCTAGCGCCGATAACGTTCGCGACACGGTCGGCTAGTCGCGCTAACGAGTTGTCGCTGCAATTCGACGTGAATCATGACGGGGCCGACGTCCACGGCCCCACATTCTCGAGGAGGCACACCATGATTCGACGTTCGATGACACGCAGAATGACCACAGGGCTCGTCGGTGCCTGCGCGGTAGCCGCAGCCACGATCGGGGCTGGGCACGCCGCGGCTGATGAAGTGGTCGTCGGCCAGGTCGGGATGCAGTGTTTCAGCCTCAACCCCAACATCATCGATCTCCCCTCCAATGCGGGCGTAACCGTCCAGCGGCGACAGGGCGAGAACACATTCACCCTGTGGGGCGACAGCAAGAGCTTCTTTCTCTACACCTCCGACACGAGAGTCGTCGTAACCCAACTGTCCAATGGTGCGACGCACACCTACTACGCCCACTCGTATCACACGCTCGGTGACAACAGCGGCTATCGGATCGACGACATCCCGGGCCGCGGCAAGGTGAAGATCACGATCAGTGCCGTCAACCACGGACTGCTGACGCTGCGCGCACCCGAATGCTCCGGCGTCACCGATCTGCAGTAGCACTACTCGGTTATTGCCAATTCACTGAACTCGGACACGGGTGGGCAATAAGCTGTCGCCAACTTCGGCGGAGTCTCGAGCATGCTCCGCCCTCGATGGCGGGAGTCAGTGATGGCAGGACGAGTGGTGGTACCCGATTCGATGGATCTCGGTTCGTGGATTGCGCGGCGTGCAGCGATCATCCCGGATCACCCAGCACTGACCTTCGACGGCGAGACGCTGACGTTCGCCGGGTTCCAGCGTCGAATCGACCTGCTTGCCGAGCGACTGGTCGACGGCGGAGTCGCGCACGGCGATCGCGTTGCCTACCTCGGACCGAACCATTCGGCCTTTTTGGTCGCGCTGTTCGCCTGCGCGCGAGCGGGCGCGACGTTCGTCCCGCTCAACTTCCGGCTCACCGGACCCGAGCTCGCGTACATCCTCGATGACTGCGGCGCAACAACTCTCATCGCCGACGCCTCGCTGACCGGCGTCGTCGACGACGTACGCGCAGACATCGACGTGCAGCGGTTCATCGCGGTCGGCGGAGCCCACGGATGGGAGAACTTCGACGACGTGCTGGCGTCGGGTGAGCCGATCGCCGATCCGGTGTTCGCCGACGCCGAAGATGTCGCGGTCATCATGTACACCTCGGGCACCACGGGTCGTCCCAAGGGCGCCATGCTCACGCACGGAAACCTGTTCTGGAACAACATCAATGCGCTGCTC
Organism: Gordonia sp. 852002-50816_SCH5313054-c; assembly: GCF_001665925.1. Taxonomy (NCBI): domain Bacteria; kingdom Bacillati; phylum Actinomycetota; class Actinomycetes; order Mycobacteriales; family Gordoniaceae; genus Gordonia; species Gordonia sp. 852002-50816_SCH5313054-c. The sequence continues at coordinate 149,529 of NZ_LZTE01000025.1, forward strand.
AGCTTCGACACCGTCTCCACGGACATCACCTACACCGCGGCGCCGCTGTTCCACATCGGCGGCCTCAACGTCACCACATTGGTCACGCTCCAGAAGGGCGGCCACGTGATCCTGTCGGGAGCGTTCGACCCGACACAGACACTCGCCGACATCGAAAAATGCCGTGTCACAACGATGTTCGGCGTGCCCGCGATGTTCCTGTTCATGAGTCAGGTGCCTGCCTTTGCCACCGCCGATCTCTCGTCCCTGCGATACCTCATCTGCGGCGGCGCTCCGGTACCCGAGCCATTGATGCGCACCTACGCAGACCGCGGTGTCACGTTCGCGCAGGGCTACGGCCTCACCGAAACGGCTCCACTCGCACTCGTGATGGGCATCGACGAGTCGGAGAAGAAGATCGGAGCCGCGGGCAACAGGGTGTTGCCGCTCTCGGACGTGCGACTCGTCGACGCCACCAACGCCGAGGTTGCGCCGGGGCAGCCGGGCGAGATCTGTGTTCGTGGACCCCAGGTGATGGTGGGCTACTGGGACAATCCCGGCGCCACCGATGCCGCGATCGACGACGACGGGTGGTTCCATACCGGCGACGTCGGACGTGAGGACGAGGACGGTTACGTCTACGTCATCGACCGCGTGAAGGACATGGTCATCAGCGGCGGCGAGAACGTGTACCCCGCCGAGGTCGAGAGCGTGCTGTACAGCCACCCCGCGGTCGCCGAGGTCGCGATCGTCGGACTCCCGGACGCCAAGTGGGGCGAGGCCGTTACCGCGGTCGTCGCGACGGCGCCCGGCGAGACCGTGACCCTGGAAGAACTGCGCGAGTTCGCGGCCGACCGCCTTGCCCGCTACAAGCTCCCGCTGCGTCTGGAGTTCATCGACGCGCTGCCGCGCAACCCGTCCGGCAAGGTGCTCAAGTTCGCGCTGCGCGACCGGTTCGGTGCGGAAGCTCCCGCCACGAGCCCGGCGGTCTGACCTGCCGCGACAGGTTGCTGTGCACAGCTATAGGGGAGGCGGCTGCGCTGTCGGTGATCGCCGGTAGTCTCGACGCGTGGCTCTGTATCGCACCTATCGTCCGGCAACGTTCGCCGAAGTCGTCGGGCAGGAGCACGTCACCGATCCGCTCAGCCGCGCCCTCGACGGAAACCGCATCAATCACGCGTATCTGTTCTCGGGACCGCGCGGATGCGGCAAGACGTCGTCGGCCCGCATCCTGGCGCGCTCACTGAACTGCGAGCAGGGCCCGACGTCGATGCCGTGCGGCGTCTGCTCGTCGTGCGTGGCCCTTGCTCCGGGCGGGCCGGGCAACCTCGACGTGATCGAACTCGACGCCGCCAGCCACGGAGGCGTCGACGACACACGTGAACTGCGCGACCGCGCCTTCTACGCACCGTCGGAGTCGCGATATCGCGTGTTCATCGTCGACGAGGCGCACATGGTCACCAACGCGGGGTTCAACGCGTTGCTGAAGATCGTCGAGGAGCCGCCGGAGCACCTCATCTTCGTCTTCGCCACCACCGAGCCCGAGAAGGTCTTGCCGACCATCCGCTCGCGCACCCACCACTACCCGTTCCGCCTCCTCGCGCCGCCGGTCATGCGCGGGCTGCTCGAGAACATCTGCGCCAAAGAGGGCGTCGTCGTGGCGCCGGATGTCTATCCGTTGGTCATCCGCGCGGGCGGCGGCTCGCCCCGCGACTCGCTGTCGATCCTCGACCAGCTACTCGCCGGTGCATCCGACGAGGGCGTCACCTACGACCGCGCCCTCGCACTGCTCGGCGTCACCGACATCGCACTCATCGACGACGCCATCGACGCACTCGCCGCCTCCGACGGCGCAGCGCTGTTCGCGACGGTCGAGAAGGTCGTCGACGCCGGGCATGATCCTCGACGCTTCGCCGTCGACCTCCTCGAACGGTTGCGCGATCTCATTCTGCTGCAAGCAGTTCCGGACGCTGCCGAACGTGGACTGGTTGAAGCACCGGGCGACCAACTCGCGCGGATGCAGGGTCAGATCGAGCACCTCGGACCGGGCGGACTCACCCGCTTCGCCGAGATCGTGCACGAAGCGCTCGGCGAGATGCGCGGCACCACGTCGCCGCGCCTGCTGCTCGAAGTGATGTGCGCGCGGATGCTGCTGCCATCGGTCTCCGCCGACGACGCCGCGCTGCTCCAGCGCCTCGAACGACTCGAGTCGGGCGTCGCTCCCGCCGGAGGGAACGCCGGCGGTGCAACGCCTTCGCCGTCCGCACGCGACGAGGGTGCCCCCACCGCGGCCCCCGCCCCACCGCCCGTCGACCCGCCCAAGTACGTGCGCCCCTCGCAGCGCAAGACGGCCGACGAGCCCGCCGCCCGGGCCGATGCGGCTCCCGCCGCCCAGGCTGATGCGGCTCCCATCGAGGCCGTGGCGCTCCCCGCTCCGCGCGAGGAGGCTGCCCCGGCCGGCGGCGGCGCTGATTCCTCCGCTGGTCGAGCAGACCGGAGCGCCAGCGAAGGTGATTCCTCCGCTGGTCGAGCAGACCGGAGCGCTAGCGAAGGTCGTGTCGAGACCACCCCGCCCGAGCCCGTTCCCGCCGCGGCAGCACCCGCCGAGCCAACGCGCCCGATGCCGAAGCGCGGAGCGCAGGCGACGCCCGAACCTGCCCCGACGCCGGAACCGGCCGCGGTGGTAGCCGCAGACGACGACATCCCGCTGCCCGACGAGCCAGTCGACGACTACGACGCGCCCGTCCCCGACGACGGCCGACCGTCCACGCCGCGCAGCGTCGAACCCGAACCCGAACCCGAACCAGAACCCGAGCCCCAGACCGGCCTTGACGTCGAGACCGCTCGCAAGCGTTTCCAGGAAGTGCGCGCCGCGGTGCGTGAGCGGTCGAAGAGTCTCGAGCCGATGCTGTCGAACGCCGTCGTCGACGAGATCCGCGACAACGTCGTGGTCTTGGCGCATCCCGTCGAGGTGTTGGTCGGCAGGTTGTCGGCGCCGCACGCGGTGAACATCATGCGCGAGGCGCTGCACGAGGTCTTCGGAACCGAACTCGACGTGCAGACCATCCACAAGATCGTCGACGTGAGCGCGCCCGCGAAAAACGCAGCGGGCCAACCGGATCGGCAGCAGCGTCGTGCTCAGACCTTCTCACGGCCGAGCCGCGCTCGGGGCAGCTCGGGTGAGCAGTCCGACGCCGCCGCGGCACCAGAGGCCCCGGCCGAGCCCGAGGAGCCTGAACCGCCACGCCAAGACGACGACATCCCCGACGCCGAGCGTGCGGAGATGGTCGCCGAGGTGCAGAACGCCACCCCCGAGGGACGCTTCGACCCGAACAAGGTCGCGATGGAACTGCTCAAGACCGAGCTGGGCGCCCGGCCGCTGGAGTAGCGCGAACCTCGCGCCGCTACCAGCGGATCCGAGTCGCCTCTATGCGTCCCACCACGGGCGCAGCGGGAGATCGCTCTGACCGTACTCGTCGAGCTTGGTCGCGAGGACATGGTGGAGCTGAACGATGTTGCGCTCGAAGCCGATTCGGCATCCGGCCATGTAGAGGCCCCACAGTCGGGCGGTGCCCTCGGTGACCTCTTCGACGGCCTCGTCCCAGTGCTCTACGAGGTTGCGGTTCCAGTCGCGCAGTGTCATGGCGTAGTGCGGGCGGAAGTCCTCCTCGTGCAGCACCTCGAGTCCGCCGATGTCCTGGATCTTCGAGATGATCTTGCCGGAGCCGGTGAGCTCGCCGTCGGGAAAGACGTACCGGTCGATGAACGATCCGGCGCGTGCGTTCTTGAAGTTGTCGGGTCGAGTGATGCAGTGGTTCAACATCATTCCGCCGACCCGCAGCTTGTCGCGGATGAACGAGAAGTACGCCGGGTAGTTGTGGACCCCGATGTGCTCGGTGAGTCCGATCGACGAGACGGCGTCGAAGTCGCTCTCGGTCACGTCGCGGTAGTCGCTGAACCGCACCTCGGCGAGGTCGCTGAGCCCCTCGTCGACGATCTTCTTCTGCGCCCACTCGGCCTGTTCCGCGGAGAGGGTGACGCCGAGTGTCTTGACTCCGCGCGACGCTGCGTAGCGCACCATTCCGCCCCAGCCGCAACCGATGTCGAGGAGGCGATCACCCGGCTTGAGCCGCAGTTTGTCGAAGATCAGACGGTACTTGTTCTCCTGGGCGGTCTCCAACGACGCCTCGAGGTCGGGGTAGACCGCGCAGGTGTAGGTCATCGACGGCCCGAGGACCCACTCGTAGAATGTATTCGACACGTCGTAGTGATGGTGGATCACCTCGGCGTCGCGAGTCTTGCTGTGCCGCAGTCCTTCCGCGAAGCGTCGCCAGCGCGGCAGCGCCTCCTGGGGCGGCGGCGCGATCGGCTTGAAATGCTCGATGCCCAGCGAGCGCGCGACGTGTGCCAACGTCAGCGGAGACGGACGCTTGAATTCGAGGTCGGCGGCCAGAGCGCGCAGCGCCTCGTAGGGGTCACCGGGGTGGGCACCGATCAACTCGAGGTCGCCCGAGACGTATGCGCGCGCCAACCCGAGGTCGCCGGGTGCGGTGACGAGATACGTTGTGCCACGGGCGTTCTTGAGGTTCAATCCGTACTCGGCGTCGGCGGGACCTGCCGAGCTGCCGTCGTACGCCGTGACCCTGATGCTGAGATTTCCGCCGACGAGTGACTCGAAGATCTGCGCCAGAGTCATTTTGCCCTGCGAGGTGTCCGAGGGAGAGGGAGACGCGGGTACGTTGTCCTTGAACGTGGTCATTGCCGTTTCACCGCTTTCGCATAGAGGTCGAGAAGCCGGCCGCGAGGGTCGTACCGCTTCTTCAGGAGTCGATAGTGTTCGCCACCGTAGAGTTCGTCGAACTCTTCGGGGGAGTAGAAGGATTCCGAATACAGCGATTTGTGGCCGTCGAGATCGGCCACCTCTCGCTCGATGAGCTTGTTGGCGTGTCCCGGGTCGTCGGGCGTCACGGGCACCGCAGACCAGAACCCGACGTTGACGTAGGTGCGCTTGGGCTCGAGTGGGTAGAGCGGCCAGGGGCGTGCGGCGTCGGCGACAGCCAGTGCCGGCTCGCGTAAACGCAACGGGCACAACCACACCGGCTCGATCGGAATGTTCTCGAGGAACCACTCGAGGTACGCGGTGGTGTTCTCGATGGGAACCTCGATGTCTTGCACCACCCGCTCGTTGGCGGGCAAACCCTTGCGCTTGTTGAGTCTGTCGGCGATGTCGAAGCGCTGGTCGTAGCCGATCAACTTCCAGTAGAAGCTGCTGCGCAGCAACTTCTTTGGCCAGAGGCGTCGAATCTTGGGGTTCTGGGCACCGAAGGCTCGTGAGCACCAGAACCAGTCGGTGTCCCAGCGCCAGAGGTAGTCGTGGATGGTCAGGCGGTCGCGCTTGATCCCCGAGGCGTGCTGGATGGACCGGTAGTAGATGTCCATCCCCGTGTAATCGCTGACCGGACCGGCCTCGTCGGTTTGGCGGCCGACGGTCAGGTAGGCCTCGTCGGCGGTGAAAACCACACCATCGAGGTAGTCGACGCGCTCGCCGTCGTAGCTACGCTCGTCCGCGATGGTGTTCATCGTCGACTGCAGTGCCGCAAGATCGTGAAAACGTATGTGGCGCAACGCGACGTACGGCTCAACGGTTTCGAGCTCGATCTTCAGTCTGACCGAATACCCCAGCGTCCCATATGAATTGGGGAAGCCGAAGAAGAGTTCGGAGTTCTCGTTGGTCGGGGTTGCGGTGACGATGGAGCCGTCGCCGGTCAGAATGTCGATCTCGAGCACCGACTCGTGCGGCAAGCCGTTGCGGAAGGATGTGCTCTCGATGCCGAGACCCGTGACCGCCCCGCCGAGGGTGATGGTCTTGAGCTGCGGCACCACCAGCGGCGCCAGCCCGTACGGCAACGTTGCGGCGACCAGATTCTCGTAGGTGCACATCCCCGCGACGTCGGCGGTCTTGGCCACCGGGTCGACGGAAATCGCCCTGTCGAGACCCGATACGTCGAGGCCGGGATGCGGATTCTTGGCGCGTGCACGAAACAGGTTCGACGTCTTTTTCGCGAGACGGACCGTTGCTCCCGGCGGAATTGCCCGATAGCTGGCCAGAAGGGTGGCAACCCCGTCGTCGAATGCCTGTGCCCCCATCTCCAACCGTCCAGAAGTCACTTGGCTAGCCTAGGACCTGATCAGCACGCCCGCCAATCTGCCATGAAGGAGTGCCCGTCGTGGGTGAGATTTCCGCCAGTCAATCGATCGACATCGCCGCAAGTGCCGACCAGGTGATCGGGGTGCTTGCCGACTACGTCGACGCGCGTCCGGCGATCCTTCCCGAGCAGTACCGCGACTACAAGGTCATCAGCGGCGGCCAGGGCGACGGCACGGTGGTGCATTGGATTCTGCAGGCGACCTCGAAGCGTCAGCGCGACGTCAAGGCGACCGTCAGCGTCGTGCCGGACACCATCACCGAACGCGACGAGAACTCGTCGATGGTCACCACCTACAAGGTCACCCCGGCCGGCAGCGGTTCCAAGGTCACCACGACCACCACGTGGAACTCCAACGCCAGCGGGATCGGCGGCTTCTTCGAGAAGACGTTCGCGCCCAAGGGTCTCGCGAAGATCCAGGCACAGTTGCTCGCGAACCTGAAGGCGCGGGTCGAGAAGTAAAGGCCAGTTCTGCGGACCGGTTCGCACGATGAGTCCGCAGGACGACGCCCGGACGCCACGACGTCGCGGTCGCGCCCGGCCCTCGCCGCTGCCGGTGCGCGACGGGGTCGACGCGACGCGCGTCGTGGTGCGCCACGGCGAGGAGCGGACCGTCGGGGAGTCGCTGCTGGCCAGCCCGTCGCTGGCCGACCTGACCGTCGACGGCCTGCGCGAGCGGACTGCCGCCGGTGAAGTGGTCGACGCAGATGGCAATCGCGCCGACCTCGACGCTCCCGCCCGTGCCAATACGTCGTACTACCTGTATCGGGATCTGCCCGACGAGATCGAGATCCCATTCGAGCTGCCGATCCTGTACCGCGACGAGAACATCGTCGTCGTCGACAAACCGCCGTTCCTCGCGACCATGCCGCGCGGGCGGCACGTCACCCAGACCGCTTTGGTGCGGCTGCGGCGTGAACTCGGCAACGACGCGCTCGCGCCAGCTCACCGGCTCGACCGCCTGACGTCCGGGGTGCTGTTGTTCACGGCCCGCCCGCAGGTGCGCGCGGCGTATCAAGATCTGTTCGCCCGACGTCTCGCGCGCAAGGAATACCGTGCGCTGGCACCGCTCGACGATGCGCTGTGTACCCCTGCAACCGTGCGCAACCGCATCGAGAAAACCGCTGGTGACCTGCGGGCTCTGGTCGTCGACGGCGAGGTCAACGCGGTCAGCGAGATCACTCTGCTCGAGGATGCCGGGTCTGGTCACGGCCTCTACCGTCTGCGCCCGCACACCGGACGCACCCACCAACTCCGCCTGCACATGGCGTTGCTCGGGGTGCCCATCGTCGACGATCCGCTGTACCCCGACGTACGCCCCGACCTCGCCGAACTGCCCGATCGAGGCGACTTCACCCGACCTTTGCGCCTACTCGCGCACAGCCTGGAGTTCGACGACCCGCTGACCGGCGAATCGCGCAGATTCGTCAGCGGTCGGCACCCGGAACAGTCGCCCGTCCGGGGCGAGTGAGCGAGTGCGTACACAATCGTGTCGTCAGCGGAGGACCATCGAAATTATTGTCGCGGCCCCTCGCTCAGGTACGAGTTGTGTACGTAGTGGTGGCCGTTGCGGGCCCGGGCATGGGCTCGATCAGCCGCGAATGCGTCGCTAGGCTGACATTCGTGACCATCCACGCCTCCTACGAGCGACACCCCGATCTCGGGTGCGAGGCCGTCGTCTTCATCGACGACGAATCGATGGGCTGCTTCCAGATTCAGCGCGACCTGGTCGTCGACGCCGAAACGGGTGGCCGTGTGGGCCCTGGAGGTGCAGGCTCCGGCCGCGAAGGCTATTGCGTCACCACCGGAGCCAGTGCGCCCGTCTACGGCGGGGTGGTCGAGTGGCGTCGCGTCGACGACGACCGGATCGAGTTCGCGCTCACCCCGAAGGCGGGCAGGCTTTTCGGCGACAACGTGCTCTCCTTCCAGATCACGCCGGTCGGTGACGAGAGCGTCGACGAGATCATCGAGCATGTCGAGCGACTGCTGCGGTGAGCGCACCGACTACCCTGGTGAACGTGACTCAACCTTTTGACCCCAGTTCCCTGTTCGGCGGCGGTGACGGCGGCGAGAATCCGATGGCGGGCCTGCTCGCTCAGGCGCAGCAGATGCAGGAGAAGTTGCTCGCGGCGCAGGAGGAGATCGCGGCAACCGAGGTCACCGGTTCGGCCGGCAACGGGCTGGTCACCGTGACCGGAACCGGTACCGGCGAGGTCACCGCGGTGACCATCGATCCCAAGGTCGTCGACGCAGACGACGTCGAGACGCTGCAGGATCTGGTCCTCGGCGCACTGTCGGATCTCGCGTCCAAGCGCGACGAGCTGACCAGCCAAAAGATGGGACCGCTCGCAGGCGGACTCGGCGGCGGACTTCCCGGCCTCGGCTGACACTTCATGTACGAGGGCCCCATCCAGGATCTGATCGACGAGCTGGCCAAACAGCCAGGGCTCGGCCCCAAGGGTGCGCAGCGCATCGCCTTCCACCTGCTCGCCGGTGAGAAGTCAGACATCGACCGACTCATCGCTGCCCTCGGCCACGTCCGCGACGATGTCACCTTCTGCGCGGAGTGCGGCAATGTCTCCGCGGATCGGCTCTGCCGCATCTGTTCCGACGCGCGCCGCGACGCCACCAAGATCTGCGTCGTAGAGGAGCCCAAGGATGTCCACGCGATCGAGCGGACCAAGGAGTTCCACGGTCGCTATCACGTGCTCGGCGGTGCGCTCGATCCGCTGTCGGGGATCGGGCCGGACCAACTGCGCATCCGCGAACTGCTTCGACGCCTCGCCAATCAGCCCGACGGGGTCGACGTCAGCGAGATCATCGTCGCGACCGACCCCAACACGGAGGGCGAGGCCACCGCGACCTACCTCCTGCGCATGCTCAAGGACTTCCCGGGGCTGTCGGTGACTCGCCTGGCGTCGGGCCTGCCGATGGGTGGCGACCTTGAATTCGCCGACGAACTCACACTCGGCCGGGCGCTGTCGGGGCGGCGGGTGCTGGCCTGACCGCCATGACACCTGAACTCGATATCCAGCTCGACGAACTCGCCGCGGAAATGGTGTCAGGCATCGTCGCCATCGACGGGCCATCCGGATCGGGAAAGACCACCGTGGCCGACGCGCTCGTCGAGAAGTTACGCGCTCGCGGCACCGGCGTCGTGCTCGTCCGCACCGACGATTTCGCCACCTGGGACGACCCCGTGGCGTGGTGGCCGGAGATGGAATCCGATGTGCTGCATGCCTTTGTCCGACGTCGCGACTACCGATATCGCCCACGGGAGTGGGTTGACGGTGAGCCACGCGTCGGCAAAAGGGTCTGGTATCGCTGGGAGCCCCTGCTGATCATCGAAGGGGTGTCGGCGGCGCGGCGTCGTATCGCCGACCGCTTGACGTACTCGCTGTGGCTCGATGGCGGCGCTCCCGATGAGCGACTCGAACGCGCTATTGCGCGCGACGGCGAGGCATCCCGGCCTCACCTCGAGAAGTGGCAGCAGTTCGAGCGCGGCTGGTTCGCCGTCGACCGCACGCGCGAGCGGTGCCGGGTGTTGGACTGACCCGCGTACCGTGAGCTCATGGCCTACCGCAGCATCGCGACACTCGACGCGGCGCTGATCCAATGCCGCGCGTGCCCGCGGCTCGTCGCGTGGCGGGAACAGGTCGCCAGGGAGAAGCGTGCAGCCTTCGCCGACCAAACCTATTGGGGCAAGCCGATTCCCGGCTTCGGTCCGGCCGACGCCGCCATGCTCATCCTCGGACTGGCGCCCGCGGCGCACGGCGCCAATCGGACCGGCCGAATGTTCACCGGCGACCAGAGCGGCGACGTGCTCTACCGCGCGCTCTACGACGTCGGGCTGGCCAACAAACCCACTGCGGTCTCGATCGACGACGGCCTGGAACTGACCGGCGTGCGGATCACCGCGCCCGTCCACTGCGCGCCACCGCAGAACAAGCCGACTCCGGCTGAGCGCGACCAGTGCGCGCACTGGCTACACAACGAAATCGACCTTCTCGCACAGACTTTGCGATCGGTTTTCGTACTTGGCGCATTCGGTTGGCAGGCGGCGCTGACCGGGTTCGCAGGTCTCGGGTGGGAGGTTTCGCGACCCCGACCGAAGTTCGGGCACGGTGCGCAGACCGTGATTCGACGCGGCGACCGCGAACTCACCTTGTTCGCGAGTTATCATGTGAGCCAACACAATACGTTCACCGGACGCCTGACGCCCGCCATGCTGCGCGAGGTACTACGCGCCGCGGGCCGCCACGCGGGGTTGCCCGTTGTCGACGACGCGAGCGCGTGACTGATCGAGCCGCTGAGGTGAGCCTTTGTATCGGAGCCTATGGCCGAGTGGATACGATCGGCGTCAACAACGGTGTCCGCGTCGAAGCGGTGTGCAGCAGAACGGAAGTGACGGCGTCCATGAGCGAGAAGATGCGACGGCTCGCAGGTCGCGATCCCGACTCGACGTGCCGCTGCGGCCATCCCCGCGCAGCCCACGAACACTTCCGATCGGGCACCGATTGCGCCATCTGCGGGCCGGAGAAGTGCCCGCGCTTCCGCCGGGCGTGGTCTCGACAGGCTCGACCAGCGGAGTAGCGCTCGGCCGGCGGGTGGTCTCGACAAGCTCGACCAGCGGGGTAGGCGCTCGGCAGGCGGTGGTCTCGACAGGCTCGACCAGCGGGGTAGCGCTCGACCAGCGGAGGAAGCGGCCGGGAGCTCAGCCTCGACGCCCGGCGGCGAGCCGTTCGCGGCGCAGCCGGTCCACTTCGGGCAGGTCCAGCGGTGCCAGCGAGTCGACGCCCATCGCGCGTGCCAAGAGCAGGTCGGCGAGCTGCGGGTTCCTTGCCAGCGCCGGACCGTGCATGTACGTCCCGAGCACCGAGCCCTGCACGACGCCCTCGGTCCCGTCGCCGACACCGTTGCCGACGCCGTGGCGGACCTTCGCGAGCGGCGCGGCGTCGGACCCCAGCGTTGTACCCCCGCGGTGGTTCTCGAATCCGGTGAGTTGATCGGTCAGTTCGGGCATCACCGGGTCGGTGACCACCTCGCCGATACTGCGTGTGGCCTGCGGCGACGTGGTCAGGTCGAAGAGCGAGATGCCGTCGACGCGTTCGCCTGCCGACGTCTCGTACCAGTGGCCGAGCACCTGGATCGCGGCGCAGATGGCGAGCACGGGACGTCCGGCGGCGGCGGCCCGCTGCAGACCCGGGTACCGCGTGAGGTGCCGCGTGGCCAGCCGCTGCGCATAGTCTTCAGCGCCGCCGAGGGTGTAGACGTCGAGCGAGTCGGGCACCTCGTCGTCGAGGGTGATCTGCACGATCTCGGCGTCGACCCCGCGCATGCGCGCCCGCTGACGCAGGATCAATGCGTTGCCGCCGTCGCCGTAGGTGCCCATGACGTCGGGCAGGACGAGGCCGATGCGCAGAGTCGACGTACTCATTGCTGTCCCTTCCGTGCGCGCTCGGCGCGTTCGATTGCGACGCCGAGGTCGCGGAACGCCGTGTAATTGGCCAACACCTCGACGCGTCCGGGCGGGCACGAGGCGATGGCTTTCATGGTGTCGGGGATGGTGGTGTGCTCTGCGCCCGCGTAGAGCAGTCGGACCGACAGGTCGGCGGCGCGTTCGCCGGCCGCGACCACCTGCATCGTCTCGAACGCCTCGAAGCGCACGTCCCACAGCCAGGAGAGATCCTCGCCGTCGGGGACCTGACCGTTGACCGCAATGACAAGGCCGTCGGCGTCCTGATCGATCATCGAGAGCGCTTCCTGCCAACCCGCGGGATTCTTGGCGAGCAGCGTGCGCACGGAATGGTTGCCCACCTGGTGGATGCCGTAGCGTCCGGCCACCTCGCCGACGGTGCTGACGGCGGCAACGGCCTTCGCGGGATCGGCACCCATCGCGACGGCAGCGGCCACGGCCTGCGCGGCGTTGCCACGGTTGGCGCGGCCGGGCACGCTCAGCGTCATCGGGGCCTCGAATCCGTCAGGGCCATAGATCTTTTCGTCGTCGACCCACCACTGGGGTGTCGGGCGGCGGAACGTCGGATCGCCCGTCGAATACCAGTCGACGCCGCTCTGAATCGACGGGTCGGTGGGGTCGCCGGAGGTGCGCGCGATCGGCTCGCCGGTGCGCGGGCAGCTCACCGAGTCGCCGACCCAGCTCGCGCCCGCAGCCACCCAGACGATCTTCGGAGCGTCGAACGCGGCAGAGGTGATCAGGACGTCGTCGCAGTTGGCGATCACCGTCGTATCGGGGTGGCGTGCCAGGCCTTCGCGGAGCCGTCGTTCGATCATGTTGATCTCTCCGACGCGGTCGAGCTGGTCGCGTGAGAGGTTGAGCATCACCACGACCTCGGGGTCGACGGCGTCGCTCACGTGCGGAACGTGCAACTCGTCGACCTCGAGTGCGGCGACGGGCGCCGTCCGCTGCAAGCTGAGCGTCGCGATGATGCCCGCGTCCATGTTGGCGCCGTCGGCCTGGGTGGCGACCTCGCCGAGTTCGGCCAGGGCCGCGGCGGTCATGCGTGTGGTCGTCGACTTTCCGTTCGTCCCGGTGATCAGCGCGGTCCGTTTTCCGGCGGCGAGACGCCCCATGATGTTCGGGTCGATCTTTTCGGCGACCAGGCCGCCGATCATCGATCCCTTGCCACGCCCCGCGGTGCGCGACGCCCAGCGGGCAGCCGACGCAGCTCCGAGGGCTAGCGACGTACGAAGGGGGACACGGGTGGTCGAGCCACCCGGAGCGGGGACGCGGTCGGGCATGGGGAGAGTCTTTCACAGCGCCCCACGCCGTGCCGTCGGGGCGCAGCGCCCGCGCTGGTCGGGCCGCATCGCGCTGGTCGAGCTGCCCTTCGCTGGTCGAGCTTGTCGAGACCACCCCCACTGGCCGAGCCGCCCCCCGCTGGTCGGGCTTGTCGAGACCACCCCCGGCTGGTCGAGCCGCCCCCTCGCTGGTCGAGCTTGTCGAGACCACCCCCGCTGGTTGAGCTGTCTCTTCGCTGGTTGAGCTTGTCGAGACCACGCCCTCGTGCGGGTAGTCTCGCGGCCGTGAGTCGCGCCTCCAATCCCACGCTGTCCCCGCCGCTACGACCCGTTCGCTCGCTGTTGCGAGTCATCGGCCACGTACCACCGCAGGTGTTCGGTGCAGTGTCGCGATGGTGTCCGGTCAACGCAGACGGCGACCACGTCAGCGTCGAGATGCTGGCCGCGGCGGTGGCCACCGCAGTCCTCCCGGATGCCGACATGGGAGGCCCGACGATCGGCAGGGCGCGCAGCGGTTTGGCGCGGGTCGCCGCGCTCACCGCAGAAAAACTCCCGGTGCTTGCAGTCGAGGAGGATTTGGAGTTCGACGGCCCGGCAGGCCCGATCCCGGTGACGCGCTACCGCGCGGGTGTCGAGAGCCGCGGGTTGATCCTGTTCTTCCACGGCGGAGGGTTCACCACGGGCAGTCGCAGGAGTCACGACCCGCTGGCGCGCAGGCTCGCCCTCGACACCGGCGCCGACGTCGTCTCGGTCGAGTATCGGCTCGCGCCGGAGAATCCCTTCCCCGCAGCGGTCGACGACGCTCTCGCCGCCTGGCGCGGTGTGGTCGCCGCCGCCCCGGGCTGGGGTATCCCCAGCGACCGGATCGTCGTGGCGGGCGACAGCGCAGGCGGCAACCTCGCGGCGGTCATCGCGCAGCAAGTTCGTGGCGAGCAGGTGACGCCGCTCCTGCAACTCTTGCTCTACCCGAAGACCGATTCCGTCGGCGAATACGGCTCAACCCGCGAGTTCTCGAAGGGCTACTTCTTGACCGCCGAGCGCATCGCTGACTTCACAGACATCTACGTGCCCGATCCTGCCCAGCGAGCCGATCCACGCGTCTCTCCGCTACTGGCACAAGACCTTTCAGGACTACCGCCTGCACACGTGGTAGTTGCTGGATTCGATCCTCTGCGCGACGAGGGCATCGCATACGCCGACGCTCTCGGTGCCGCGGGGGTGCCCGTCACGCTGCAGCGCGAGGGGGCGCTGATCCACGGGTTCGCCAACATGGCTGCGTTCAGTTCTGTTGCAGATCAAGCGATCTCGCGGTTCACCGCCGTGGCTTCCGACGCCCTGCGCTGACGCGGACCGTGCATCAGTAGAGTGGTCGACGGTTCGGGGCGAGTTCAGCTGTTTTTACATGGGGGATGTGGCGTGAGGATGCCGAAAAGTGGACGCTCGGTGATCGGGGCAACGGGGATCAGGACGACGGGGATCAGGGCAATGCTGATCCCTGCGGCGGCCGCGGTGGTCGTCGGACTCGCGGGATGCGGCGGAGGCGAGAGCGATTCGACGCCGCCGAGCTCCTCGACTCCCGACGCCGCGAAAGCGTCACCGCTGCAAGGTGATCAGCTCTACCTCGCGGGGCTGAAGCAGCTCAACGTGCGCTTCGCCGACGACGCCGCCGCGGTTGCAGCGGGCAAGCAGGTGTGCGCGAATCTGAAGGCGGGCGACGGTCTCCTCGACGCCATACGCAAGGTGGGCAACGGACTCGACGACGCCGAGTCCGGCCAGGTCGTCGGCCTCGCGGCACAGACCTATTGCCCCGATCAGCTCGGAAAGCTCAGCGGCGTCCAGTCGGAGAGCTGACTCAGAAGCGTTCGTCGGCCTGCGGGATCGATCCCGGTGGTGCCGGCTCGTAATGACTCTGCGCCGCAGCCGGATACGGCTGCGGCGGGGTGGTGGACTCCCCGGTCGGATACCCCTGTGCGCCCGCCGGAGGCTGGTATCCAGGCGGGGGACCCTGATACCCGGCAGGAGGCGCTTGATAGCCGGGCGGTGTTCCTTGGAATCCGGGTGGAGGTGCTTGATACCCGGCAGGAGGCGCCTGGTAGCCGGGTGGAGGTGCTTGGTATCCGGGCGGAGGTGCTTGATATCCGGGCGGCGGTCCTTGGAATCCCGGGATTCCGGCACCAGCGGGAGGCATGCCCGGGTTGAACGAATCAGACACTGTCGCAGCGAGTTCAAGGAACGCATTGCGGGTGTCGCGATTCATCTGGTCGAGGTCGATCTGCGCACCGGTCGCGAGATGGTCGTCGAACGGGATGATCTGCACCGCCCGCGTGCGGCCGAGGAAGCGCTGCGTCAGCATGTCCAGATCGATCGGCGCACCTCCCGGCTTCGACGCAGAGATCACCACGACAGCTTGCTGGACGAGTCGCTGATAGCCGTGAGCGTTGAGCCAATCGAGTGTCGCTGCGGCACTTTCGGCACCGTCGACGGCCGGTGACGTGACCAGGACGATAGCGGTCGCCGAACTCAGGACCCCCTCCATCGCCGAGTGCAACAGACCGGTACCGCAGTCGGTCATGATGATGTTGTAGTAGTTCTCCAGAATTCCGATGACGTCGAGGTAGTCGTCGGCGCTGAAAGATTCCGATACTGCCGGATCACGTTCGGATGCAAGCACTTCCAGACGGCTCGCGGACTGCGACGTATGGCGCCGAACGTCGCCGTATCGGGTGACGTTCGGATCGTTCAGTAGTGAGCGCACAGTCGAACCGGTTTGCTGCGGGACACGTCGGCCGAGCGTCCCGAAGTCGGGATTCGCATCGACCGCGATCACCCGGTCGCCGCGCAGCGACGCGAACGCCGACCCGAGACCGATTGTGGTCGTGGTCTTTCCGACGCCACCCTTGAGGGAGAGCACCGCCAGGCGGAAATCGCCGGCCATCGGCCGACGGATGCGTGCGACCATTTCGTCGAGTTGTTGCTGCGACTTGCTTTGGCCCAGATTGATCAGACCGCCCGACACGGTACTCAGTGCACGACGCCATCCGGTTCCGCGCGCCGAAAACGGTATCGCTGCCTGTTGATTCGGATTGCCGGCACCGGGCCCTCCGGGGAATTGAGCACCCGGGTGCATTCCCGGCTGTTGCGCGCCACCCACGTAGAGGCCGCCGTACTGACCGGGCTCGGGATGGTGGGGCCACGGGGGAGTGGGCTGCTGTGCAGGCGCATTCGGGTAGGACGTGCCGGGCGCAGTCGGGTTGGGAGCGGCTGGTGCGGGGCTCGGCTGCTGTGGTTCGAAATGCTGATCGGGCGGGAGGTACTGCGCGACCGGCGGTGCTGGCGTCTGTGGCGTCTCGCCCGAGCGGCCCGTGTACCAGTTGACCTGCGCGGCGGGTGGCGCGAACTGCGCTTGCGGCGGTTGGGGAGCGTCTGACGGATGCTGACCCGCACCGACCGGCGCGTCGAGACGGCTTTCGTCGTCTTCGTGGCTATCGGACTTCGGCCACGATGACGGCTGTGAGCCTTCGGCGTGCGACATCTCGTTGATCATCCCCTCGTGCGTCCCTCGGCGGGCTCATCGCCCACCCCCTGATGCTGGTTCGACCACTGAATACTAGGGCGTCTAACAGTTGCGGTCGTGACGACGTCCTGCGACGACGCCATGTGCAGCGGGGCGGCTATCGATGGCAACGTATCGATCGCGCCGGAGCTTTCGGATGGGGAGCTAGTTGCCGCGCCCCGTTTTCAGTCATTTTCGGCGGCGCTGCCTACTCCGACCTGGTCTTTTGCGGCGGAGTCGCCGTGGGAATGACTGAAAACGGGAGGGGGTGTGGTGTGGGCGCGTGATCGTGGGGCGGCGAGCGCTCCTGCCGCGCATCCGGCGATGACCAGCGCGGCTCCGCCGATCTCGACGTAGGTAGGTTGCTCGCCGAGGAAGAGCCACGCTGCGGTGATCCCCACGACGGGAACCAGCAGCGACATCGGCGCGACTCGGCTGGCCGGGTAGCGCTGCATCAGCGACGTCCACAGACCTGACCCGGCGATGGTCCCGAGCAGCACCACATATGCCAGCCCAGCCAGCGCGATGAGACCTGACGTGGAGCCGAGTGTGGCCATGGCGTGGAAGCCCGCGGATGGTCCATCGACAGCGAGACTCAGCAAATACAGCGGGATCGGCGGCACCACCGACATCCACAGCGTCATCCGCAGCGCATCACCGGAGTTCGGCGGCAACGCGAGGCGGTTTCCGATGTTGCCGAATGCCCAGGACAGTCCCGCCAGAACGGTGAGAAGGATCGGAACGACGATGCCGACTCCGAGCGAACTGTGGCCCGCGCGGTCGACTCCGATCAGAACGATTCCGCCAACTGCGACTGCGATTCCGACCACCTGCGCCGGCACGAGTCGCTCCCGCAAGAACACGACGCCGAGCAGCACCGTGAACGGGGCCGACGTCTGCAGCACCAGCGACGCGAGGCCTGTCGGCATTCCGATGTTCATCGCGAGAAAAAGGAATGCGAACTGTCCGACGCCGAATCCGAACGCGTACAACAGAAACCATTTGATCTGCATTCGCGGGAACCGCACGAACAGCACCACCGGCACGGCCATGCCCGCGAACCGGAGTGCGGCGAAGAAGAACGGAGGGAAGTGGTTGAGGCCCAGGCGAATCGCGATGAAGTTCAAACCCCACAGCACGACGACGGTGAGTGCCAGCATGCGGTCGCGCGTTGTCATGTACTCATGTTCGAGGCTTCGGGAGTGAAGCACAATCGAAATAAAGTGCACTAAAGATGTAGGACAGCTTCATAAAATCGCCGCGCCGGCGCGCTGACGGCGTCGAAGGATCGCAGCCCACAACGCAAAACGCCGACGGCACCGGAAGTCGGTGCCGTCGGCGTTGGGTCAGAGGCGTATTGCCGCCAGCGGAGCGTTACCGCCAGCCGAGTGCGGGAGCGACGTCGTTGAGGATCGACTCCATCACGTGGGCGTTGTATTCGACGCCGAGCTGGTTGGGGATCGTCAGCAGCAGCGTGTCGGCGGCCGCGATGGCCTCGTCTTCGCGCAGCTCCTCGATGAGCTTGTCGGGCTCTGCGGCGTAGCTACGTCCGAACCGTGCCAGTCCGCCTTCGAGGTGACCGACCTGATCCTGGTCGTTGCGATCACGTCCGAAGTAGGCGCGGTCCATGTCGGTGGTCAGCGGGAAGATGCTGCGGCTCACTGAAACTCGTGGCTCGCGAGTGTGGCCGGCCTTCTCCCACGCGTCGCGGAAGCGCTCGATCTGCTCGGCCTGCAACTTGTGGAACGGGATGCCCGTGTCCTCGGTCAGCAGCGTCGAACTCATGAGGTTCATGCCCTTCTCGGCCGTCCACTTTGCGGTGGCCCGGCTGCCCGCGCCCCACCAGATGCGGTCGCGCAGACCCTCGGAGTAGGGCTCGATGCGAAGCATGCCCGGCGGGTGGGGGAACATCGGCCGCGGGTTCGGCTGTGCGAACTCCGCGCCCTCGATCACCTTGAGGAAGACGTCGGTGTGCTGGCGTGCCATGTCGGCGTCGGTTTCACCCTCGGCCGGGACGTACCCGAAGTACTTGTACCCGTCGATCACCTGCTCGGGGGATCCCCTGCTGATGCCGAGTTGGAGTCGACCGTCGGAGATGAGGTCGGCTGCGCCCGCGTCCTCGGCCATGTACATGGGATTTTCGTAGCGCATGTCGATCACGCCGGTGCCGATCTCGATGCTGTTGGTCTTTGCGCCAACCGCTGCGAGCAGCGGAAATGGTGAGCCGAGCTGGCGTGCGAAGTGGTGCACGCGGAAGTACGCGCCGTCTGCGCCGAGCTCTTCGGCGGCAACGGCGAGGTCGATGGATTGATGCAAGACATCTGACGCCGTCTGGGCTTGCGAACCCGGAGACGCCGACCAGTGTCCAAAGGACAGGAAGCCGATTTTCTTGGTCATGTCAGATATAACCGGACCGTGGTCCATTTATTCCGTGACGGACGCCAGAAACAGAGGTGCTACGTGTCGCGGAATCGTTAAGCATCAAGGCCGCATGACCAAGCGTCGTCGTAGCATCGCTTCATGGACGTCAAGCGCCTGCGGCTGCTGAGGGAGTTCGCCGACCGCGGTTCCGTTGGGGCGGTCGCCGACGCGATGCACATGACGCCGTCGGCCGTCTCGCAGCAGTTCAAGGTGCTCACCAAGGAGGCGGGCGTCGAGTTGCTCGAGGCCGATGGTCGGCGGGTGCGACTGACTTCGGCGGGGCAGGCTCTCGTGCTGCGCGCCGACGAGGTGATCGCTGCGGTCGAGCGAGCACAGGAGGAGATGGCCGCGTACCGCTCGGGTCGATCGCGGGTCCGGCTCGCGATGTTCCCCTCTGGCGCGACACTCCTCTTGCCGACCGTCCTCGACCGTGCGGCCTCCGATGCGATCGAGATCGACGCGTCGCACCTCGACGTCGGCTACCCCGACGCTCCGCCCGCTCTCGCCGACTTCGACGTCGTGGTGACACACCGAGACGAGCGCACGCCACCTGTCAGTTCGCCGCGTGTGCGCGTCACCGAGTTGATGCGCGAGCCGCTCGACGTCGTCGTATCGCGCAACTCGTCTCTTGCAGAGCGTGATTCGGTCGCGGTCACCGAGCTTGCAGACCATGACTGGATCAGCGTCGAGGGCGGCTTTCCCGTCGACGATGTGCTGCTGTCGATCTCGGCCATCACAGGCGTTGCGCCGAGAGTCACGCAGCGAATGCTCGACTTCACGACCATCGAGGCACTCGTCGCGGCTGGTCAGGGAATCGCCTTGATGCCGCGTCACGCATCACGCCATCCCGGAGTGAAACCACTTGAATTGCAGGGTGTTCGGGCGGCGCGCGTGTACGAGGCGCTGACCAGGCCGCGACCGCGTCGCGCGGTGACTTCGGTGGTCGACGCCCTCGCTGCCGCGGCTGCTCGGTACGGCGCCTGAGCGCATTACGCCGAACGTCGACGGCGCGGAAGCGCCGCGAGCAGAACCCCTGCGGCGGTGAGCGTTCCGACGTACACCGCGACCCCCGCCCAGCCGAATGCCGAGTACATCAGGCCGCCGAGCGCACCGACCACGGAGCTGCCGAGGTAGTAGTGGAAGAGATACAGCGACGACGCCTCGGCGCGATGCTCGGTCGCCCGTGCGGACACCCAACCGCTTGCCACCGAGTGCGCGGCGAAAAACCCTGCGGTGAACAGGAATAGCCCGACGATCACCGACCACAGATGATCCGGAATCGTGATCAACAATCCCACAAGCATGATCGACGTCGCAGTCACGAGTACCCGGCGTCGACCGAGCCGGTCGGCCAGTCTGCCGCCCCACGCCGACGACACCGTACCCGCCAGATACATGAAGAAGATTGCCGCGACGATTCCCGCCGGCAGTCCGAAAGGTCCACCCAGAAGCCGATATCCGATGAAGTTGTAGACGGTGACAAAGCCGCCCATCAGCACGAAGGCCAGGGCGAAGAGCGACAGCAGACCCGGATCACGAAGGTGCGCAACCAGATTGCGCCCGGTCGTGCGCAGCGAGACTGGCTGTGGAGTGAAGAACTGTGAGCCGGGCACCATGCGCCAGAACGCAATCGCGAATGCAAGAGACACCAGCGCGGCGATCTCGAGTGCCCACTGCCAGGACACAAAGTCGACAGCAAAACCCGGAATGAGCCGTCCGACGAGACCGCCGATCGTAGTGCCCGCGACGTAGCGCCCCATCGCACCGCCGAGCGACATGCCGTCGACTTCTTCGGCCAGATACGCCATGGCGACGGCGGGCACTCCGGCGCACAGCAGTCCCTGCAGGGCGCGGCCGGCCAGGAGTAACTCGATCGACGGCGCCCACGGAAGCAGGAGTCCGATGACCGAGGCGGCAACTGCGGACCCGACCATGAGTCGCACCCGGCCATAACGCTCCGACAGCGCGCTGGCCGGGATGATCGCAACTGCGAGCAGGCCGGTCGTGAGCGAGACGGCCAGAGCCGACGTCGTCGGCGAGACGTCGAAGTGCGACGAGAGTTGCGGCAGCAGGCCCTGCACGTAGTACAGCGCCATGAACGTCGTCATCCCGGCGGCGAACAGCGAGAGTGTGGCACGTCGGTATCCGGGCGAGCCGGGGGAGTGTTTGACGGGCGCGCGGTCGGGGGTCGCGGGGAGGACGGTTGCTGTCACTCCATCGAGTCTGAGCCGCGCAGTGGTCATTAGGAAATGAATGTTTGACCACTGAGTCATTCAGTAATGAATAACCACAGCTAGAATGGCCAGATGTACGACGACCTGCGGTGGTTCATCGCCATCGCCGAGGCAGAGAACCTGACCGCGGCCGCCGACCGGGTCCATTCGTCGCAGCCGACGCTCTCGCGCTTCCTGGGTCGTCTGGAACGCGACCTCGGCGTGCCGCTCTTCGACCGCGATGGTCGACGCCTCGTGCTGAACCGGTTCGGACGCGCCTACCTCGACAGGGCGCGTCGCGCGGCGTCGCAGTTGGAAGCCGGACGTCGGGAGATCGAGGAGATGCGCGCTCCAGCCCGCGGTGCGGTGCGGTTGGCGTTCCTGCATTCGTTCGGACTGGGGTTGGTGCCCGACCTCATCAGCCGGTTCCGGGTGGAGAACCCATCGGCACGTTTCACGCTGACCCAAGATGCGGCGGCGACCGTCGTCGGGCATGTGGTCGACGGCGACGCCGACCTCGCGATCGTCGCCCCCCGCCCTATGCGCACCGACATGGCCTGGGCGCGCGTCGCCGAACAAGAACTCGCGCTCGTGGTACCCCGCGATCACCGCTTCTCGGGCCGGGAGACCATAGGTATCGCTGAGGCCGCAGACGAGGAGTTCATCGTGATGCAGCACGGCTACGGCATGCGGCGGATCTTCGACGAGATCTGCGCCGCACACGATCTCACGCCGACGATCGCCTTCGAATCGTCGGAGCTCGCGACGGTGTCCGGCCTCGTCGCCGCGGGGCTCGGCGTCGGACTGGTGCCGGTCGAGGAGTCGGCGCGCCATCCCGGCGTCGAACTCATCCCACTCGCGGGTGAAACGCGCGAGATCGGGCTGACGTGGTTTCGCGGTCGGCCACTGAGCGACGTCGCGTCGCGCTTTCGGGACTTCGTGCTCGCGGGGAGCACGTCCGACGGATGAATCGCGCTGCCGTGCGGGCTCCCGCTCACCCGTTTCCCTCCCGCTTATTGAAATCAATAAGCGGGAAGTAAGCCGGTGAGCGCGAACCGTGGTGGGGCGGGATGATCTCGTAGGTGACGAGCCACGGGCGCAGAAGGTCGGCGAGCAGACGTCGCTCGAGGGTGGCCCAGATCCAGCGGACCACCATGGTGTCGAGGCCGCGGAGTTCGTCCTCGCGGACCACCGCGTCCTCGGGCGACTCGCCCTCGCGGAGCAGACGGCCGTACTTGGCCAGACCGTCGAACTCGCCGATCAGTTTGCCGTCCCAATCGAAGTCCGTCTCGTACGTGCCGGACGGGCAGACGAAGCGGTGCTGCTGACGCGGAACGGGTAGGTCCGCCTCGTACATCTGCGCACTGCTCCATGATTCGCCGACGCTCTGGGAGAGACCGTTCGCGAGGGGAAGTGCCCGCCGAGCGTGTTGCGCACCGCGTCGACGTCGAGAGCCCAGGATCTCCGACATCTTCGCCCGGTCGGCGCCCAATGCCAGAGCCGCCTCGAGGACGGTCAGTGCCTGCGCGAAGTCGCCGCTCGACGCGACGTCGACCGCTGTCCGCTCGATAGACGTGACCCGGATGCCGTCGACCTCGGTGACCTCGTCGTCGCTGAGCGGCGCCCCGTGCAGGGGGCGCAGGCTGCGAATCGAACCCCCCGATGCGCGGCCGGTCGTCATGTGCACGTGCGAGAGATTCGGTTTGAGCATGCGCAGCCCGTGCATCGTCGCCGCCGACGCATGGCTGAGTACATGCGGCGTGTCGCCGCTCAACTCCGACGTGACGACTGCGATCGAGGTGAGCCGGTGCAACGCCTGCGCGCCCGCATGGCCGTCGAATTGGGCTGTGCGCGGGACCAATACACCGGGTACCAGCCTGATCAGCTGGCCACGATCGACTGCGGCGCAGAGCTCATTGTCGCTGAATGCCGCTGTCTTTGCGGTGCCGCGTCGGATCAGGCCGAACTCATCGAGCGGGTAGCCGGGGAGACCGAGAGTGGAGGGGAGCGCCGAATCCGTCATGCAGCTTCGACGCCGCGCCGGGCCGCGCGGTTCCACTCCGCACCGATTCAGATCGACGTCGACCTTCCCGCTCACCCATTTCCCTCGCGCTTATTGAATTCAATAAGCCGCAAGGAAATCGGTGAGCGGGAAGCGGCCCCCCGGGGTCAGATCCGTTCGGACACCCGCCGAGAGGCCAATTGCACTGCCTCCCAGACGGTTGCGAACGGCGGGGCGTACGCGAGGTCCATCTCGGCGAGATCGTCGACGGTCATCTCGCCCCACAGCGCCGCGGCGACGGTGTCGATACGTTTACCCGACTGCGCTCCGCCGACGATCTGAGCGCCGAGGATGCGGCGGGTCAACTTGTCGGCGGTGAGTAGCACGGTGATCGGGGTGGCCTCGGCCATGTAGCCGCTCGCGGTGTCGCTCTGGGTGATCAGCGTGAGGGCGTCGTGACCGAAGCGCGCGGCGACCTCGGTGTTCATTCCCGTACGTGCGATCTCCAGATAGGTTGGGCCGGAGGAGAATCGGGTGATCGCCGTCGCCAACACCCCGGCGAATCGTTTACTCTCGTCGCCGCCCAGATTGAAACCGCACACCCGTCCCTGCTTGTTGGCGTGTGTTCCGAGCGGTGCAAAGATTCGCTCCCCGGTCATCCGGTCGAGAGACTCGCAGCAGTCTCCCGCCGCCCAGATGTCGTCGGCGACGCGCTGATGGTCGTCGGGTAGGTATCCGCCGTGAACGCCGATCGGCAACCCTGCTGCGGCGCCCAGCGAGGTCGACGGCCGAACGCCCAGCGCAAGTACCACGACGTCGGCTTCGATTGTGTCGCCGGAAACCGTTGTTACGGAACGTATTCTGCCACCCTCAGCGTCGGCGCTCGCGACGACGGTATCGGTCAGGACGGTGACGCCCGCGGCGCGCATTCCTTCTTCGATGCGGTCGCTCATCTCCGGGTCGAGCTTGCTCATCACCCTGGTGCGCGTGGCGAGAGTGGTCTGGAATCCGCGCTCCGCCAACGCCTCTGCCATCTCCACGCCGATGTAGCCGCCACCGACCACGACTCCTCGACGGCCGGAGCCGGCAATCAGATCGAGCCAGTACCGCGCGTCCTCAAGGGTCTTCGCCGGATTGACACCGTCGATCAGCGTTCCGTCCGCGTCACGCGCCCAGTCCGGGACCATCGCCGAGGCGCCGGTGCACAAGACGAGTTGGTCGTAGGCGACCTCCGACGACTCGTCGAACTCCGACGTCACCGAGACGACCTTCCGATCACGGTCGATTCCGGTGACCGTCGTTCCCATGCGGAGGTCGACGCCGAGTTCCCGGTGTTGCGCGGCGCTGCGCGCAACGAGATCGGTCTCGGAGTCGACGAGGCCTGCGACGAGGTACGGAATGCCGCATGCCGAGTACGACGTATCCGACGTCTGCTCGAGCGCGATCACCTCGACGCTGCGAGCGGTGACCTCTGCTGTCCGAAGTGCCTGATGAGCGGCACTCATACCGGCGGCGTCCGCGCCAACGACGACGATGCGTTCCACCCGCGTCACGCTACTCGCGTTCGACGATCCGCCGCGCCGGCAAGGGTCAGAGATCGGCGCCCGCGACCTTACCCATGACAACCCCGATCCCCGCGACGACGAGCGGCAACGCGACGAGCACCGAGACCAGGAGAACTAGCATCTGCATGCCTCAATGGTCCGCGCGGTTGCGCGCGTTGTCGCTGTGACCAGGCAAATCGTAGTCGGCCTCACAATTGGTACGGGTGACGCAGTTTTGGTCGGCAGACAGTGATTCGACGCTATCGATGTGGTCGAGATGCGGCGTCCGATCAGGCATCGCTGTCTGGAGATGCGCGCTTCACGCGCTGCACAGCGGGCGGCGCCCATGTCCCGTCGAGTACCTCGGCGCGCGGAGCGTACAGGCGCATCGTGACGCCGAGCGCGGCCTGTGGCGCGGGAAGCCAGTTGTCGGTCTTCTCGCCACCCGGATTCTCGTGCTGCAGATACAAGACGAGCGAACCGTCGTCGTTGAACCGCAGTTCGTCGCGATCGCCCAACGCGAACCGGTCGAGTTCATTGGCGACCTGATAGCCCTCGGCGTCGTACATCGTGACCGACCAGAAGGCATTCACGGGTGGAAGGCCATCAGCGGGAAACGTGATTGTGTAATCGTTGTGCCCGTCGAGTGGCTGACCGTCGGCGTCGGCCACGACGACTGGATAGATCGCATCCTCGGGAGGGTTGGCACCCAACCCGATCAGCGCGAGCTGTGCTCGTTGAAAATAGTCGTTGCCGTAGACGCCGACCGATCGCGACATGATCTGCCAGCCGTTCACGCGATCACCGAGGCCGGAGATGTCAGGCAGCTTCTTCCTCGCCGACGCGATGCCCGACTCGAGTGCCGTGAGGCCGGCCTCGTCGAATCCCGATGTGTCGAACTCCAGTCCGGGGACGATCCCGATTGCAGCGATACGCGCCAGCACGGACTGATCCGTGAGGTGCGGTGGCGTAGTTGTCAGAACCTCTGCTGCGAGTGTGAAGAACTCAGGAGCAGACAGTTCCGCGACGATGCGCAGTGGTTCGGTGTCCAGGTCGATGGGAGTGCTCGACTCTGGTCGGGTCGGGCCGCCCAACGGAGTGATGGTGAAGCCGTCCTGGAACTTGCCGACGGCGTCGTAGTCGCTCGGGCCGTTGGTCTGCGACCGACCGATGGCCCACACGTACGGTGTCGGGGCCTCGATGATGAGGGCATCGTCGGGGACATCGCCGTCAAATCCCGGTGGTATCACCATGATTCGCGTGCCTGTGTTTCCCGTCGTACGGGATCCCGGAACCGCGAACACGTCGGTCCACATGTCCAGTAGTGGCAGCATGTAGTAGCGACCGTCGCTGTCGGGAAGTTCGATCAGGACTGCTCCACCGGTCAGGTCGAGCCAGGCGGACGAGTACAGCGTGTCGAAATTCGGACGGACGATAGCGCGGAAATCCGCAGTCGGAAACGCCCGCATGTGGTGGAAGGCGTTCGAGGCTCCGAAGCCCGGTTTGCCCGAGGATCCCCGTGCTGTTTGTTGTCGACGGCTGACCTCCATGATGACGAGGGGATACATATAGACGTAGGCCTCCGCTGCCAAGCTCGCGGTATCACCGGTAAGGGGTTTCGATGTCGTCATGGTCTAAGACTCGACGATCGACCCGTGATTTCAGTCATTCGAATCGTATGAGCGCTCATCATCAGCGTATGTCTCACCCGATACGGGTGATGTAGTCGCATCCTATTGATGCCAGCATCGGGAATATGACCGAAACCT
This sequence comes from Gordonia sp. 852002-50816_SCH5313054-c, assembly GCF_001665925.1. Taxonomy (NCBI): domain Bacteria; kingdom Bacillati; phylum Actinomycetota; class Actinomycetes; order Mycobacteriales; family Gordoniaceae; genus Gordonia; species Gordonia sp. 852002-50816_SCH5313054-c. Next base: position 175,975 of record NZ_LZTE01000025.1, read on the forward strand.
CTGCCGATGTGCCCGTCGATGTGGAAACGGGGCCTATCGATTACCTTCTCGTCGAATTTCCCGCCGATCACAATCCAGACGGCTCGGCGCTGATACACCTGCTCGATCTTGTCGATCGAAATGTGATCAGCGTGCTGGATCTCGCAGTGATCCGACGAGACGGCGATAGTGTTGCTGCGCTTGCGGTCTCGGATCTCGACGTCGGTGCTGATCTGGACGCCAATGTCCTCGCAGAGGCGTCGAGCGGACTGCTCGACGATCAGGACCTCGCCGACGCGGCGTCGGTGCTGGCGGACGGCTGCCTCGGCGTTCTCGTCGTCTACGAGAACGTGTGGGCTGCTCCGTTCGCCACTGACCTGCGGCGAGCCGGCGCTCAACTGGTCGCGTCCGGGCGGATTCCCGTCAATGCCATTCTCGAGGCCCTCGGCACAACCGACTGACCGACGTCGGGCTGACCGCAGGGCTCTGCTTGAAGCGTTATGCCCGATCGATTCAACTGAGAACCACTCGAGTGAGAAAGTGCAGGTACCAGCCATGCCAGGACTATTACGCGGGGTCGCCCGAACGGCCGCGGTTGCAGGGACTGCAACCGCGGTGTCCAACAGGGTGTCGCGTCGTCAAGGCGAGCGGTGGGCCAGACGGTCGGCCGAGGCAGCACCCCAGGCCTACGCGGCCGCGCCCGTCCAGAACCCGCAACCGCCGGTTCCCACCGAACAGACAACAGCGCCGGATGACCGAATCGCTGCATTGACGAAACTCGGTGAGCTTCGAAGTTCAGGTGTTCTCACCGAAACGGAATTCGAATCGGAGAAGCGACGTATCCTCGGTCTCTGAGAATCGGCCGATCCGTCAGTGTTCATTTCCAACCACATCGTTAACAGCCACATCGATAACAACGAGTAGGAATTTCATGACCACCTCATCACCTTCCACGAAGCAGCGTTGGGCAGGCGGGCTATCCATTGTCAGTGGCTGCGTGCTGCTCGTCGTCGGGATACTGGAGTTCCTCCAGGGTGTCTCGGCCATCGCGGCTGACAATGTCTTCGTCGTAGGAACCAACTACATCTATAAGTTCAACCTGACGACGTGGGGTTGGATCCACCTGATCATCGGCCTCATCGTCGCTGCGACGGGTATTGCGGTGTTTTTCGGAAAGACATTTGCACGGGTGCTCGCGATCGTGCTCTTGTCACTCTCCGTGATAGCCAACTTCCTCTGGATTCCGTACTACCCGTGGTGGTCGATCACTCTGATCGCACTCTCGATCGTCGGAATCTGGGCGTTGGCGGCGTGGAGTCCTGAGACCGACGAGATCTGACGCGGCGCAAGGAAGGTGACGGCGATGACGAGCGTGGTCGATCCCGCGGACGCGGCGACGTGCTATGACGGCCCTGGCCGCAGGACCCGTGCCGAGAGTGTCTATCTGGGGCTGCAGGCTCGGGAGCGGTTGCCGCTCAGCGGCATCGGCGACCTCGGCGACGAATCGGGCCGTGACCCGATCGGTCTACTCCAAGATCAGGCGCGCACCCGGGTTCCGGAACTCGTTCCGGTCAGATACGGGCGAATGGCTGTTTCTCCCTTCACCTTCTACCGCGGGGCAGCGCTCGTCATGGCCGATGACCTGGCTCGAACCGAGAACTCAGGCCTGACCGTGCAACTGTGTGGCGACGCGCATCTGTCCAATTTCGGGTTGTTCGCCACGCCTGAGCGCAAACTGGCGTTCGACGTCAACGACTTCGACGAAACCTACCCTGGGCCGTTCGAATGGGACGTGAAGCGCTTGGCCGCGAGTCTCGTGGTTGCGGCACGCGGCAACGGATTCGACAACAAGACCGCCAAGCGGATCGCCGGTGCATGTGCCCGTGAGTACAGGGAGTCCATCGCGTCGCTCGCGGGACTCGACACGTTGGACGGCTGGTATCGACGCGCCGAGCCCTCTCGAAAACTGGTGAACATCCGCGATCTCATCGATTCATCGACCGCGAAGAACGTGCGAAAGCAGATCGACAAGGCGTGGACGCGTGACGGCCTGTCTGCGCTCAAGAAGCTGACCACCACCGTCGACGGTGAATTGCAGTTCGTCAGCCAACCTCCGCTCATCGTGCCCATCGAAGAACTGTGGGACGCGGAGGTCACAGCGCGTCTGTACGGTCAGCTTGCCGATCGTGTCGACGCTCTTCGCGCGACGCTCGCTCCCCACTACCGCGTGCTGTTCGACAGATTCACATTTGTCCGCATGGCGCGCAAGGTGGTCGGGGTTGGCAGCGTGGGAACTCAGGCGTGGGTCTTGCTGATGGTCGGACGAGACGAATCCGATGTGCTGCTGCTCCAGGCCAAGCAAGCCGAAAAATCAGTTCTCGCACGGTATCTCGACGGTCCGAAATATGACAACGAGGGCAGGCGGGTGGTGGAGGGACAGCGCCTTACGCAAGCTGTCAGCGACGTGTTCCTGGGGTGGTCCGGAGGTCCAGGAGCTGATGGTGTTCGGCGTGATCTCTACCTCAGGCAGCTTCGGGATGCAAAGGGCTCCATCGTCGTGGAGGGTCTGGACCCACGGGGTCTCGAGGTCTACGGGCGAGCGTGCGGTCGAGTCCTCGCCTACGGTCACGGTCGGTCGGGCGATGCGGTTGCCATAGCGAACTATCTCGGCGACGACGACGAATTCGATAGGGCTGTAAGGCGTTTCGCATCGCGCTATGCGAAAAGGAATGACGAGGATCATCGCGTGTTCGTCGACGCGATTCGGGCAGGCGCGGTTGCGGCTGTCGCCGACGAGCGGTGACGCGCATGCCCGAGACGGTCGTGAGCGCGGAAGGCGAATCGGGACGCGGTCTCGACGCAGACGAACGAGCCGAACTCGAACGTCTGCGCGTCGAGATCGCCGAGATCAAGTCGGGGCAACCGTCGGATGTCGGCAAGGAGTCCAAGCGTCGGCGGATCAACTGGCGAATGATCGGCGTCGTCGCGCTGGTCATACTGTGTGCGGTACTCACGCTGCTGTCGGTCACCACGCGGTACGTCAGGAGTCAGATCCTCGACACCGATCATTACGTATCGACCGTCGCACCACTGGCATCGAATCCCGCTGTGCAGCAACAGGTCACCAACTCGATCACGAACGAGATCAATCAGCAGGCGAACATCGAAGAGGTGACGTCGAATGCGCTCAACGAACTGACTCAACTCACACCGGCCGATCGTCCCCGGGTGGATCAGGCGATCACCGGACTCGCTCCGGTGATCAGCGCACAGGCGGAGAGCTTCATCCACAACACGGTGGCGCAGTTCGTCGGCTCTGATCAGTTCGCTGCGCTGTGGACGACGGCCAATCGCGAAGCGCACGATGCTGTTGTTGCGGCGGTGACCGGTGATACGCAGCATGGCGCGGTGAATGTCGACACGACCAACGGATCGATCAGCATCGAGCTCGGGCCGATCATCACCCAGGTGAAGCAGCGGCTGAGTGCGCAGGGGTTCGCCTTCGCCGACAAGATCCCCGTGGTGAACAAGCAGTTCGTCGTCTGGCAGTCCAAGGAACTCGCTCGGGCGCAGAACCTCGTGAGGTCGCTCGACAAGGTCGCCACCGTGCTGCCGTGGCTTGCGATTCTTGTCGCTCTCGCTGCGATCGGACTCGCGGGAGTCGGTCGCCGTATCCGAACCCTGACAGCAATCGGGATCGCGGTCGTCGGCGCGATGCTGGTGTTGGCAATCGGCATCATCGTCGGTCGCACGATCTACCTGAACAACGTGCCTGCAGACGTCTTGTCTCCCGCCGCCGCCCAGGCGATCTTCGACACCGTGATCAGTCCGCTGCGCACTGCCCTTCGTGCGGTGGCGGTGCTCGGACTCGTCTTGGCACTTGTGGGCTTCTTCGCAGGCGGAACTCGTGCCGCGGCCGCCACTCGACGTGTCATCGCCGGGGGATTCGAATCGGTCGATCGTCGTCGAAAGCAACGCTCGGCGTCGATGGTGGAGGTCCAACTGTGGCGGCTGCGGTACGTCGTGCGTCTCGGGGTCCCGATAATCGCTGCGTTCGTCCTTATGTTCTGGCACTACCCGACAGGCATGGTCGTCTTCTGGGTGGTGGTCGTCGCGTGCCTCATCCTGGCGGCTTTCGAATTCGCCATCGCTCCCGCGCGCCGCGGAGTGGCCGCCGGGAGCGTTGTTGCCAAGGATCTTGTCGTCGAGAGTGCCAGTCCTGAAAGCTCCGAGATCGTTGTCACCGAGACCGTCGTGACCGAGACCGTCGGCGATGACGCGGCTGCAACCGTAGTCGATTCGACTGACAGTCCCAGAGCGAAATGAACCGCACGTCGTAGGGGGTCAGCACCTCGTGCGCGACCTCGCGAGGAATATTCGCCCGTCGCATTCGCGCTGGTCGTCGTACCATTCAGTGCATGAAAGGCGCGGTACCCTCCCCACGAAGCGGTCAGGACGGCGAGGGTGAACCCGACGCACTCGAAGTAGACACAATCGCGGCAGCTCCGCCGATTCTGAGTCTGCGTTTCGCGCCACCGTCATTACCTCCCGGGTTTGTGGTGCGTTCTCGCATCGACGAGATGCTCGACGCTGCACGGGGCGGCGACGTGACCTTGGTGTGTGCCGGGGCCGGGTACGGGAAGACTCTTGCTGTCGCGGCTTGGGCGCAAAGCGTACATCGGCTCGATCGGACCGCATGGCTCGCCGCGGGCGAAGGCGTAGGCGTTGCGGCGTTTTGGCATGACGTGATCGTGGCACTTCGAATGCTTCCGGTCGTGGCCGACGAAGCGCGGATCGCCGAGTTCATGCCCGGACCCGCATTCGGGGATTCTGACGTGGCGGGTCTGGTTGATGCCCTGTCGTCTCTACCAGAGACTGTGACGCTGGTGATCGACGACTTCCATCGCCTCACGTCGGTGGACCTTCTGAAGTCGATCCACCGAGTGATCGAGTGTGGCGTTCTGACAGTGCATCTGGTTCTCATCTCACGCGTGGAACCGCGAATCCCGATGCGCCGTCTGCAGGTGATGGGAAGGCTTCGCGAGATCGATGCCGCCGTACTGGCGTTCACGCCAGGCGAAGCTGAAGATCTGTGTGCACGCATCGGATTCGGGCTGGACCCGGAGAGCCGGGAGCGTCTGATGAACCGGACGCAAGGCTGGCCCGCCGGAATCCGGTTGGCCTTGCTCAGTGCCACAGTCGAATACGGAGGTGATGTGCATGCGGCACTGACGGGCTTCGGCGGCGGTGGCAAGCTGGTGGCGTCGTATCTACTCGAAGAGGTACTTGCGAGGGTGGCCAGCTCCGATCGTGAGTTCCTGCTCGCCACAAGTGTGACGCCCGTTGTCTGTGCGGATCTCGCGCAGGCCTTGACCGGACGTGCTGACAGCCGCGCGATTCTCGAACAATTGGTTGCGCGAAACGTGTTGACGGTGCGATTGACCGGCCGAGCCGGATGGTTCCGCTATCACCCCCTTCTACGCGAGTTTCTCCGCGACCGACTCACTATTGAACGCCCACAGGAGATTTCGACGCTCCATCGGCGGACGGCACAGTGGTACCTGGACAGCGGTGAGCTCATCCCCGGGATCAGGCATCTGGTCGCGGCGGGCGACTGGCTCGCGGTGGCGAAGGTGGTGGGAAAATCGGCACTCCCACTGATCCTGACGATCCACGGGGGTGAGCTGGCGGCGGCGTTGGCTCCTGCGCTCGACGTCGTCGAACGCGATCCGCGACCGGAGGTGCTTCTCGCGGCAAGTGTTGTGGCGCATCATTCTCGGGACTTCGTAACCATGCGCCAGAACGCCTTGGATGCCGAGACCGCGCTGTTGGCGAGCGGCGTCGAACCACCTCGATGGGCCCAGGTCATCGTCGCGCTGGCGCGGATGGTCGCAGCTCGGGTCTTCACACCCGTGGAACTGTACGAGAGTGCGAACGAAGTGCTGACCGTCGCGACCGGGGCATCGCGCAACGAGCTGCCCGCGGTAGGTGCGTACGCGGTCATCGGCCGGACCAACGTAGCCATCAGCCTCGTTCTTCGCGGCGAATTCGACCGTGCTCGTGTGCATTTGGAAGATGTGCGGGTCGAGGCTGATCGTGCCGGGGTGGCACTCACCTCGGCTGCGGCGCATGCCTACCTGGCTCTACTGGATGTCATCGCGGGTGACCTCCCGGAAGCGGGACGTCGAAGCGACATGCTCGCGAGACTGGGTGTTCGACGCGGTTGGACACAGCAACCCCAGTTGCTTGCGGCCAACGCCGCCTCCGCTTTGGTGCACCTGGAGACAGACGAACTCGACGCCGCAAGCGAGTGCATCGACTCCGGCTTCGACCTCGTTCTCCACGGGTCTGATCTGCCTGCGACAGTGGTCCTTCAGATCGCGGCCGTCGGCGTTGCGCTCGCGCGGCGTGAACTGCATACCGCGCGAGCGGCGGCGAGCCGCCTCCGTGCGCTGAGCGCGAGTTGCACTGGACTCCCTCTGCTCGACCACTGGGTTGCGGTCTCGCTGGCCCGCGTCGAATTACTCTGCGACGACGTCGATTCCGCTGAGAAGATCCTGACCGGGCTGCCCGCATCGACCTCTTCTTCATCGAGCGAATTCAGTGCCGAACTCGTCACCATCGCGCGTGCGGAAGTCCTCCTCGCGCAGCATGAACCACGCGCCGCGTTCGACCTTCTGGGTACGCCGGCTCGGTATGCGGCCCACCGCACGCTCGTCGTCGAGGCCGCGCTGTTGTCAGCGATCGCGGCGGATCGGCTCAGGTTGGACTCGATCGCACTGGAGCGGATGGGGCAGGCCATCGATGCGGCGGCTCCGATCGGAGCGCTGCGGCCCTTCGTGGCTCACAGCGAGGAGATCACTGTTCTGCTGGCGCGCTATCGACATCTGAACGCTGAACCCTCAGAACTCGATCGGGCACTTCTCGTACGGCTGACAGCTGCCGATGGGGCCGCAACGATTCGACCTGCGACTCCATCGGACCCGCTCACCGAGCGGGAGCTCGCCGTATTGCGTTATCTGCCAACGATGTACAAGTCGGCGGAGATAGCCGCGGACCTCTTCGTGTCGGTGAACACCGTGAAGACACACCAGCAGTCGATCTACCGCAAGTTGGGGGTATCGACACGCCGCGCCGCCGTCGACCGTGCCCGCGAGTGGCGCCTTCTGTAAAACGCAGCTGAGGACAATGGCTGCGGGGACTATGGCTGGCCGTACGCAGTGCGCGTCAGGTGCTCCCTGCCGCGTCGGGGCTCGGGTCGTCGACCGGCTTCGCACGCAATTCGGGGGCATTGGCCACGACAAGCCACGCGGCCAGCGTCGCGAACAGGAGCGGTATCAACAGATCGAGTTGCGGCACAACAGCGAGTCCGAGGAAGAGGCTGATCCAGCCGTTCCGTGTTGCCGCGACGACGATCCCGACGATGCTCGCGGCCACCGTGATCGTCAACGGAAGCGACGGCCACAGCACGTGCATGCCGAATCCCGCTGCGGCACCGGCGAAGACAGACGGAAAGATGCGACCACCACGGAAGCCGCCCGCGCTGGCCAACAGCATGGCACACATCTTGATGCCTGCGAACGCGAAGAACCCGAGGGCGGTCGTGGTCCCGATCCGGTCGGGCAGTTCCTTCATCTGATCGAGGCCCTTGAACAGCGTGATCGTTCCGCCAAGGATGCCGAGGCCGCCGAGGATCGCTCCCACCAATGTCAACCGGATGATGGGGTCTCGTAGCGAGCGATGCAGCACGCGGTGCAGCGGATCGAACACGAAGGCCGCGACAACACCGCATGCGGCGATGACCACGGCTACCCCGACGGCGATCAAGGTGTCGATGATGCTGCCAACCTTTTCCTCCGGTAGGTCGATCGACATCGTGAGGTCGGTGAAGCGCAGGATGACGAACGATCCGGTAGCCGCCGCGACCAGGGGCAAATACAGGCGATTCCACAGGGGAATTCGCTGATCGCCGGGATTGGCCTCCGACAGCATGAGGGCCGCGGCGACCGGGGTTCCGAACAGTGCGCCGAGTGTCGCAGCAGTTGAGAGGCCCATCCACTGGGTCTGGTCGATCCTCGGAATCAGGCGCACACCGACGGCCACCACGATCGCCGCATTGATGACCATGATCGGGCTCTCCGGACCGAGGCTGACGCCGCCTGCCAGCGCCAGGATCGCCGCGATCGCGAGGCCGGGGGTTGCACCGACGGCGATCGGTGTGGACACCAACTCCTGCGTCGCGGGATCATCTCCGGCGTGGCCGGGAGCGAATCGGATCACCAGTCCCACCAGAACGCCCGCGATGGTCAGCACGAGCAGAATCCACCACCAGGTGCTGTCGGTGATGCCCAGCCACGACGTCACGGTGTGCCAGAGGAAGTGTTCGAGAGTGCTGGCGACGGCCGAGATTCCCCACAGCAGCAGGGCACATACGACACCCACGAGTAGGGCGACAGGTGTGAGTGCGAGTAGTTTCCCGACGGGTACTCGCGTCGAGTCCTGCTGTCCGGTTCCGGTGGTCGCCTCACTCATGACTTCAACTGTCGCGCATCCGAAGTCGGTTCACACCACGAAACGCAGAGGTTCACTGATCGAGGGTGGGGAATCGGTCGGCCCGCGCCTGTGCGACCCACGTGCGTCGTCGCGCGAGTTGCGTACGTTGTTCGACGGTTGCCGCGACGGTCGATACGCGAGTGAGTGCCGCGTCGAGTCGGGCGAGCATCAATGGGGATTCGAGCGAGGCTGCGATGACATCGTCGAATCCGACGACGAGCATGTCCGTCCACGACGGTCGGGGGACCACGAGCCTGAGATGACCACCGGCATCGCGCCAGCGCCGCGCGCTCTCGTCGATAGACGTCGCGGATACCAACAGGAATTCGATCTGGTCGACCGCCTGCGCCGCGGTCGCGGGATCGTTGATCGCAGGCGACATGGCACGGAGTGCGATATCGGCGATGAGGCGGAATGCCAGGAGCGAATCGCCGTCGAATGTGCGTTCCGGCCCGGTGTCGAGCGCAGCGAAGAAGGCTCCGGTATCGATCTCTCCGGTGTCGCTGTCGCTGTCGCCGTTGCCGTTCCTTTGTGCGGCAGGACCGTACACGTGGGCGAGCGTAGCGCCTGCGCGCAGTGTTGACCCGACCGTCTGCTCCATGACGATCACGGCGTCAGCGGATTCGGCGAGGTGAACCAGCCTCTCGACGTGTAATCGCTGCAGTACCAACGGATTGCGAGACCACGGGATGCTGTGCGGTTCGGCAGTGGAGTCGACGGGTTGCTGCGGGTCGAGGTCGTCGCTCGTGGGGTACGTCGCGACAATCGATTGCTGACCGTGTTCGCAGATCGTCGTCAATACCGGCGAGATCTGGGTTGCGGCAAGGGCATTGGCCAGTACCACGCGCAACAGCACAAGCACGGCCAAGGTACCCACGACCGCCACGAGCGGAACACTCGCCGAGATCGTGTCCCGGCTGCCCGACGCGAGGATCGCGGTGATGCAGAAAACGATGACGCTCATTGCCACGGCGGCTGTACGCCAGACGATGGGAGCGTCCCGGAAGAGCGTCAGTCGGGGTGTGAAAGTGGTTGCCACCCATTGGACTACGAGGAACAGCAACGAAAAGATCACTGCAAGTGTGCCGAACACCGCGCCGCCGAGGCCGATGAGAACGGTCGCGACCGATGACGTTGAGATCTGTGGAGCGGCTCCGATGTGCGTCAGGCCGATTGCTGCCCCGGCACCGAACAGCACGCCGATGGTCTGTGTCAGGCCGGCGCGTGCACGCCTTCCGAGCGTGTCGAGGCCGGTCATGGGGCAGGGTTTTTGGTTCGGCGTCGAACTGTCATCACACCGACCACCTTCGCGACGCTCTCCACAGCTGCCGTCTCACAAACTACAGGGTGACACGGGTCTACAGGGTGGAACCGGACTACAGGGTGAAGCCGAACTACGGGGTGAAGCCGAACTACAGAGGGTGGAACCGAACCACAGGGTCGACTTCGGACACGGGCTCACGTCGGTTACGAGTGTCGCGCAGACGGAATGGGCCGAAACCTCGCGCGCGGGGATCGCCCGCTTGACGAGAGTTTCGGCCCATTGCCTGACACAGCGACGGCGGGGGGTACCCGCGTCACCGTGAGTTCATCGGTGAGAGAAAGGTTTACGGCGCCCAGGTACGTGGGGCGGCATCGGTCTCCACTGGAGCCGAAGCGGTCACGCGGTAGGCGCGATTGACTGCGGACACCACGGCACGCAGGCTCGCCGTCGTGATCGACGACGCAACGCCGACGCCCCACACGGTTTCACCGTTGACCTCGGTCTCGACGTAGGCGGCCGCGCTGGCGTCGCCGCCCGCGGTGAGTGCGTGCTCGGCGTAATCCAGTACGCGGACGTCGAATCCGACGGTCGACAGCGCGTCGACGAATGCCGCGAGGGGTCCGTTGCCGCTGCCCGAGATCTCCTTCTCGGCGCCGTCGACCTTGACCACAGCGGTGATGTGGTCGTCGCCGCCGTCGATCTCGGAGGCGTCGACCTTCTGGCGCATCCGCTCGAGCGGGCGGATCGGATGCAGGTATTCGTCGGCGAAGACGTCCCACATCTCCTTGGGAGAGACCTCGCCGCCCTCGCCGTCGGTGATCTTCTGGATCTCGCGGCTGAACTCGATTTGCAGGCGTCGCGGCAGGTCCATGCCGTGGTCGGCCTTCATGATGTAGGCGACGCCGCCCTTGCCGGACTGGCTGTTGACGCGGATGACGGCTTCGTAATTGCGGCCGACATCCTTGGGGTCGATCGGCAGATAGGGCACCTGCCACAGGATGTCGTCGACGTCGGAATCGGCGGTGTCGGCGTCGACCTTCATCTGGTCGAGACCCTTGTTGATCGCGTCCTGGTGGCTGCCGGAGAATGCGGTGTAGACCAGGTCGCCGCCGTAGGGGTGGCGTTCGGGTACACCGAGCTGGTTGCAGTATTCGACGGTGCGTCGGATCTCGTCGATGTCGGAGAACGAGATCTGCGGGTCGACGCCGCGGCTGAACATGTTCATGCCCAGTGTCACCAGGCAGACATTGCCGGTGCGCTCACCGTTGCCGAACAGGCAGCCCTCGATGCGGTCGGCGCCCGCCTGATAGCCGAGTTCCGCTGCGGCGACAGCGGTTCCGCGATCGTTGTGCGGGTGCAGGCTCAGGATGATCGAGTCGCGGCGGGCGAGATTACGGCTCATCCACTCGATGGAATCGGCGTAGACGTTCGGTGTTGCCATCTCGACGGTGGCAGGCAGGTTGATGATGAGCGGCTTATCGGATGTGGGAGCGATGATTTCGCTCACCGCGTCGCATACTTCCTTGGCGTAGCTCAGCTCCGTGCCGGTGTAGGACTCGGGCGAATACTCGTAGCGCCAGTTGGTGTCCGGGTACTTCTGCTGCTCCTCGAGAACCTTGTGCGCGGCGTGCGTCGCGATCTCGGTGATCTTCGACTTGTCGGCACGGAACACGACCCGACGCTGCAGCACCGACGTCGAATTGTAAAAGTGCACAATCACATTCGACGCTCCGCGGCACGCTTCGAAGGTGCGCTCGATCAGCTCGTCGCGGCACTGCGTCAGCACCTGGATGGTCACGTCGTCGGGGATGGCCCCGTCTTCGATGATTTCGCGAACGAAGTCGTAGTCGGTCTGGCTCGCCGACGGGAAACCGACCTCGATCTCCTTGTAGCCCATGCGCACCAGCAGCTCGAACATGCGGCGCTTGCGAGCGGGACTCATCGGGTCGATCAGGGCCTGGTTGCCGTCGCGCAGATCCACGGCGCACCACATCGGTGCCGCGGTGATCACCTTGTCTGGCCAGGTGCGATCGGGGATCGAGATCTGCTCGACCTCGTCGGCGAATTGCCGGTAGCGGTGAACGGGCATCGCGGAACTGCGTTGCGGGTTCCAGGAGGGCTGTCCTGCTGGGATGGGGCCGGACGGCTCGACGATGCGGCTCGGGCCCGAGGTGAAAGTGTCTGCTGGTGCCATGATGGTCAATCTCCGAAGTAGGTCTCAGATTGGGGAGTGACCGGCGCGTGATGAGGCCCCGCGACGGAGGGCCGGTCGTGTCAGACCCCGCCGCGGCAACCGAGAAGGAGTGCACGCTGCATGCGAGTAAATGTACTCCCCGGGCTGGTCGTCGATCAAATGAGGTCAGTCGTTCGGACTCTAGGTCCGCATTGTCCGAACTCGCATGTCAGGGGTCCTCGGGTGTGTGAACGAGGGTGCGATGCATGCGCAGGGTGCTCCGGATTCCGGGAGCGATCGGAGTCGACGGATCGGTGCGGTAGCACCAGTCGAGTGCTTCGTATCCCACCCGACACAGCGCGATGTGGCGCGGCCACCGCGGTGTTGCCCAGTCCGGTTCGTCGCTGGCGCTGTCGGTTGCACTCATCTCGGCCTCGAGCAGCGACCACTGCAGGTCACGCCGGGCCGCGAGCATGCGCGGTGAACCGATCGGTGAGAGCGCGGCGTCGTCGAGGAGATGGTCGACGTTGTCGAGGACGTCGGTGTCGGCGCGTGCCCACGTGCGTCGGTGCGCATGCGGAAGCAGCCACAACAGTGCTGCGACAGCCAACCCGACGCCGAGCAGCGTTTCGAGGAAGCGGTCTCGCACGGGGATGGTGATGTCGGATTCAGGGTTGCCCATGAGCATGGCGAGAGGAGTGATGAACGAGACCGCGACGCCGTAGTTGCCGACGATCGTCAGCTCGATCAGCACGTTGAGCACGGCGATCACCACGATGAGCCACAGTGTGGTGAGGCCGAGGTGGTGGAGTCCGACGAAGATCACCAGGCCGACGATGGTTCCCGCGAGTCGGTGTGTTGCGCGGATGACGCCCCGGATGCGGTCGGGCCCCAACTGCAGCACCAGGACGGTGCCGAGGATTGCCCAGTCCGGTCGCGAGAGACCGATCGCGAGCGACGCCACGCCCGCGACCAGCGCGGTGAGTGCGACTCGCGCAGTGGTGACGCGTGCATGGCTATAGCGGCGAAGTGCCGTGGACAGGCGGTGTCGCACCGATGGTCGACGCAGCGGCGGCGACAGCGGACCCGGCGGTGCCACGTGGAACTGATGCAACGACGTCCAGAGCCGTTGGGCGAGTGGAGTGTCGGTGGCAGCGGCGTCGTGCAGGACCGTCCACGCGTTGAGCGTCGACATCGCCACACCGTGCCGATGTGCGGGATCGGTGGACTGGTTGTCGGCGAGGTAGGCGTCGATCGTCTCGATCGCGGCGAGCGTCGCCGCAGTCTGTGGCCCTTCCGGACGCCACAGTGCCGGTGCCATTCCGACGATCAGTGAACTCAATCCGCCTGCGCACGTCGCGATGACCAGCGCGGAAACGTCGACGCCGTGTCCGGTCACCACGGACGAGATGCAGGCCGTGAGCACGAAGAAGAACGGACCGGGCGGACCGAGTCGCATGGCGTTGACGGTGAACACCGTCGCCGACGCCCACGCCACGAGAGCGACGACCACCGTCAGCGCGATCGCTGTGTTCGGGTGCGGACCGGCGAAGTGGCCGAGAAGCCCGAACAGTGTGGCCGCGGCGATCAGTACGGCGGCCGCGAGCACGATCGCCCGCCACCGCACTCGGTATGGGCGCTTCTCGCCGTAGAGCACGGCGAAGGCGCCGAGCGCCGCGAGTAGCGAGTCGCGCTCGAATCCGACGGCGAGCAGGACGCACGCGGGCACCGCAAACGCGAGACCCGCTCGGATGGCCGCGGGCCAGCGCCCGCGAACGTCGGGGATCGCGAACAGTGCGCGCCTGACGTGCAGGCGAGGGGGAGGCTGTGGTCTGAACGGTTCAGCTGGTGTTGGCGAGTCAGAGCCGGGCACCGGTCAACCCTACGGCCGGGTCGGTCAGGGGGTGTAGCGCAGCCAGTCGACCTTCATCGTCGCCGGGTTGGGCGTGGCAGAGTTCGTCGGACCAGGCCAGACACCACCGATGGCCAGGTTCAGGATCGGGTACATCGGCTTGTCGAAGACCCACCGCTGGCCGGCGGTGAGGTCGGCTCGATTGACGGTGTACACCGACTGCCCGTCGAAGAGGAACGTGATCGAGGTGGCCGTCTTGCGGACGCCGTAGGTGTGGAAGTCGGTGGGGTCGATGCCCGTGATGTCGGAGCCGCGCTGGTACTTGCCGTTGGCGCCGTCGGGAAGCGGGATGGCGTCGGGCAGGATGTCGCGCAACGACCCGGCGTCGGCCGAACCGAAGCCGTCGGAACCGGTCGGGCCGTGAACGCCGATGTGCACGAAGTTGTAGCTGTTGATGTGTTCGGCGATATCGATCTCGCCGGACTCCGGGAACCCGACTTCCCAGATGTCGGCTCCGAGTAGCCAGAACCCGCTGTGCAGGCCGGCGCCGGTGGGAAGTGAGAGCCGCGCGGAGATGGTGCCGTAGGTGAATTCGCGCTTGTCCTTGGTGTTCAGCCGGGCCGACGTCCACCCGCTACCGGAGTTCTTGGCCTCGATGAGAAGATTTCCGCTTCCGTCGAGGCGTGAGTTCTCTCGGCTCGAGGTGTAGGTCTGCTTTTCGTCGTTACCCCAGCCCCCGCCTCCGGTTTCGTAATTCCACAGGGCGCTGTTGGGAGCCGATCCGGCCGCACCGTTGAACTCGTCCGAGAATGCCGTGTCTGCCGCATGGGCGGCCGGAGCGGCCGTGGTCACGGCAGCACCGATGCTGCCGACGGTCAGGGCTGTCACGATCGCACGACGCATGAGTTTCACAGGCTAGGCTTACCATAGTTTGCGGCCCGCCACATTGGGGTGTTCTGTCGGATTAGTGGCGAAAAAGGATACTTTGGCGCCGACTGAAAGTCTCTTTGCCTGAGCATTACTGGGCGTTCGCACTGTGAATTCTCAGGCGGCACTTAGCTTTTGGGCGTTTGCTTCGAGGAGCCGCCGGAAGGTTGGCTGCGACACTCAACCGCGAGTGTGTGCCGAGAAAGGTAGAGACATGTCACGTTTGTTCACCGGAGCGACGGCACGTCGCATCACTGTCGCGTTGGCCGGTGTCGGCGTCGCGAGCGCGATCGCGACGGGCGGAGTGGCGAACGCCGCTCCGGCCCCGCATGAGGCAAAACCCGCACCCGCGCAGACAACCCCGGTGCCCGGCACCAAGTGCACGTTGGCCGGAGTCGAGAAGGCGTTGGCCAAGGAAGACCCCGCGCTGTGGAAAGAGATCCAGTCTCATCCGCGCGCCAAGGAGCATTTCGAGAACACGATCGTGCTGACCCCTGCTCAGCGCAAGCAGCAGCGTGAAGAGATGCGCAAGAAGCACCCGGAGCGCGCCGAGATCAAGAACTTCCTGCGCGACCATGGCATCGCCAAGAAGGATCGCAGCGCGCACCGGGCCGCGATCAAGAAGGCGCTCGAGACCTGCAGCGGGTAGAGGCGCTCAGCGAGCCGCGAACGGCTCGCCCCAGTGGCCGCTGAACGCGACCTCGTCGAGGGGTAGCCGTTCGCGCGGCTCGGCGTCGCGCTCGCGGATCTCGGCGGGCAGCGTCGAGGGGTCGGCGAGATGACCGACGGCCAGCATCGCAAGGGGCTTCTTGTCGGCGGGTATGCCGAAAGCCCTTCTGGCGGAGTCCTTGTCGAATCCGGCGAGTGGATGTCCGTTGAGGCCGAGTGCGCCACACTGCAGGATCATCTGTGCCAACGCGAGCCCGAGGTCGACGCCGCCGTAGAGGTCGGGCTTGGGGTCGGACGGATCGTCGGTGGTGCACAACAGGATCAGTGCACCTGCGGCGGGCGCCCACGTCGTGTTGCCCCGGTTGAGTGTGGCGGTCAGCGCGTCGAACGTCGTATCGCCGCGCAGACCGACCACAAACCTCACCGGCTGCATGCGTCCCCACGTGGGTGCCCACCGTCCGGCGTCGAGGATCTCGGTGACCTCGTCGACCGAGACGGTGGCCTCGGCGTCGTAGCCGCGAGCGCTCCAGCGCTGACTGATCAGTTCATGCACCGCGCCAACGGTACTGGAGCACAACGGCATGAGGAGCAGCGTGCGTGGGAGCGGACTCCCGCGACAGGGCTAACTGTCCTGCGCGGCAGGCAGTTCGGGATCCACCGACTGCTCGACGACGCGCGGTGTACGCATCACGACCGCGAGAATCACGCCGAGCACACCGAGCGCGATCACCGACGCGAGTGACGCCGCGTGGATGCCGTCGACGAATGCCTGCTTGGCCGCGGTGGCGAGTTCGGCGCCCGCGGGACCCATCTCGTTGGAGCGGTGCAGAGTCTCGCCGAGGGTGTCGCCGAACGCCCAGCCGTCGCCGTGTTCGCGGAACATCAGCGTTGCGAGCGAACCGAGCAGAGCGAGGCCGAGCGCGGTTCCCAGCTCAAAGCTGGTCTCCGAGATGCCCGACGCCGCACCGGATCTCTCCGCGGGCACCGAGCCGACGACGACGTCGGACACCAGCGAGAACTGGATGCCGTAGCCGATACCGGCGATCGAGGTGAACACGAGGTAGACCCACAGCGGGCTGGACGTCGTGAGCCACAGGAGTCCCAGGTTGCCCGCAGCGGCGAGTGCGACCGACCCGACGAACGCCGTCCGCATGCCGACACGCGCAGCGATGCGCGTCGCACCGATGGAGAACACCGCGACGGCGATCGCCATCGGCAGTCCGGCGAGTGCGGCGTTGAGGACGTCGAAGTCGCGCACCGACTGCAGGTAGACGCCCGTCAGATACGACATACCGCCGAGCGCCATCATGCCGAACAACGCGACCGTCACGGCGGCGCTGAACTGCACGTTGCGGAACAGTTTCAGGTCGAGCAGTGGCGCTGTGGTTCGACGCTGGTGCATGAGGAAGAACACGAACATCACGACACCGAGCACGCCGACTGCTGCGACCGGGAGGGTGGCACCTTCTGACGCCATCGTCTTGATCGAGTAGACGATCGGCAGGATCGCAAGCAGGGAGAGTCCGACGCCGATGAAGTCGAACGGTTCACCGGTGCCTGCGCGGTACTCGGGGATCAGCTTGGGTCCCAGGAGGAACAGCACGGCGAGTACCGGCACGTTGATCAGGAAGACGACGCCCCACCAATAGTGGTGCAGCAGAACGCCTCCGACGACGGGGCCGATGGCCGAACCGCCCGCGAAGGCGGCGGTCCACACACCGATGGCCCGGCCGCGCGACTTGGCGTCGGGAAACATGTTGGCGATCAGCGACAGGCTCGACGGCATCAGCGTCGCACCACCGATACCCATCAGCGCGCGAGCAGCGACCAGGACGCCCGCGGTGGGAGCGAACGCGGCGATGACCGAGGCGATGCCGAACATCGCGGCACCCAACAGCAGGATGCGTCGACGGCCGACGCGGTCGCCGACGTTGCCCATCGTGATGAGCAGTCCTGCGATGAGGAACCCGTAGATGTCGAGAATCCACAACTGCTGGGCGGCGCTGGGATCGAGGGCGTCGGTGATCGCCGGGATCGCGAGGTAGAGGACGGAGAAGTCCATCGAGACCAGGAGAACCGGAAGGGTCAGCACGGCCAGTCCCCACCACGCGCGTCGATCGGCGCCCGGATTTTCGCGGGTGCGCTTCTCGGACGGACGGATGCGGACGGACATGACTACTGCTCTCCTTCGATAAGTGTGAATGCGTCGACGGTGTTGTGCTCTCGGGCACCCGCGTACGCCGTACGCATCGACGGTACGGTGATGAGTACGCTGTACGCAAACAATTTATTCCCGACACGTGAGGAGAGTTGGTGGCCGACGAGCGTGCGCCCAAGCTCACCACCGAGCTGATCGTCGACACCGCCATCAACGTCGCCGACCGGGACGGGCTGCCCGCGCTGTCGATGCGACGCATCGCTGACGAACTGGGCGTCGGCGCGATGTCGCTCTACCGGCACATCTCCGACAAGGACGCGCTGCTCGAGGCGATGGCCGAGGAGATCGGTCGTCGATTTCCCTATCCCGTCGACGAGGCGGGGCCATGGTCGTGGCGCGAACGGGTCGCGATCGCCGTCGACATCGATTGGCAGCTCTATCGCCGCCATCCGTGGGTGGTGCTGGCGTACTCGGCGCCGCGCTACAGCTTTGGTGTCGACGCGCTCGAGGGCCTTGACTGGCTCGCGGCGGGCTTCACCGAACTCGGCATCGACATCACTACCGCCACCGAAATGGCACTCACGTTGTGGAGCTACGTCAATGGCGTCGCGCTCGCGCAGGTCAGTGAAGAGTTGCTCGACGCATCGCCCGGTGAACATCCGAGTGGACTCGCTGATCTCATCGCCGGTCGGGTCACCTCGCGGTTGCCGCACCTGTCCACGTTGTCCGACGCTGCCGACGCCACACGGTTGAACGATCCGCGCGCGCTGCTCGACGCCGGAGTCGACTATCTGTGCGCGGGGTTCGAGGCGAGAGCGGCGTCGTCGAAATCGTAGGTGAGGTCGACGACGCCGCGTCGGATCACGTGAGTGATGTCTCGACCGGTCGCGGGCGCGCCTCACCCTGGGTGAGTGCCATCAGCACGCCGCCAGCCGTCAGCAGGATGGCAGCGACCAGTACGGTGACTGTCATGCCGTGGGCGAATGTGATTGTCGACGTGGGCATTCCGCGTGTTGGGGCCCCGAAGACGGCAACCATGATCGCCAAACCGACTGTGCCGCCGAGCTGTTGCGCGGTGTTGACCAAGCCCGACGCCGCGCCGGCATCCTGAGGGTCGACGCCGCGTAACGACGCCGTGGTCAGCGACAGGAAGGCCATACCGCCGCCCGCACCGACGAGGATGAACGGCCCGAGCAGTGACAGATACGGAGTAGGAGCGTCGAGAGTGCTCAGCCAATACAGGCCGGCTGCCGCTGCACCGAAGGCTATGAGTAGCAGGGTGCGAGTACTCAAGCGTGGCACCAGAACTCGCGCACTCAACTGTGATGCGCCGAAAGTCGCCGCCGTCATCGGCAGGTATGCCAATCCGGTTTCGAGTGGGCCGTAGTGCAGCACCTCCTGCATGTATTGCGTGAGGAAGAACATCATGCCCATGAAGCCCGCGACCATCACCAATCGACCGGCGAATGCAGCGCTCCGCGGCGTCGAGGCGAAGAGGCGCAGCGGTGTGATCGGTTGGTGTGCGCGGTCTTCGGCGTAGACGAACGCGCCGAGAAGTGCTGCGCCTGCGACGAGGGCGATGATGGTGATCGTGCTGCTCCATCCGTGCTCGGCCGCGTTGACGAGGCCGTACACGATGAGACCTATTCCGGCAGTGGACAATACGGCGCCTGGTAGATCGAAGGAGCCGCGCTCGCGTGTGGTGCGCGGTAGTGACAGTGCACCCGCGACGATCACCACGAGTCCGATCGGCACGTTGACGAAGAAGACCCAGCGCCAGTCGAGCCACTGCACGAGCGCTCCGCCTGAGACGAGGCCAAGCGAGAATCCACCGATCGAGACGGCGGTGAACAGCGCCAGTGCGCGCGTGCGCTGCGCGCCGTCGGAGAATCGGGTCATCAGTAGTGCCAGTGCAGCGGGTGCTGCGATCGCGGCGCCGACGCCCTGCAGGGCGCGGGCAACGAGGAGCATCGTCGAATCGGTTGCGAGACCACCGAATGCCGACGCCGCGACGAACAGTCCGAGACCGTCGAGGAAGGTGCGGCGTCGACCGAGAATGTCGCCCAGGCGGGCGCCGAGTAGTAGCAGCCCACCGAAGGTGAGCGTGTAGGCGTTGAGCACCCAGGAGAGATTTGACGTCGAAAAGCCAAGGGAGCGTTGAATATCGGGCAGTGCGACGTTGACGATCGTGGCGTCGACCACCACCATCAACTGGCATCCGAGCACGGCGACCAGCACCAGGGCATCGGTGTTGATGCGCGAGCGTAGGCCTGAGCCCGAAGGCGTCGAATCTGCCGTGCGATCAATGGAGGAAAGGGACATGTGGCCGCTCTTTTCGAATGAATGGATCGGCGGAGCAGTGCACTGAATTCGGCGTGAGTCTGATGGGGCTCACCCACGCCGGTGTGGAGTACACTCACTGGAGAAACGGAAGCTTCCTCCGATTAATATACGGAGGGTCCTCCGCTTTGCAACTGTTGTGTCTGCTGGCGCCGCTGTGCTCGATCTGTGCGCGCGGCGTCGTCGGTGCTATTCGTGTCGGAAGGTAGGAGTCGCCGTGGCTGGGGAGTCAGTGGTCGGGGCCGCGAGTGGGAACGATTCGCGGCGAACTCTGTCCCGACGGCCCGCCCGCGCCGATGCCGCACGCAACTACGACAAGCTGATCGCCGCGGCCGCGGACCTCTTCCACGCCGAGGGCGTCGACGTCGCGCTCGACAAGGTCGCCGCCGAGGCCGGCGTGGGCATAGGGACGCTGTACCGGCACTTTCCCAATCGCGCGGCGCTTATCGAAGCCACATTTCGGAGCTACTCGGACTCGATCATCGCCGACGGCTGGCGCCTGCTCGAGTCAGGGCCTGCCGACGTCGCATTGGCCGGCGTCTTCGAGGCGTACATGTCCACCGCGAGCACCAAGCGCGGCATGAAGGAGGCGATCCTCGCGGCCGTCGGCGACGAGGCTCCGGTCTTCAGCGAGGCCCGCGATCAGTCACGCGAACTGATGGCCGCGACGCTCGAGAAGGGCCAGCGCGAGGGCGTGTTCCGCGAAGACATCGAGCCGTCGGACATCTCACGCCTGGTGGGCGGACTGTCGATGACGTGCGTCGCCGAGGACACACCCGAGACGCGCCGACGCATGGTCGGCCTCGTGCTCGACGGCCTCCGCCCGCGCGGCTGAGCGTCGACCGGGTGCAGAAAGTAGGGGAAGGATTCTTTCCGTGGCTTCCTTCGCTTTCGGCGAGAAGTGTCGCGGGGAACGCGCAAAACCCGAGGAAGAGTCGAGCGGCCGGGCCGAAACCCGAGGAAGAGCCGCGCGGCCCGGCCGAAACCCGAGGAAGAACCCCGACCTCCGACCTCACATCGCGTGCGGGTAGACGGTCAGCATGTGCGCGCCGAACCAGGCGCTGCCGATGACCATCGGGACCACGACGGCCACGCCGACCGATGTCCGCTGCTTGGCCAACGCGATCGCGAGCGGAAGCAGCAGCACAAAGGCGGGCAGCAGCAGCCGGGGACGGCTGATCATCAGTCCGCTCGACAGCATGATCGACGCCACGACGAGCGTCCCGTAGACGACCACCGGCCACGGCAGGCGCGCCCAGAATGCGACGACGACCATGATCAACGTCGCGATGATGATCCACGCGGTGGCGACGGAGGCGACCTCGCCGGAGTTCACCAGCGCGTCGTTGACGAAGTTGAAGGTGACGACGCCGCCGTCGATCCGGGTGTCCCAGCCCTCGGTCTGGATGCGGAACCAGCCGGTTGGCGAGCCCGTGTGTGCCCAGACGACCGCGAGGTAGCCGAGATATCCGAGTGGACTCAGCACGATCGCCAGCCACAGGTAGGCGCCACTTCCGCGTCGTGATCGCCACGAGCGCGCATCCCGATCGCGCACCAATGTCAGCGCCGCGGCAACCATCACGACGCCGATGATGACGACGGCCGTCGGGCGCACGGTTCCCGCGAGGCAAGCTGCAACGCCTGCGAGCAGCCAGTTGCGTTCGATCACTCCGACGAGCGCCCACACCGTCAGCGCGCAGAACAACGCCTCGGTGTAAGCCATGTTGAGCACGATCGCCATCGGCGTCGCGGCCAGGATCGCGACAAGGTAGAGCCCGACACGTTCGGGATTGACCGACACCCCGCGCGTCAGTGGCGAGCGGTTACCCATCGCACGTACGCAGTCAGCGCCCAACCGAGCGGCTCCGACGGCCGTCAGGCAACCGAGAACGACGTTGAGCGAGATCGCCGCACCGAACGGCGTGATGAACGGAAGCTTGGCGATCCACCCGACCAGATACGGATACCCCGGAAAAAAGGCGTACGCGGTGTCGGCGGTATGCAGACCGCGGGCGTCGGTGAGGGAATACGGCACGTCGCCGTAACCGTGCTCGGCAATCGCGAGCATCCACTTGCCATCCCACGCCGACAATGCGTTTCCGACGCTGGTCTCGCGCAACTGCGCGAACCGACCGAGCACCAGCAACCCGACGATCCGGATCGCGATGAACACCCCGATCGCCGTCACCCAGTAGGGCAGCGAGTCGTCTTCGACGGCCGGACGTGAGGTGGCTTCGATCTCCTCCCGCCCGTCGCCGGCTGCGGGCCGCTCAACCCGGCGGACTCGACGCGGATTCGCCCCGGGCCGACCCGCGGCAGGCGCGTCGGCTCGATCAGCGGACGTCGCGCCGGGTGCGACGCTGGTCTTCCGGGAGCGGCGTTGTCGGCTCGCCTTCCCGACCTCGGTCTCGCTGGTCACCTCAGCGATGTTAGGGGACGCGTGTGGTCTGCAGCACGTGGAAGCCGTCCCGCCACCACCACGACGTGGAGCCCGCGGGCATCGTCGGTAAGGTTGTCTCGGCAGTCAAGCGGAAAACCCGACGTCGAGCCCTGCCGGGAGGTTATCTACGTGGCACTCGTGGTGCAGAAATACGGTGGATCATCGGTTGCGACAGCTGAGCGCATCCGTCGGGTCGCCGAGCGCATCGTGGAGACCAAGAAGCAGGGGAACGACGTCGTCGTGGTCGTGTCCGCGATGGGCGACACCACCGACGAACTCCTCGACCTCGCGCAACAGGTCAACCCGGCCCCACCGGCTCGCGAGATGGACATGCTGCTCACCTCGGGCGAGCGCATCTCCAATGCTCTCGTCGCGATGGCCATCAGCTCGCTCGGTGCGCAGGCGCAGTCGTTCACCGGCTCGCAGGCTGGTGTGATCACCACCAGCAGCCACGGCAAGGCCAAGATCATCGACGTCACGCCCGGTCGTGTGCGCAGTGCGCTCGACGAGGGCAAGATCGTGCTGGTCGCAGGTTTCCAGGGCGTCTCGCAGGACACCAAGGACATCACGACGCTCGGCCGCGGCGGATCGGATACGACGGCCGTCGCGTTGGCCGCGGCCCTCGAAGCCGACGTGTGCGAGATCTACACCGACGTCGACGGCGTCTACACCGCCGACCCGCGCATCGTCCCCGACGCCCGACGCCTCGAGACCGTCTCCTTCGAGGAGATGCTCGAGATGGCCGCGTGCGGCGCGAAGGTGCTGATGCTGCGGTGTGTGGAATACGCCCGCCGATACAACGTTCCCGTACACGTGCGCTCGTCGTACTCGACCAAACCCGGCACGCTGGTTGCCGGCTCGATGGAGGACATTCCCGTGGAAGAAGCGATTCTCACCGGTGTCGCACACGATCGCAGCGAGGCCAAGATCACCGTCGTAGGCCTCGACGATCAGCCCGGTTACGCCGCGAAGGTGTTCCGTGCCGTCGCCGACGCCGAGATCAACATCGACATGGTGCTGCAGAACATCTCGAAGGTCGAGACGGGCAAGACCGACATCACCTTCACTCTCCCGCGTGAACTCGGGCCGCTCGGCGTCGAGAAGCTCACCAAGCTGCAGGAGGAGATCGGCTTCACCGAGGTCCTCTACGACGACCACATCGGCAAGGTCTCGCTGGTGGGCGCAGGCATGAAGAGCCATCCCGGCGTCACGGCGACGTTCTGCGAGGCGCTGAGCAACGTCGGCATCAACATCGAGTTGATCTCGACGTCGGAGATCCGAATCTCGGTGCTGTGCCGCGACACCGAACTCGACGACGCCGTGCGCGCACTGCACGAGGCCTTCGACCTCGGCGGAGAAGAAGAAGCCGTTGTCTACGCAGGAACGGGGCGCTGAGCCATGGGCGTACGTATCGGAGTTGTCGGAGCCACCGGTCAGGTCGGCGGCGTCATGCGAACCCTGTTGGCGGAGCGCAACTTTCCCGCTGACGAGGTGCGATTCTTCGCCTCTCCTCGGTCGGCGGGTAAGAAGCTGCCGTGGGGTGACGGCGAGATCGTCGTCGAGGATGCTGCGACCGCAGACCCGACCGGCCTCGACATCGCGCTGTTCTCGGCAGGTGCCACCATGTCGCGCGAGCAGGCGCCACGGTTTGCCGCCGCGGGCGTGACCGTGATCGACAACTCGTCGGCGTGGCGCAAGGATCCCGATGTGCCGCTGGTGGTTTCGGAGGTCAACGGCGAGCTGGCGAAGAATCCACCCAAGGGGATCGTCGCCAATCCGAACTGCACCACGATGGCCGCGATGCCGGTTCTCAAGCCGCTGCACGATGCGGCAGGGCTGCAACGACTGATCGTGTCGTCGTATCAGGCGGTGTCGGGCAGTGGGCTCGCAGGCGTCGATGAGCTCGCCACCGAGTCGCGTGCGGCGATCGACGACCTCGAAAAGCTTGTCTACGACGGCTCGGCGATCGACTTCCCCGCGCCGGTCAAGTACGTCGCGCCCATCGCGTTCAATGTGTTGCCGCTTGCCGGAGCGCTGGTCGACGACGGTTCTGGTGAGACCGACGAAGATCAGAAGCTGCGCAACGAATCTCGCAAGATCCTCGGGCTTCCGGAGCTGCTCGTCAGCGGAACCTGTGTGCGGGTGCCGGTATTCACCGGGCACTCGTTGTCGATCAACGCCGAGTTCGCACAGCCGCTGTCTCCCGCCCAGGCCAACGAGATCCTCTCCGGTGCAGCGGGAGTGGAGTTGACCGACGTTCCGACCCCACTCGCTGCGGCGGGCAAGGACAACTCGCTCGTCGGTCGGATTCGACAGGATCCCGGCGTGCCGGACGGTCGAGGACTCGCGCTGTTCGTGTCGGGTGACAACCTGCGAAAGGGTGCGGCTCTCAACACGATTCAGATCGCGGAGCTGCTCGTCGGGTAACAGCCCGGCCAACTAGGTCCCGCACCATCACACCTGATCCGACAACCGCCGATTGGTGAATCACGATGTCAACTCCCACAGACGCTCCGGCGGTTGCCGACAGACTCGGCCACTACTACAAGATCGACGAGCCCTATCTGGTCGGTCGTGAGAAGGTGCGCGAGTACGCGCGCGCGGTCCAAGACCACAA
Organism: Gordonia sp. 852002-50816_SCH5313054-c; assembly: GCF_001665925.1. Classification (NCBI taxonomy): domain Bacteria; kingdom Bacillati; phylum Actinomycetota; class Actinomycetes; order Mycobacteriales; family Gordoniaceae; genus Gordonia; species Gordonia sp. 852002-50816_SCH5313054-c. The sequence goes on from NZ_LZTE01000025.1 coordinate 200,947, forward strand.
CGCCGCACACCGCGATGAAGAGGCTGCACACGCACTCGGCTACTCGGGACTTGTTGCGCCACTGACGTTCACGGCGATCCCGGCGATGGGCGCCAACCGAGCTCTGTTCGAGTCGGTCGTGGTCGGTTACGAGACCTACGTGCAGACCGAGCAGGTCTTCGAGCAACATCGACCGATCGTCGCGGGTGACGAACTGACGACCGACGTCGAGCTGTCGTCGATTCGACGCATCGCCGGTCGCGACCTGATCACCGTCACCAACACGTTCACCGACGCCGCGGGCGAGGTCGTGCACACCATGCACACCACGGTCGTCGGCGTGACGTCCGACGATGTCGACCCGGGCATCAACGACGCGGTCCGCAGCATCATGGTGCACGACGTGAACGTCCTGTCGTCCGACGATTCGGACGCCGCGTACGTGAAGACGGTGCGACCCGAAGGCGCACAGGTCATTTCGAGTGCGGGCGCCCAGCGAGCTCCGGGCAGCCTCGACTTCGACTCGCTGACGGTCGGCGACGCGCTGCCGGTGCGGCACGCCCGCCTCTCGCGCGGAGATCTGGTCAACTATGCGGGCGTCTCCGGAGACGGTAATCCGATCCATTGGGACGAGTCGATCGCCAAGCTGGCCGGCCTTCCCGACGTGATCGCTCACGGAATGCTGACGATGGGGCTCGGCGCGGGCTTCGTGTCGGCGTGGTCGGGCGATCCGGGCGCCGTGACGCGGTACGCGGTGCGTTTGTCGCAGGTCGCGGTCGTGTCTGCTGCAGAGGGCGGCGACATCGAGTTCAGCGGCAAGATCAAGTCGCTCGATCCCGAGACCCGCAGCGGCGTCGTCATCATCGTGGCGAAGTCGGCTGGTCGCAAGATTTTTGGCCTAGCAACAATGAATGTGCGCTTTGCGTAGTTTCCCGTAACACGCCTGCGCCCTGGATCACACCCGTGACTTACTGTGCGGTAGGTTACGTCCATGACACGAATTCGGGGATTCATCTCAGGTAGGCGGATCGGTCGTGTGACACGACGGTCCACGGTTGCGCTCACGACGGGTGCGTTGGCTCTTGGTGCTGCGACGGCGGCAGTCGGACCGGCTCACGCGGCGGATTTCTACACCCCGCCGTCGCAGTTCTCGGCGACTCCGGGGTCGATCATCCGCAGCGAGCCCAGCCCGCTGCTGCTGCAGATTCCCGGCATCAAGAACCAGTGGCCGGGCACGGCGACGCGGATCATGTACACCTCTCGCTACCAGGATGGAACGCCCGCGGCGGTCACCGGGACCGTCGTCGAACCCACTGCGCCGTGGCGAGGCAAGGGTCCGCGACCAACCGTCGTGCTCGGCCCGGGAACCATCGGTCAGGGTGATCAGTGCGCTGGCTCGAAACTGATGAGCCTGCCCGTCGCGATCGACCCGAGCAAGCCGAGCCTCGCGCTGAACTACACGGCTCTCGAACTGAATCTCTTGCTGATCAACGGCGTGCGCGTGGCCATCACCGACTACATCGGCATGGGCACCCCGGGAATTCACACCTACGTGAACAGGGTCGAGTCCGGCCAGGCGATGCTCGACGCGGCGCGTGCGGCGCTGAAGGTCGAGAAGGCGCCCGCCAACGCGCCGGTCGGCTTCTCCGGTTACTCGCAGGGCGGCGGTGCGTCGGCATCGGCGGCCGAACTGGCGTCGAGCTACGCTCCCGAACTGAACGTCAAGGCATCGTATGCGGGTGCACCGCCCGCGGACCTGTCGAAGGTGATCGACCAGATCGACGGCACGTTCATCGTCGGCGGAATCGGTTATGCCATCAATGGTCTCGAGGCCCGCTATCCCGAACTGAAGACCGTCGTCGACAAGGAGACGACACCCCGCGGACGTCAGGTGCTCAAGCAACTGTCGACGCAGTGCATCGCCGATACCGGGCTGAGTTTCGGATTCCAGCGCACGAGTTCGTGGACACGCGACGGAAAGTCGTTGTCTGCGGTCATCAATCGCTACCCGAACGTCAAGAAGATCGTCGACGAGCAGCGGATCGGCAGGCTCAAGCCGAACGCGCCGGTCCTGCTCGAAGGTGGCCTCAGCGACGACGTCATTCCGTACGGCCAGGTGGCCACGCTCGACCGTGACTGGCGTGCTCAGGGAGCTGACGTTCGCATGATCACCAACACGATCCCGCCGATCTTCCCCGGCCTCGTGGTCAACCACGCGCTGCCGATGGTGTTCACGCTGCTGCCCGCCACCAACTTCTTGCTGTCGCACTTCGACGGCTGAGTTATCGAACGGAATCACCCCCACAGGAATGAACTACGGCCCCCGCAGTGACGCGGGGGCCGTAGTTGTCTGTGCGGCAGGTCGATTCACGAGGCAGACGGTGCAGGCAGCTCCGAGCCGCTTCGGACGCGTTCCGTGGGGGCGGAGGCCCGAGGGCGTCGGACGCCGACGAACGAACCGATCGTGAGCAACGCCGAGGCCACGTAGGCGGCGGTCGCATACGGAAGCGGCCCGATGCGTCCGCCGTTGGGTGCCACCCCGTCGACAGCTGCGAAGTAGTCGGGCAGTGCACTGATCCACAGCACTGCCGCGACGACCAGGTATACCGCGGAGCAGATCACCGGAAACCATTCCCGCGCAAGCGGTTCGGGGAGGAACGACGGATCACTGCGGCGTGCTCGGTAGGCGCCCCGGAATGCCGCGACGGTGACGACCGCCAGGATCGCCACGTAGGTCCACGCCGAGACGGCTCGACCGACCAGTAGCGAACCGCCCAGCAGATCGAGGATGGTGGGGGGAATTGATCCGACGAAGAGGACGGGCCAGACGAGCACACTCGTCAGCGCGACGTCGCGGACGAGATACCAACCGCCGCGGTGCGGGACTGTGCACAACCAGCGCGTCACCAGGGCGATGCCGAACGGCAGCATGACGCTGAAGGCGCTCATGTTCAGCAGGGGGATACCGCTGAATGACGGGTGTGCCGTGGAGACTTCTGGGTTCCACACCCACCACTTCATCTGTGGCCCAAGGCCGTCGACAACCTGGTACAGGCAGTGGAATACGAAAGCCACGCAGGCTGCGGATACGAAGATGTTGTAGCGCTTGAAGATTCCCGTCCGCTGGACGAGCGTGTACGCCACGTACAGGTAGACCGGGTACATCGCGATGATGTAGAGCGGTAACCGGTCGTAGAGGAACTGCACCGTAAACATGTTGTGCGCGAAGGTCAGTCCGAGTTCTTCCTCGATACCGAACCACTGCGGAAAGTAGGCGATCGGTTCGACGAGGAGCAATGCGAGTATCCCGCTGCACCACACCACCAGATTCGACGCGTCGCGCGTGGCGCGATACCACCGGATGGCGTGGATCAGACACGCGACGAGTCCGATGACGAGCGTCGCCTCGATGACGGGCAGGGTCCAGTTCGCGAGGTTCGCCGGATTGGTGAACGTGACGAACGCATTGCCGTCGCATCGAACACCGGTCAGCGTCTCCGACAGGCGGAGGTACTCGGCTGTACAGGTCTGCATTGGTGCACCTCAGGCTGGTGAAGGGGCGTGGCCGACATGCTCGATCATACAAACAATGCTTATGTGTATGACCAGATTCGAAATACCCGCGTGCGACGATTGACCGATGAGAACCCGAGGTTGGGGCGGCGACCTGCCGCGCACCGAAGACGAAGCACGCGAACGCATCGTGGCGGCCGCGATGCGGTGCATCGATCGTTCGGGTCCTGGCAAGGCAACTCTCGCCGATGTCGCCGCCGAACTCCAGGTCACCAGGCAGACGGTCTACCGCGTGTTCCCGACGACCGCCGAACTACTGACCGCGGTTGGTGAAGCAGGTGCCACGCAGTTCCTCGACCGCCTCACCGATCACGTCGCCGACATCACCGATCCGCGCGATGCCCTTGCCGAGGCCATCGTCTACACGTTGGGGCGACTGCCCGACGAACCGTATATCGGACTTCTCGTTCAGGTGGGGGAGAACGAACTCTTCAGCCGTGGCGCAACATCCTCTCGCGCAATGGAGTTCGGCGCGTCGGTGTTGCGACGATTCCCGATCGACTGGGACGAGGTGGGAATCGACGACGAGAAACTCGAGGGACTCGCCGAGTTCATGCTGCGCGTGCTGATGTCGTTTCTGCAGTACCCCTCGGACCCACCGCGTACGCCGGAGCAGTTGCGTGTCTATCTTCGACGCTGGCTCGGGCCTGCACTCGATATCGCGGGCACAGCCGATACGTGATGTCACACGGCGAATCGTCCGGCGAATGCCCTCAGTGGAAGGTCGTTACTGGTGATGATGCCGGGCCTCGCCTCGACGACCGAGCGGATCGAGTTGAGCGCCGGCAGCCCGGTCACGGTCATGCCGATGGAGGCGAAGTTCTCGGGCTTCGACAAATCCATTCCCGGCTTGGGGAAGATCATGTGCTTGCTGTAGATACTCGGATCGCCAGTGATCTGAGTGATATAGCAGGCCTTGATATCCCACGCGGGATCGGTGTGCGGTGTCATCTGCCACTCGAGGTGGGTCTCGATCCGCGGGACACCGTCGACCATGCCCTGGTATTTGATGTAGTTGGCGCCCAATGATCCCTTGGGTAGGAAGTACCAGCCGAGATCGACGTCCTTGGTGCACGCGCCGAGTTCGTAGGAGTACTTCACCTCGTCGAGCTCGAGCCCGAATGCGTCGGCCATGAGATAGACGGAGTCGGCAAAGACTGCGGTGTACTTGTGCAATGACTCCGGAATCGTCGGATCATCAACCGGCAGACCGTATCCGACGGCCTTCCAGGTGTCGACGGAGTGATGGCATGAGACGTCGACCGATTCGGTGACGGTGACGTTCTCGATCGCGGCGACGTCGGCGCTGTGGACGATGCCGAGGATCTGACACAGTCCCGGGTTCATGCCCGTGCCATAGAACGTCGACCCTCCGCGTTGACAGGCAGCCTCGATGACCTCGCTGACCTTGCGCCCGGAAGGATGCTGCCAGTTGGTGTCCCGGTGATATCCGGTGATCCAGTCGGCGGTGGTCACGACGTTGATGCCTGCCTCGAGCACCTTCTCGTAGAGGTCCTCATCAGGGAAGACGCCGTGGAATGTCACGACGTCCGGCCGTGCTGCGATGATCTCCTCGACGGAACCCGTGGCCGCGATGCCGATCGCGTCGATGCCCACGATCTCGCCAACGTCGCGTCCGATTTTGTCGGCGGTGTAGCAGTGCAGACCGACGAGTTCGAGGTCTGGGTGGGAGGTGATTCGTCCGATCATCTCGGTGCCGAGATTGCCTGTGGCAACCTGGAATACGCGAATCGTGCGGGAACTGTTCATGGGCTGGACCTTTCGTGTGGACATGTTCGCGACGCTGGTGCGCTCAGGCTGTTGCGGCGGCGGCCGACGGGTGCAGCGGCACAATTGCACCGCTTTCGGGACGTGTCGGGTCTCGCCCGTAGGCCGAGTCGCCCTCGGGATAGAACTGCACCGCCCAGTTGCGTAATGCGGTGAAGCCCTTGAACTCTCGCTGCGAGAGCGCAGGAGGATCCGAATAGCGCTGGTGCGACCAGATTTGGACGTCCCTGTCGAACTGGTCGATGACCAGGTCGCTCATCACCTTGCCGTACTTGGTCAGCTCGGTGGCGTCTTCTTCGCCCGGCTTCTTGCCGATCCAGACGGTGAACCGTACGTCGCACGTCGATCCGTCGACCGGGGTGACCGCAGGCATCGTGCGGTTCTCGACCATCCCCCACGACTTGGTCACGGAGCACCCGAGTCCAGCGTTCACGGAATAGACGCCGCTGGAGGCGGATTCGAGGGTGGCTCCCTGTTCGAACGCGATGGTGAAATCGACGTAGGAGACCGGTCCATGGAAATCGTGCCGGGTGAACTCCGGCATGAACGGCGTCTCGTGGACGAACTTGAAATGGGCGAAGTCGACGCCGTTCTCCATGATGTACTGCGGATGGAGCTCGAGCCGCTCGTGGAACAGTGTCCCGCCGGGGATGGGTGCGTAGTAGTTGTCGGCGTCCGATGCGTCGTCGCCGAATGCGGTGAACACGTCCGGCACCTCGAAATACGGTGGGCGAGAGGCGGTGTCGAACCAGATCCACACGGCATGGTTGCGCTCGACTGCAGGGTAGCTGCGAATTCGCCTGCCTCTGTTCGGTCTCTTCTCGTACGGGATGCAGACGTTGCGACCCTGCTCGTTCCACTGCCACCCATGGAATGGGCAGACGAGGTTCTCGCCCTCGACGCGACCGCCGTACCCGAGATGTGCGCCGAGGTGCTCGCAATAGGCGTCGAACACCGAGATCTTTCCCGACGCCGAGCGCCACGCGACCATGTCGCGGGAGAAGTAGGTCATGCGGTGGACGTCGCCGACGGCGATCTCGTGCGACCAGGCGACCTGGTACCAGCCAGTCGGTTCCATCGACAGCGGGGTCTGTGCCATAGGAAGAACCGTAGAACCCTCTGTGAAATAGTGCAAGAGGGTTCTGTGAAAATCTCGATATGTGGCTAGACTCGATCGTTATGAGTGAGGCGACGACCACCCCCCGGCGCGCGAACAAGCGTGGTCAGGCCACGCGGGACAGCATGATCCGTGCGGCAATCGCCGCGTTGGCGACGGGTGATCCGACGGCGGTCTCGGGTAATCGGATCGCGCGGGAGATCGGTGCGACGTGGGGTGTGGTCAAGTACCAGTTCGGCGATATCGACGGTCTGTGGGCAGCGGTTCTGCGTCACACCGCGGACCAGCGCGGCGATCTCCCGGCCAGCGTCAAACCCGACGGGACGCTGCGAGAGAGGGTGTCCGCTCTGATCGACGCGATGTTCTACGGACTCACGACGCCGGAGGCGCGGGCCATTGAGACGCTCCGCGCGGCGCTTCCGCGCGAACACGTCGAATTGGAACGCGAATTTCCCCTCACCGCAGCCGAATTGGCTTCGTGGAAGCCGAACTGGGACGCGGCGTTCGAGCGTGCATTTGCCGACCTCGACCTCGATCCAGGGAAGGTCCGGCAGATGGCCGCGCTGATCCCGGGTGCGATGCGCGGACTCATCTCGGAGCACACGTTGGGTACCTACGGCAACCTTGATGACGCCCGTGCGGGAATGTCGGGCGCTATCGTCGCCTATCTGTCAGAGTGACGCGGTGACATCGCCAGGTCCGCGTATGTGTGCTGCCCGCATCCGCATCCGCATACTCGCCGCGTCGACCATCGTCGTCGCGATACTCGTGGGTGCGATCGTCGGAGGACCTGCGGTCGCGGCGCCACCGACACACGGTTCGACGGCTCCCGCACCGGGCCCGGCGACCGGACTCGGTCCGGTCGGAACGTCGCTGATGCACGGTGACCTGTGGTCGTCGGACTCGACGCCGTTCGCCGGACCGGGAAAGTCCGCGCGTCTCGCGGCGTCGTCGATTCCCGGCGGTGCCTGCGCCGCGACGTTCGTGGGACGCGATGGGATGCCGGTGTCGCTGTGTACCCAGTTCGTCGGCACAGCGCCGCTGCAGGTCGCGGTGGCGACGGTGACGCTCTTCGATCCGACGACCGCGGTGCCGATCGCACGCAAGCAGTTGACCAAGGGTGGGCTGCTCGGAGGTGTGTACGGGTATCTCGACGATCGCGATCGCGTGGTCGTCGCCGACGGGTCCGGCGCGATTCTGCGTGTGGCACATCGGCATTCGACGCAGGGGTGGCAGCTCTACGTCGACGATCGCGTCGACCTGAAGGCGCATATCCCCGCGGGCGACGCCATCACCGCGCTCGCGCCGGACTTCGCGGGACGCGTCTGGTTTGTGACCACCCACGGCGTCGTCGGCACGGTCGGCGCAGCTCAACGTGTGCGGTCGATGCATCTGCCTGCTGGCGAGGACCTCGGAAACGGGCTCTCGGTGCGAGCATCGGGAGTGTCGGTCATCTCGACGCACGCTCTCTACGAGGTGCGAGCGGGCGTCGACGGAACACCAGAGGTGGTGTGGCGCCGCGCGTATGACCGAGGAACCGCACGTCGCCCCGGCCAATTGACCTGGGGATCGGGCACAACACCCACCTACTTCGGCCCCGGTGGCGACGGATGGGTTGCCATCGTCGACAACGCCTCCCGACCCCAGTTGATCGTCTACGACAGCAACACCGGCTCGACGGTGTGCCGCATGCCCGCGTTCGGCAGCTCAGGACAGGGCACCGAGAACTCGCCGATGGCCTGGGGCAACTCGCTCATCATCCCCAGCACCTACGGCTACCAGTACCCGCCCATGGCCGTCAGCGGTCCGAGCGTGCCTGCCAACGCGCCCTTCGTCGGCGGATCGACACGCATCGACGTGTCCGCGGGGGAGTGCCACCGGGTGTGGGAGAACGGCGACCGCCTCGCGTCGCTGCCCCGACTCTCGCGCGCCGACGGGCTCATCCACGGCCTCGGGTACGGGCCCTATCGGCCAGGATCGATCCAGCAGGTCGGGCCTATCGACTACATCGCCACCGATTTCGCGACGGGCGCCCGCGTACGCACGTTGCACGTCGGCGACGGACCGGTCGACGAGCCGCTCGAACTGACCGGCACCATCGCGCCCGACGGCTCGCTCTGGCAGGCGACGGTGAGCCGGATGCTGAAGATCGGGAGGCGTCGAGAAGTCGGCCGCCGGTCGTCGAGTCCCGGATGCTCAAGATCGGGCGCCGGTGACGGTGCGACAATCGTCACCATGACCGACCCTGATGAGTCCGATCGCATCCCGACGCAGGCCGAACTCGACGCCGAGGACCTGGCGGCGATCGAGCGTCGGTCGAAGGACAAGGACGAGGCGGTGCTCTATCCGTCGCGACCGACCGATCCGGGTCCGGCGCCGCGCGCGCTGACCGTCCACGCGCGCGTCGCGTTCTGGGGAGCAGCAGCCGCTGGACTGGTCGCGTTCGTCTACGGCTTCGTCAATGTCGGGACGATCAGAGGACTGCTGAGGGACCGTCTGCGCGAGGGACTCGCAACCGATCCGCGGAACGCGGCACCGGCCGACCGCATCGACCCGATGGCGAACTTCTTTCCGCCGTTCATGCTGATCATGATCGTCGTCTTCCTCGCTATCGAGTACGCGCTGCTGGTCGCCGCGGCCACGCATCACAGTCGCAACTGCCGCAACTTCTACCTCGCCGCGGTCGTCGTCAACCTGCTCTGTATCCCGATCGGGATAGATCTGCTGTTCCGCTACCCGGACGTGTGGTCGGCTCTGCCGGTCATCGGGTGGATTCAGTTCGCGCTTCTCGTGATCTCAGCGCTGTGCACGATGCAGAAGTCGGTGAACCGGTGGCTCCCGCAGTCGACGCGGATGCGCCCGACACGGATGGTGAAGGGTCGCTGATACTGCGCGGCTCCATGCGCCGACCCCGAGTGGTGTGCACCGCCTGCGGACGCGGGGGTCGGCGCAGGCGGCACACGGGCGCAGCACTGTGACGTGCTTCCACTCTCGAGTCGAGTGATGCGGAGTCGAAGTTTTGCGGAGTCGGGTGTGCGAAGAGGCGGGTTACGCGAAGAACAGCGAACCGAACGTGATGGTCGTGCTCGCCGCGAGAAGCGTGAGTATGACGATCCCCGACCTGGCGGACGCGATCAGCGGGATCGGTTCGTCGATTCCAGTCGCTGTGGCAGCGGCCGGGACATGGTCTGAATCAGCGGTCGTCGTGATCTGCGACATGAGTCTCTCCTCACTCGAATGTCGTCACGAACGAGGCGCCGCGATGAACTGACGTCGACGTTACGGACCGCCGTGACGCGTTGACCAGGGCCGCGGCAGTACTGACACCGCACGGCAACCCATGGTCACGAGAAGGTAACGGCGGCCGTGTCGGGGACGGCGGCGACGGTGACTTTCGCATATTACGTAAATGGATGGTTAGCTAAGAAGATGACGCGCCTATCTCGACGATCCACCTACCACTCGTCGGTGTTGGCCGCCGACGATTTGTCGATGGAGGTGGTCATGCAGTTCGCGCCGGTTCGCCGTCTGTCGGACGGTGCGCTCGCTGCTGTCGAATTGCAGGTTCGAGGTCTGGCCGGAAGCGCGATGGGTACCGCAGAGGCACTGCGTCGAGCCGCACGCCTGATGGAACAGAAGGCGCCGCTCGATAAGCAGAAGATGGTGTTCGCCGACTCGCCGCAGGCGGTGGAAATCGCCGAGATCCTCCCGGTGCTCGTCGCAGTCGACATGGACTCCATCCCGCAGCACGAACTCGATGCGTTGCCGACACCGGCAGCCCTGCAGCGTCTGGTTTTCTCGGTATCGCCGGCGCAGTTGCTCAGCCGTCCGCACGAGGCGCTCGGCGCGGTGAAGGCAGCACGTAGCCGTGGCCGCGTGATCTGCGTCGACGGCATAGGTGTCGACCCGCACGCGATCTCGATGCTCCCACTCATCGAGCCCGACGTGATCATCACCGGACCCGAGTTGCTCTCGGTTGCCACGGAACCCGACATGGCCGAGGTCGCGCATGCGCTCGCCGCGCACGTCGAACGCAGCAACGCTGTTGTCGTCGCAGAAGGTGTCCACGACGAGCAGTCGCGATCGGCAGCGATGACCATCGGAGCGACATTCGGCACCGGACGGCTCTACCCGGCCGTCGCCAACCCGTCGGAGCTTCCGGCCGACGAGGTGGTGCCCTTTCCGGAGGCGCCGGTGTGGTCGAGCCCAGCGCCGTCGGCCGACACCCCGTATGCACTCGCGTCGGTCATGCAGGAGCCGCGCCGCGGAACCAAGCGACTTCTTGTCGAGATGAGCAAAGCGCTCGAAGCCCAGGCGGCATCTGCCGGCCAGGCGATGATCGTCGTCGGCACCTTCCAGCACGCGCAACACTTCACGGACACCACGTCACAGCGGTGGCGCGAACTCGCAGACGTCACGGGCTTCGCCGGTGTCTACGGTGTCGGACTGTCGCACATGGTCGAGGGCAACGTCAGACACGCGCCGCTCGACGCCGCCGACGATCTCGTCAACGAGTGGACAGTCGCGATACTCGGACCTCACTTCGCCGCGCTGCTCTCGGCACGCGATCAGCACGACGATGGCCCCGACCTCGAGCGCACCTTCGACTTCGTGCAGTCGTTCGACAGGCTCACCGTCACGCAGGCGGTCCACAGCGTGCTTGCCCGTTTCAGCTGACCTTCGGCGAGTTGTGTGGGACCCAGAGGTGCACAATTGCACCCCCAGGTCCCACGCAACGTAGAACCTTTATGTCCTAGGACAGGGACGCAACCTCTTTGGTGAACTCCGCCTCGTCGATACGAGTGCTCCGACCGTCTGCGATCACCACGTCGCCGTCGACCATCACGACGTCGACGATCGAGCGTGACCCGGTGGTCAGCAGCGATGCGCCGGGGTCGCGGACTGGCAACGTCGCGTAGTCGCGGTCGAACCGGACAAGCGTGAGGTCGGCGGGCGCGCCGACGCTCACGCCGCCGATGACCTCGGGCAGACCGAGCGCCACATTCGCTCCGCCACAAGCGATGTCGAGCATCGTCTCGAATCCCATGAGGTCGGCGCGCTTGTGTGCCGCGCGTTGTAGATACGCTCCGATGCGGAACGTCTCGAGCATGTCCTGTGTGTCATTGCTCGCCGCGCCGTCGACACCGAGTCCGACGCCGACGCCGCGGTCGAGCATCGCGGGGATCGGCGCGATACCGCTACCGAGCCGCATATTCGACAACGGGTTGTGCGACACCGCAACTCCGCGTTCGGCGAGGATCGACTGTCCGACGTCGTCGAGTTCGACGCAGTGCACCGCGAGTAGCCTGTTCCACAAGAAATCGTTGGAGTCGAGGTACTCGACCGCGCCGAGTCCCGCATGCTCGAGACACATCACATCGTCGGTCGGTGTTTCGAGCAGGTGGATCATCACCGACATGTCACGTTCTTGAGCGAACTCGCGCAGTGTGACCATTCCCGACTCGGTGACCGATCGCGGGTTCGGAATGGCAAGTGCCACACTGATCGTCGACTCTGCAGTCTGCTCGCGCAGGTGCTCGACATGGTCGAGCACCTCGTCGAGCGGCTGCATCAGTCGTGGCTCGAATCCCCACTTGCGGGTGGCGTCTGGCCGATCGGCGACACCGCGTCCGAGGACCGCACGAATCCCGGTGTCGCGCAACGCCTGGATCACCGCACCGTGGACCTCGGTGGACGGGTGGGGCCACATGTGCTCGACGACGGTCGTGGTGCCCGACCGAAGCATCTCCAGACTTGCCGCAACTGCCGCCGTGTACGCGCGCTCGGGTGTGATGGCGACCGACTCCTCGCCGACAGCGAGCAGCCACTCCAGTAGCGGCGTGCACTCGGCGATACCGCGCATCAGCGACTGCTGCAGGTGGGTGTGCGTGTTGACGAAACCCGGAATCAGGTAGCCGCCGGTCGAAATCGATTCAGCGGCAGCAGTTGTCGACGACGCGTGGGGCGAGATCGATTCGACGACCCCGCCGACCACGCGAACATCCTGATGCTCGAGCCAGATGCCGCCCGTGTACATGGCGACGTCGGAGAACACCGAGCTGGATAACACCGAGCTCGACTGTTCTCCCGAGGTCACGTCGTCGCTCATTTGGCGAAGTTCGCCGCGATGCGCTGTGCGATGTAGTCGCCGCCGGTGATCGCCGGGTACTTGCCTGCGGCACTCTCGATCAGGGCGTCGGTGTTCGCCTGCGCGAAGTAGGCGATGGTGTAGCGCGGGCCGGTGTACTCGCCACGACGCGGTGCGCGCACGCGATGGAAGTTCGACGGGAGCTTGTCGTCGGACCAGCGCATCAACATGTCGCCGATATTGCAGGTGATCGCCTCGTCGGACGGCTCGACAGGAGTCCACGCCTGCGTGGATGCCTCGGCCCCCGGGAGCACCTGCAGGCCGCCCTGGCCCGCGCGCTGGAACAGCAGCGTCAAGGCGTCGAAGTCGGTGTGAGCGCCTGCGCGCCAGACGTTCGGCTCGTCGAGCATGGCGTCGGGGAAGGCGTAGTAGTGCAGCAGGCGAAGTGTGCTCTGGTAGGTCTCGGTGCTGGGATCGTGTGCGCGAGTGAAGAACTCACGGTCGAATCCGAGCTTCTCCGCGAAGCAGCCGAGGATGTCCATCGCGAGCTTCCAGCACTTGTGCTCGAAGTCGAGCAGCGTTGCCTGGAATCCGGCGAGTTCCTCTTCGGTCGGCCACAGTCCTTCCATGCGGGGGAGGGTGAGCTGGTAGGACTCCTTCTGATCAGGCGTACCCACAGACGGGCGGACCTGGCTGGAGAATTCCCACCCGGCGTTCTGGCCCTTCTTGAGGGGGAACTGCTCCTTGACCTCGCGGGGTAGCTCGAAGAACTTGGCCGACATCTCGAAGGCGTGGTTGACCTCGGCCATGTCGATGCCGTGGTCGACGACCTGGAAGAAGCCGATATCGGTTGCGGCGGACCAGAGTTCGTCGGCGATCTGTGCACGACGCTGTTCGAAGTCGGCAAGGCTGATGCGGCGGACCTCACGGTCGGTGGTCTCGGTGCCCATACCGCCCATCTGCGCTTCGCGATTGAGTTCTGTCATCGCGTACGAGTCGGCGGAGGCGGTAGCCGGCGTGGTGGTGTTGCTCATGGGTGTGTTCTCTCTTCACGAATGAGATCGCGTGCGCTTTTCGACGCGGGACCCGAGAGAAGGGCCGTCACGGACGCGAACATCGGGACTCTTCCCCGTTGCTACACGTGATCTCGTGGGAGCAACGATACGACAGCCACGCAGAGGGCGCCACTCGAGAACGAGGCGGGTCTCGCGATGTCGTGCCGCGTCAGACGATCGGTAGTCGGAGGATCTGGTCGGCTCCGGCGTCGATCGACACCGGAATCGGGCGCATCCCGCCGCGGTAGTTGGTCGATCCGCCGGAGACGACAAGGCGTAGTCGGTGTCCCGGATCGAAACGGTGGACGAATGCGGGGATGGTGATGGTCATCGGTACGCGGGGGTCCGATATCCGCACGGGCGCAACAAGATTACCCACGGTCGTCGACGATCCGTCGGCGCCGACGTCGACGATTCGGGCGAAAAGGACAAGTTGGTCGGCCAGTGGCGCGCCGACGTCGAGGGGCGCGGACACACGCAGGCGCAGCGTCGGCGTTCCGACGACGTCGAGCGCCAACCGCAGGGGCGCGGTATCCCACTGGGCGTACGTGCCCGCGACGTCGCGTTCGGGAAGGCTGATGAGCCCGAGTGCGTCGGGCGCGTCGTGCGTTGTGGGCAACCCTGCCGGCGGTGTGGTCAAGCGCGCGGTGCCCGGTCGGGGTGGCGTGGCCGACGGCGCCAATCCGGTGGCGCCGGAGAGGGCATACTGCGCCCGGCTGCCGACGTCGACGCTGCCTGCCGTCGCATAGGCGGGTGTCGCGATGCCGCGGTAGTCGATCCAGTCGCGGTAGTAGGCGAACCTCGGGCCGGTTCCCGGGCCGCTGCCCTTCATTTAGTGGTCGAGCCATCCCACCGCGCGCTGGGTGACGTATTGGGTGTCGGGGTTCGGTGTCGTGGAGGAGTAGTCGCCGGCGGCGGGCGTGCCCGAGTGTCCGCCGGAGAACCAGATCATCGCCGTCGGAACACCTTTGGCGGAAAGGCCGCGGTAGGTTGCCAACGCCTCCTGGATGTTGAACAGGGTGTCCTTCTGGCCCTGCACCAGCAGAGTCGGAACGGTGACGCGGTCGAGGAACGACGCGACCGACCCACGCCGAAACCCGTCGAGGATCGACCGGTCGACTGTTCCGCTCGTCGCCGACCCGACGAGTGCGGAGCACACCGCGGCAGGGAAATCGGGGCAGCCCGTCAGGCGCTGCGGTTCAACCGATGCGTGCTGCACACCGGATATCAGTCCCGCAGCAGCCAGAGACGCGCTCCAGTTGATCTTGACCGCACCCTGCGTCGGGGTGCTGACACCGACGGACTGTCCGGTGTTGTTGGGGGACAACGAGTATGAGAGATCATTCCAGGTCACCATCGGGACAATCGCGTCGATTCGGGGATCGACCGATGCTGCCGCGAACTGGATGTGGCCGCCGTAGGAGCCGCCGATCATGCCGACCCGCGGATCGTCGGATCTCCGGGTGCCCCTATGGTCGACGCCGTCATGCACGACGACGTCGAGCCGAGGTGCCGGCTTCGTGTGTGCGGCGTCGCGGAAGGCGATGCCGGTCGCGCCACCCAGGTAGCTCACGAGGCGCGACGCCGCTGCGCCGTCGGGAATCGGACTGTCGAAAGTGATGCGACAACTCGATCCACCGAAGCCCAGGCCGGAATAGGCGAGCACGACGTAACCGCGCGAGGCGTACATCCGTGCCAGCGGTGCCTGACTGTCTTTGCTGCCACCGAAGCCGTTGGTCGTCAGCACAGCCGGTGCGCGGTTACTTGGCGAAACACCCTGCGGAACATAGAGATCGCCGACGACGTCGCAGCGCGGGCCCGAGTCGTGAGCGGCGTCGAAGTGCAGAGTGGTGACCGTGAAGGCGTCGGACGCATGCGCCTGCGGCGCCACGGCGATCCCGACCGCCGCAAGCAGCAGTGCGAGTGTGCTGACGACGAGCGTGCGCATGAATCCCCCGATGCTTCGGACAACCCTGCGAGCATGACAGTCGGGAGCCCGGGCGCGGACCGGTTTGGCCGATCCCGAATCCATGTGCGGGGCCACGGGTGCTCCGGCATCCGATCTGATTCTGGAACTTCTCCAAACAATGGACTAATTCCAGAAACGTGGCTATGGTGGAGTCATGCAGGATCGACAGGCGCTCGTGCAGCAACTCCGTGAGGCAGGCATGCGGGTCACCGCTCCGCGCCTCGCGGTGCTCGAGGTCCTGGCGGAGCACCCACATTCGACGGCGGACGTCGTCGCGCGTGGTGTGCGCGAGCAACTCGGCGCGGTGTCGACGCAGACCATCTACGACGTCTTGCGCTCGTGCACCGATAACGGACTGCTTCGAAGCATCGAACCTGCAGGATCTGCCGTGCGCTACGAGACGCGCACAGCAGACAATCACCACCATCTCGTCTGCCGCACGTGTGGCGAGATCGTCGACATCGACTGCGTCGTCGGGCAGGCCCCCTGTCTGATTCCCGACGATGACCACGGCTACACGATCGACGAAGCCGAGGTGACGTTCTGGGGTCAGTGCCCGAGTTGTCGAGCGGCGGCGTCGAACGTGAAACCCGCGTAATGCCAACATTTTTCACACCAGCGTGTTCTCGACCGCTGCGGCCGGCCCGCCGCAGCGGAAGGAGCTAGCGAGGCGACGCCGCCATCGCTCGTCAACCGACCTCAGAAGCGAACAGCCCCGACAACGAAGGAGATTCGCAGATGACACCACGTACCACCACGAACACCGGGATTCCGGTCGCCAGCGACGACGAGTCGTTGACGGCCGGAACGCAGGGTCCGATCCTGCTCCACGACCACTACCTCATTGAAAAGCTTGCGCAGTTCAACCGTGAGCGCGTACCCGAGCGGATCGTGCACGCCAAGGGCGGCGGGGCGTTCGGCGAACTCGTGATCACGGGTGACGTGTCGCGCTACACCAAGGCCAAGCTATTCCAGCCGGGCGCGAAAACCGAATCGCTCGTACGCTTTTCGACGGTCGCGGGCGAGCAGGGCAGTCCCGATACCTGGCGCGATCCCCGCGGATTCGCGATCAAGTTCTACACCGAGGACGGCAACTACGATCTGGTTGGCAACAACACGCCGATCTTCTTCATCAAGGATCCGATCAAGTTCCCCGACTTCATCCGTTCGCAGAAGCGACTTCCCGGTTCGGGGCTTCGCGATCACAACATGCAGTGGGACTTCTGGACGTTGCGGCCCGAAACCGCGCATCAGGTCACCTGGTTGATGGGCGATCGGGGCATCCCGAAGTCGTGGCGGCATATGGACGGATTCGGCTCGCACACGTATCAGTGGGTCAATGCCGACGGCGAGCGCTTCTGGGTGAAGTACCACTTCAAGACCGATCAGGGCATCGAGTTCCTCACGCAAGCGGAGGCCGACACGCTGGCAGGCAGTGATCCCGACTATCACCGCCAGGATCTGTACGAGGCGATCGAGAACGGCGAGTTCCCGAGCTGGACACTCAAGGTCCAGATCATGCCGGTCGACGAGGCGGAGGGGTATCGCTTCAATCCGTTTGACCTCACCAAGGTCTGGTCGCAGCAGGACTACCCGCTCATCGAGGTGGGCACCTGGACGCTGAACCGCAACCCGCAGAACTTCTTCTCCGAGATCGAACTGGCATCGTTCGAGCCGTCGAATGTGGTTCCCGGAGTGGGCTTCTCACCCGACAAGATGTTGCTGGGCAGAGTCTTTGCCTATGCGGACGCGCATCGCTACCGCATCGGGACGAATTACGCTCAGTTGCCGGTCAATTCGGCGAAACGCGCAGAGGTCAACACCTACTCCAAGGAGGGTGCGATGGCATACAACTTCTCCGCTCCCGACGTTCCGGTATACGCGCCCAACTCATTTGGCGGACCACACGCCGATCCGAGTGCTGCGGGCGACGAAGGACTCTGGTCGTTCGACGGCGCCGCGGTGCGTGCAGGCTACATCGAGCACGCCGAGGACAGCGATTGGGCACAGGCGGGCACGATGGTGCGTGACGTACTCGACGATGCAGCACGCGAACGCCTCGTCGACAACATCGTCGGACACGTACTCGGTGGTGTCAGTGAGCCGGTGCTCTCGCGAGTCTTCGAGTACTGGCGCAACGTCGACGAGGATCTGGGCAAGAAGGTCGAATCGGGCGTCCGCGCAGGCCTGCAGAACTGAAATCTTGCTGAACATCCGCGATCTCGGAACACCACGGTCGCGAGAGCTGTTGTAAGACAAAGAAGTAGCACATCATAAGCAGTACCCAGTCACGCAGTATCTGAGTCTCAGAGGAGTACACATGGCTATCGAACCCGCTTACACCATTTCGTCCACGGCGACCGGCGGCGGCCGCGACGGCGAGGTCGTTTCCGCAAGCGGACAGATCGATCTGGACCTGCGCCCACCGAAGGAACTCGGCGGCAGCGGAGAAGGCAGCAACCCCGAGGAGCTCTTCTCGGCGGGCTACGCGGCCTGCTTCCTCGGCGCTCTGCGTGCAACCTCCAAGAACGCCGGATCGCCTGTTCCCGACGAGTCGACGGTCACCGTCACCATCGGCATCGGCAAGGACCCGGCCGACGGTGGGTTCGGACTCGTCGCCGACATCGAGACCTACATCCCCGGCGTCGACGAGGCCAAGGCGAAGGAACTCGCCGAGGGCGCACACGCCTTCTGCCCCTACTCGAAGGCGACCAAGGGCAACATCGCCCACAATCTGACGGTTCGCGTCTGAGCAACTGACGCGCCCGTTGCGAGCCCGGCGCCACAGCCCGGCGTCGGGCACAACCGCAAGCCCGCCTACCGGCGGCAGCATTCAAGTCCGCCTACCGGCGGCAGCGAGAGAGTAAGGAGTCACACGATGACGAACACTCCGATCACGAGCACCCTGACCGATGAGCAGAAGACCATCACCGGCAACGCGCTGCAGCAGACCCTGGTCGATCTGATCGATCTGTCCCTGGTCGCCAAGCAGGCGCACTGGAATGTCGTCGGGCGGAACTTCCGTTCGGTCCACCTCGAACTCGACGAGCTGGTCACGGTGAGCCGCGAGTTCACCGATCAGGCCGCCGAACGCGCGACCGCGATCGGCGTCTCGCCCGACGGTCGGGCCGAGACTGTCGCCAAGACGGCCGGCACCACCGGATTCGGTGACGGCTGGACGTCCGACACCGAGGTCATCACGTCGATCGTCGAGAACCTCAAAGCCGTGATCGCCGGTCTGCGTACGCGGATCGACGAGACGGAAGAGGCCGACCCGGTCACCCAGGATCTGCTGATCTCATTCGCCGCGAAGCTGGAGCAACTCCACTGGATGTGGCAAGCGCAGATTGCGTGAGACGCCCGCGCTGTAGCGTCTAGTCCGTGAATGATCTGGGGGTCATGGTCGGCCTTGGGCTCGTTGCAGCCACGGTCGCGACCATCGCATACGTCCGAACCCGCGAGCGTGAAGCCGATCGATTGGCTCGCGCCGCGGGTTTGGCGCGTGAATTGCGCGAGCTCGCCGACGGCGATCCGGTCCGCCTCGCTGCCGTTGAGGAGTACGAGGTCACGCTCTATCAGCGCCTGTTCTACTCGTCGATCGTGACGCCGCGTCTGCGCGGCGCGGCCTGGGCGCTTCTCGCGGCGGTGCTCTCCGCGGTCGGAGCCGTCGCGTCGCGCGGAGACGGAGTGGTGCTCGGCGCGGTACACATCGGCGCGGTGGTGCTCGCGGTGCTCTTCGGAATCGCCGCGATCGTCTACGGCGTACTCGCTCTGATCCACGTCGCCACCACCCCGCGCGTCTCCTTCAGCGAGTCATACGACGACGCGCCGACCGGTGACGACAAGGGCCCCGAGGCTGCGTCGAGCGTCAGCGCACCAGAGGCAGTGTCGGAGACCGCGGCGTCGAAAAATCCCGAGGCGTCGAAGAACGACGGCTAGCCTGCCTGCTGGGCGGCGAAGCGTCGGCGATAGGTGGCAGGCGAGACGCCGACCGCTGACGCGAAGTGGTGGCGCAGGAGCGTCGCCGATCCGAATCCGGCCTGCGTGGCTATCTGTTCCATCGGCAGCGACGTGGTCTCGAGTAGCCGACGCGCGTGTGCGACGCGCTGTTCGGTGAGCCATTTGTGCGGGGAAACGCCCACTTCGTCGCCGAAGCGCCTGGCGAAGGTCCGTGGCGACATGTGCATGCGGGCGGCCATCTCGTCGACCCGGACCTCGCGGTCGAGGTTCTCGACAAGCCAGTCGAGCATCTCGGCAAAGCCCTTCGAGCCGCATTCGGGGATCGGGGTGTCGACGAATTGTCGCTGACCGCCGTCGCGATGCGGCGGAACGACCATGCGACGCGCGATCAGATTGGCTGCCTCGTGCCCGATTTCTTCGCGGACGAGATGCAGCGCGGCGTCGATGCCCGCTGCGGTGCCCGCGCTTGTGGTGACCGGGCCGTCGTCGACGAACAGGACGTCGGTGTCGACGCGGGCCGCCGGAAACATGTGCGCGAGTTTCTCGCCGTAGGCCCAGTGGGTAGTACAGCGTCGGCCGTCGAGTAGTCCGGCGGCACCCGCGACGAACGCGCCCGAGCACACCGTCAGCACTCGTCCGCCGTTGTCGACGACCGCGCGCAAGGTGTCGAGGATCTCCTCGGGATAGTCACCACTCGTGCTGCCGCCTGGGATGGCGACGAGGTCGACGTCGCGCGCGGCGTCGAGTCCATGCGTTGCGACGATGCTCGCGCCGTTGCCGATACTGAGCGGCTCGGAAGGGTCGGGTGCGCAGACGCGGAAGTCGAATGGCGGGCCACCGAGATCCGTGCGATCGAGGCCGAACACCTCGTTGAGCACGCCGAATTCAAAGAGTGCGACGTTACCGTGCAGGATCGCTGCCACCTTGCTGAGCACGCAACCAGTATGGCAGAAAATTGTCGAACGTTGGCTTTAGTGCCACTGGTGGCGGAATTTGTGCGGGCGGATGATTTCTGACATGACATTCTCAGACGTTCTCCTCCTGGTCCTTCTCGTTCTGGTCTTCGTGGTCCCGGTCGTCTACGCGGTCATCCGCGTGCACTGGGACCGCGATCTGCCCGCGATACCGTTCGGCTTCGATCACTCCGGCGGACACGGCGACTGGGCGCGCGGTTCGGTGACACCGTCGGCTGACGCCGACGCGCAACGCATCGCCGACGAGCTATCGGTGCTGCGGCTGCACCGCCGCGACTGCGCGTGACGAGCCGTATGCGGTCCGGGCGGGAACCTGGTTGTTACGTTGGTTGAGCACGTCGGCGCGAGTACTCTGCATCGGGGTCCTAGAGCACCGGGGTCCTAGAGCACCGGAGCGCTAGAGCACTCGAGTCGTAGGCAATCGGGAGGGGAGTGACGCGTCGGTGGTCTCACGCGGACGAGCAGTCGCCCTCGTGGCGGCACTCATCGTGATCGCACTCCTCACCGCCGCGTCGACGGTCCCCCGTATGTCCGACGTCGCGGTTTTCGCGACCCCGGCGATCGGGCCGCAGGTCGTCGATGCGCCGAGCAGTCCCGCAGTTTCTCTGAGCAGCAAGCTATTTCGCAGTTCGAGTGACGCCGTGGTCGTCACCGACTCCGCGACGCGCGACGACTGGAAAACTGTCGCCGAGACCGCAGCGACCCGGCATGTTCCGGTCTTCGCGGTACGCCCCGCGACCAGTGCGGACGTCGAAGCAGAACTCCACCGCCTCGGCACGCGGTCGGTCTGGGTCGTCGGTGCAGGCGAGACGGGCTTTCACTCGACGTCGCAGTTCTCGACGACGCAGGTGTCGACGCCCTCGGCCGACCTCGCCGGACTCCGTGGCAACCCGGCCCCCGACGGTCCGAGGCCCGTCGTCTTCGCGGCGGGGCCGCTCGACCCCGACCTCGCAGCCACCGCGGCGGCAGGCGGAACACGACTCGTCGACGTCGCGGTACCGGACCCGCGCGCGAGCGGCGAATCGGTGCGGGCGCTGCGCGAGGCGCGCGGCACAGTTCCCGTGATCGCTGTGGGACGGGCGTTCGGCGACACCCCGACGTTTGCCAGGAACGTCGAGCAGGCGGTCACCCTGCCGGAGATCCCGGGCGGTGGGCAGCTCGTGGCATCCGGTAGGCGCATGGTGGCGCTGTACGGATCTCCCGGCTCGCCGTCGCTCGGGCCACTCGGCCGCCAAGGCCTCGATGCGACGATCGCACGGGTCAAGGGCATCGCGGCGCAATACCAACGGGTGAGCCGCGAATTGGTGGTGCCTGCCTTCGAGATCATCGTGACCGTCGCATCTGCGTCGCCGGGTGACGGCGGCGCCTACACCTCGATGATCGATCCCGCGCAGATTCGGCCGTGGGTCGAGGCCGCCGGGAGGGCGGGCGTCTATGTCACATTGGATCTGCAGCCCGGGCGGATGAACTTCCTGACGCAGGCCAAGCGTTACGCAGACCTACTCGCGATGCCGCATGTCGGACTCGCGCTCGACCCCGAGTGGCGGCTCAAACCCGACCAGGTGCACCTCACGCAGATCGGTTCGGTCGGGGCCGCAGAAGTGAACGCGACGTCGGACTGGCTCGCGGGCCTGACACGTGAGCATCGGTTGCCGCAGAAACTGTTCGTGCTGCACGAGTTCGACACCGACATGCTCGCGAACCGCCAACAGATCGTGACGACGCGACCGGAGCTGCAAACCGTTATCCACGCCGACGGACACGGGATTCCCTCGGTCAAGATGGACACCTGGCGTCGAATTCTGGTCGACCTACCGCCGAACGTGGTGATGGGGTGGAAGAATTTCTACACCGAGGACACCCCGATGTTGACGCCTTCTCAGACGATGAATGTGGAGCCGCGACCATACTTTGTGTCGTTCCAATAATCTCTTTTGCGACTGAGCTTTTCGGTTCTCTTTGTGCAGCTATGGCCGCGGCCACGCCGCGATGTCGGTACGGTCATGAGGAACCTTCAGGAGGAACACTAAGGAGTAGCCCGATGCCTTCGGACGACCGCAAGAGTGTATTCAGGACCAATCTGAGCGACTCCCTGTCGCTCCCCGTCTTCTCCCGCAGCGGCGAGGCAACCGAATTGCCGAAGTTCTCCCTGGCGAGAGATTCGATGCTGCCAGAAACGGCCTACCAGATCGTCCACGACGAAGCGATGCTCGACGGCAATGCCCGACTCAACCTGGCGACCTTCGTCACCACTTGGATGGACGATCACGCCAACCGCCTGTATGCGGAGTCGTTCGACAAGAACGAGATCGACAAGGACGAGTATCCAGCGACCGCCGCCGTCGAGGAACGCTGTTGGCGCATCATCGCAGACCTGTGGCATGCGCCTGATCCCGGGCACACCATCGGTACAGCTACCGTCGGCTCGTCCGACGCGTCGATGCTCGGCGGCTTGGCACTCAAGCGGCGATGGCAAGATGCGCGCAAAGCCGCGGGCAAGCCATTCGACAAGCCGAATCTCGTGCTCTCGAGCGCCGTGCAAGTCTGCTGGGAGAAGTTCTGCAACTATTGGGACGTCGAACCGCGATTTGTGCCCTGCACGCCCGAACACTTTGTATTCGACGGCACCGACCTCGAGAACTACGTCGACGAGAACACCATCGGCGTGGTCGCGATAATGGGCGTCACGTTCAATGGGCTCTACGAACCGGTGAAGCAGATCTCGGCGAAACTCGACGAGATCGAGCAGAAGACCGGGCTCGATATAAAGATCCACGTCGACGCTGCGTCGGGCGGCTTCGTCGCACCCTTCTGCCAACCAGACCTCGAGTGGGATTTTCGGGTGTCGAGGGTCGCATCGATCAATGCGTCAGGTCACAAATACGGCTTGGTATATCCAGGCATTGGTTGGGCGGTGTGGCGGGACAAGGCCGCTATGCCAGAGAGCCTGATCTTCCACGTCAGCTATCTCGGTGGTGACCTGCCGACCCTTGCGCTGCCGTTCTCACGACCCGGCGCCCAGGTGCTCTTGCAGTATTACAACTTCTTGCGCCTGGGGTTCGAGGGCTATCGTGCCACGCAGCAGGAATCCCTCGATGTGGCCCAGTACATTTCGGGCGAGATCGCTGCGATGGAGCCCTTTGAGCTGGTGAGCAAGGGCGACACCATCCCTGTGTTCGCCTGGCGCATCAAGGAGGGTTACACCTCGACGTGGACCCTGTACGACCTCGCTGACAGACTTCGACTTCGCGGATGGCTGGTGCCCGCGTATCCGATGGCCGACGACATGTCGAACCTGGTCCTGCAGCGCGTCGTCGTCAAGAACGGGATGAGTCACGATCTCGCGGTCGCGCTCGTGGCCGACATCAAGAGCCAGGTCAGCTACCTCGAAACCCTTGAGGCACCGCTGCCACGCGACGGAAGCGGCCCGAACTTTCATCACTGACGGGATACTTGAGGGGTGACTGAGTCAAACGATGTCGAGACCCTCCGTACCCGCGTCCACGAGCTGATGCCACAGGCCCGCAGCGACCTCGCCGAGATGGTTGCCTTCAAATCCGTCTACGATCCCGCCGGAGAGCCCCCGCCCGACTGTGACGAGATGGTCGAGTGGCTGATTGCGGCGTTCACCGAGGTCGGGGTGCACGACGTCGAAGCGCATGTGACCGCCGACGGAAGCAAGGCCGTGACCGGACACATCCCCGGACCGCCCAGTGCGCCGACCGTGCTGCTCTACTTTCACCACGACGTGCAGCCGCCGATGGACCTCAACGCGTGGAAGTCGCCCGCATGGGAGCTCACCGAACGTGACGGCCGCTGGTACGGGCGGGGTGCGGCAGATTGCAAGGGCAACATCGCCGTCCACCTCACCGCGCTGCGCGCACTCGCGGGCGAGGCCGGAGTGAACATCAAGATCATCGGCGAGGGCTCGGAGGAGCAGGGTTCGGGAGGCATCGAGGACTTTGTGCCGAAGCATCCCGAATTGCTCGACGCCGACGCCATTCTCATCTGCGACTCCGGCAATTGCACTGTCGGACAACCGACTTTGACGACGAGCCTGCGTGGTGTCGCCAACGTGGTCGTGAGTGTCGAAACACTGGAATCGGCAATGCATTCGGGCATGTTCGGTGGTGCGGCTCCCGACGCCTTGGCGGCATTGATCTCTATGCTCGCGAGCTTGCGCGACGAGCACGGGAACACCACGGTCCGCGGGCTGGACGCCACACAGGAATTCGACGGCATCGACTATCCCGCAGAGGATTTCCGACGCGACGCCACCGTCCTCGACGGCGTCGATGTCGTTGGGTCCGGCCGTATTTCGGACATGGTGTGGGCGCGCCCCGCCGCCACGGTGCTCGGCATCGACTGTTCGCCGGTCGTCGGGTCGTCGGCCGCGGTGACTCCACGAGCACGTGCACGGATCAACCTGCGGGTGCCGCCCGGCATGGACGCGAAGGTCGCACAAGACGCGCTGATCGCGCACCTCGAAGAGGTCGCGCCCTGGCACGTCAAGATCTCGGTCGAGCGCGAGGCCATCGGGGCGCCATTCTCCGGATCGACCGAGGGGCCGGCCTTCGACGCGTTGGTCGACGCGATGAGTTCCGCATACGGGCGCGACGTGGTCATGCAGGGGCAGGGCGGATCGATTCCACTGTGTACCGTGCTGCAGCAGACCTTCCCCGACGCCGAGATCATGCTGCTCGGTGTCGAAGAGCCGTCGTGTCTGATCCACGCGCCCAACGAGAGTGTCGACCCGTCGGAGATCGAGAACCTGGCCATCGCGGAGGCCTTGTTCCTGCGCGACTACGTGCGGCCGGAGTAGTCGACGACTAGTCCTCCTCCCCGCTGAAGCGTTGCAGGAGTAGGCCTTTCAGTTCGGGGCGACTTGCGGCGACAAGGGTGAACGTCGCTTCGCGGGAGAGTCGGTCGGCGTCGCTTCCGACAATCAGTGCGCGGCCGCCGTCTGCTGCCACGAGCGCGGCGGCGGCGTCGACAGCCAGTTGCGCTCCGTCGGCGCGTGCGGCGAGCAACGCGTCGGCGTCGGCGAGTGAGGTGTCGAGGCGGGTGCGGATCTCGCTGCCGCGCTCGCGGAGTCGTCGTGCCTGCGCGGTTGCGCCACCGCGGTCGAGCAGCGCTGTGCATCGGCGGAGAATTCCGAACGGCAGTGCGCCGTTGAGTCGGATGCCGATGTTCTGGTTGGCGAAGAAGGCGTCGAGCGCGACTCTGCTGACCACGAGTGCGTCGGGAACCGGCAGCGAATCGACACGCAGGCTGACGGTGTGCGACGCGTTGGCCGCGGTGAGTCGCATCGGCGAGACCGTGATGGCTGCCGACATCGGGTGGGTGGGAACGATCGCGGCGATGACGTCGTCGGTGTCGACGTCTCGCGCCGAGATCTGCAGCAGGTCGATGTGGCCCCACCCGCTGACGAACGGCGCGTATCCCGAGAAGACCCAGCCGCCGTCGGTACGCGACGCACTCATCCGTGGCGGTGTCGGTACGGCACCCGCGTAGGCGACGCCCGCGCGAGTGCGGCCGGTCACGGCGTCGGCGAGGAGTTCGGTGCGTAGGGCGTCGTTGGTGGTGCTTGCCAGCGAGATGACGACACCGTGGTGCTGCAGCCAGGTGAACGCCGTGGAGAGGCAGCCGCTGGTGAGGACTTCGATGATCTCGATGACCTGAGTGAGTTCGAGTCCGGGGCCGCCAACCGCTTGCGGTGCCGCGACGCCGTACAGCCCGGCGTCGGCGAGTGCCTTCCAGTGGGAGGCAGGCACCTCTCCCGTGCGGTCGACCTCTGCTGCGTCGGGAAAGAGGAGGTCGTCGGCGATGCGGTAAGCGGCGTCGATGAGCGCGGTGGGGCTTGGCGCGGTGTCCACGCGTTCAGGGTAATCGGCCGGGCGGCGAACTCGAGCCGAGCTCGCCGCCCGGATTGATCAGACGGTGCAGAGTGGCGAGTAGTCCGAGCGGCCACCCGTGATGGGGGAGATCAGGAAGGTGCACGAGTTGAAGCCCAACGACTCCGTCTTGAGCCGCAGCATGTGCAGCTGCTCGTTGCTCACGACCTTCTCTCGGCTCAGCACGAAACCCGACAGCCGGTACGGGTCACCGACGATCGCGTACTCATAGGGGCCCTTCGGATCCTTGCCATCCGCGACCCACGCGATCACGTAATTGGGGAACGAACCGGTGTTGATCGTGTTCGGGATTCCCGGAAAAGAGACTGCCAGCGCGGCATTGCTCTTCTTGGGATCGACGACGGTCGCTTTTCCCTTGATCCCGTCGGGTTGTCCGGTGAAGCTGGTGCATTTGTTGTCGACGCCGACCGTCGTCGAGTTGATCAGCGTGTAGGTGGCGTTGGTGTCCTTGGCGCAGCGGATTCCGTAGAACGCCGGAATGGTGGCCTGCTGCCACCAGGTTCCGAGGTAGCGCTCGACGTCGAGGTTCTTCACCGGTGGAGCGTGGTGTCGGCGCGTGCGGGCGCGGGTATCGACAGCAGCGCTGTCATGGCGGCGAGCAGTGCTGTGGCGAGTACGACGAGAATCCGGACGGGACGCTGCGTGTGCATCGGACGACTCCTGGGGTCGGGTGGGGTCATGGAACGTTGCAGGATTCGACGCCGATGACACGGCGGATTGGTTCGCGGGCCACGTCTGTCGCGCGAAGAGTGCGGTCCCGATCAGCGGCTTGCCCGTTTTCAGTCATTTTCTCGCCGACCGTCGACGACGACCTGGGCTTTTGCCGATCGACACCGCCCCAAATGACTGAAAACGGGAATGACTGAAAACGGGCGAGCCCTTGTCCAGGGCTCGCCCGCTTTGCTGTGAGTTGGCAGGTCAGGGAGTCAGCGTGTCAGACGACGTCGGGTTCCCAGGTGGACACGGCCCAGATGACCACGATGTCGAGGACGATGATCAGGATCGCCCACCACGGGTTGTAGGGCAGCCAGAGGAACTGCGCGATGATCGAGAGGGACGCGATGATGATCGCCGAGACTCGCGCCCATCCGGAGCCGACCGCCAGGCCGCCCGCGACGATGATCGCGATGATGCCGATGATCAGATGAATCCAGCCCCACGTGGTGAGGTTGAACTTGTAGATGTAATCGGGAGTGGCGACATAGAGGTTGTCGCCCGCGATCGCGGAGATTCCGGCGAAGACGCCGACGATGCCCGCCACGAACAGAAGTGCAGCGGCCACGACGGTGATTCCGAATGCGGTGCCTTGTTTCGCCTCGTACTTCTCGAACTCACTACTCATGTGCCCGTACCTTTCGCATTGTCGATTCTGATGAATTGGTCGCGCTGGTCGAGAGGTGATTGTTCTGGTTCGGACACTAGTGACCACAGGGGCAGATGTGTCCTTTTTGTGTGGTAGTGATGCCAAACCTTGTCTCAGAATGCGTTGTTCTGAGTCCTTGGGCGATCACGGTGGTCGGATTGTGTTCCGGTGATTCCCGTTGCCCGCGTCTGGATTCGCGCGCTGCGGCCGCCTGTTTGCGTTGGCTGCAATCGACACTCTGACCAGGCGATTTAGTGGCTGGGCGGTCGCGGGGGTAAGCTATCGCAGGTTGCACACGGGGTGTGGCGCAGCTTGGTAGCGCGCTTCGTTCGGGACGAAGAGGTCGTGGGTTCGAATCCCGCCACCCCGACAACGGATCTGGTTGAACCGGATCCGACAAGGCTTCTTGTGGTTGAGAAGTAGTAGCAGGCCCTGACCCGGAGTGATCCAGGTCAGGGCCTCCTCGTTTCTATGGGGCTATCGCTTGTTTCTGCGTGGCTGTCGGCCTCGAGCCGTCAGCTCGTCTCGGAGGCCAGCTGTGGCAGCGAGTGGTCTTCGTCGAATTCGGCGTTGCCGTGCGAGACCGGTGTGAGGGTCAGCAGGCTGGCTTCGGGGCGGCAGCAGAACCGCGCGGGCGCCCACGGTGAGGTGCCGAGTCCGGCGCTGACGTGCAACTTCATCGACGTGCCCCAATTCGACGGCCCCTTGACGCGGGAACGGTCGAGGTGGCAATTGGTGACAATGGCCCCGATGCCGGGCAGGCAGAGCTGTCCGCCGTGCGTGTGGCCGGCCATCACGAGGTCGTAGCCGTCGTCGGCGAAGCGGTCGAGGACGCGCGGCTCGGGCGAGTGCGTCAATCCCAGGCGCAGGTGCGCGAGTGGGTTGGGGCGCCCTGCGATGGTGTCGTAGCGGTCGCGCTCGATGTGCGGGTCGTCGACGCCCGATGCGACGACGCGGACCCCGGACACCTCGAGCTCGCGTACGGAGTGCGTCGCGTCGAGCCAGCCGCGCTCGATGAACGCCGCGCGCAGATCCTGCCAGGGCAGCGGGGTGCCGTGGGTGCGCTCGTGATCGGTCTTGAAGTACTTCAGTGGGTTCTTGGGGCTCGGACCGAAGTAGTCGTTGGAACCGAACACGAAAAGCCCTGGGCGCGAAAGCAATCCACCAAGCGACTGGATCACGGCAGGCACCGCGCCGGGGTGGGCGAGGTTGTCGCCGGTGTTGACGACGAGGTCGGGTTCGAGCGACTCGAGCTCAGACACCCAGGCCTGCTTGAGGCGCTGGTTGGGCGTCATGTGCAGATCGCTGATGTGCAGGACGCGCAGCGGTGCGGCGCCCGGTTCGAGGACCGACATGGTGGCGTGCCGCAACGTGAAGGCGTTGCGCTCGATCACCGTCGAATAGAAGAGTCCGCCCGCGGCGAGGCCCGCCGCTGCGCCGACCGCACGCGCGGTGCGGTGCGACGCCAGTTGCTCACGGAACAGCCCCGACGGAGTAGACGACGCGATAGACGAGATTGCGGCCCGCACCCGTGATGCGGCATCCGAGTGGACATCAGACATTCACCCAGGATACGCGCCACGGTGGTCGGCCAACCACCTCAACAGCACGTCTCGGCGAGCGCACGCCGGCGAACTCACCCCTCCGGCGTCAAAGCCGGGGAGCCCCACCGGTCGGCGTCAGCCGGGAAGCTGGATCACCACCGGACCGACGCCCGGTACCTGCACCGTGGTCTGTGTCGGGCCGGGGCTGTCGCCGCTGTCGTTCTTTCTGCCGTTGCTCACGTAGATCGTGACAGTGCTGCCGGGCATCGCCGAGTCGGACGGCGCGGTGAACACCACCGTGCCCTGCTGCCTGCCGCTGTCGACCTCCAACTGGTTCACCTTGAAGCCCGCTTCTTGCAGACGCGACGTCGCGTCGCTGGCGGGCAGTCCCGTGACCTGCGGTATCCGACCGCTGTTATTGCCGTTCATGTAGCGCGGGTCGGCGGGTGGGAGGCTGACCGGACCGAACTTCGTCGCGATCGGGGTGAGTGCCGAGTACCACGTCCGCGCGGGTTCCATGCCGCCGTAGATGTCGCCCTCGCCGCACAGCCGTGCCGGTCCGGAGCAGACACCCGACGGGTTGGGGCCGTCGGAGTAGACGTAGGTGGCCGCAGCCATCTGGTTGGTGAACCCGACGAACGCCGCCGAGCGGTGTGCTTCCGTCGTACCGGTCTTGCCCGACATCGGTAGGTTCCAGCCCGATGCGCCTGCCGCGCCCGCGGACGTGCCGCCGCCCCTGTCGTCCTGGCTCATCAGATTGGCCATCGTGTTGGCCATACCGGGTTCGACGACCCGTTCACATCCGGGCGGATTGAACGCGACCGGAGTGGTCGCGGGCTTGCCGTCGGGGTCCAGGACCGGGTTGCCGTACTGGTCGCGCTTGATCTTGCTGATCGACTTGATCGGGTTCGGTGGGCACCACATGCCGCCGGAGCCGAGGGTCGCTGCCACGTTCGAGAGCTCGATGGCGTTGACCGGCCAGGGGCCGAGTGTGAACGAACCGAGATTGCCGTCCTTGACGTACTGCGCGATGCTCTTGTCGCCGAAGCCCGATGAGCCGGGCACCGTGTACGAACGCATGCCGAGGCGGACGGCCATATCGACCGCCGGCTTCACGCCGACCTGCTGCAGCAACTTGACGAAGGCCGTGTTGGGCGACAGTGCAAGTGCCTGCGTGATCGACATCGACGCCGGGTACTTACCGTCGTTCTTGACGCAGTAGAAGTTGACGGGGCAGCCGAAGGCTCCGCCGCTGTCGCCCATGCCCTCGACCGCGATGCTGCCGGGCACTGGGATGTTGGAGTTGCCCGGCAAACCCTTCTCGAGGCCCGCGGCGACGGTGAAGATCTTGAAGACCGAGCCCGCGCCGTCGCCGACCAGCGAGAAGGGTTGCGGCTGCACGGTCTGCGACGCGTTGGCGTTGAGTCCGTAATTGCGGCTCGACGCCATCGACAGGACGTCGTGCGAGCGGGTGCCCGGCCGGATCACGCTCATGACAGCGGCGACACCGTCGGCGTCGGGGCTGACGTTGGCTTGCGCCGACCGCACGCTGTTGCGTTGCACCTCGGGGTTGAGAGTGGTCTGGATGATGTAGCCACCGCGCGTGACCGATGATCGCGACATGCCGTTCTCGGCCAGGAACTGCAGTGCGTAGTCGCAGAAGAAGCCGTTGTTGTCGGCGCCGATGCAGCCCTGGACGGGCGTCCGCGGCTGGGGGAGAACACCGAGCGGAGCCTTCTTGGCTGCCTCGAGCTCTGCGCGTCGCTCGGGGAAGTTGACGATCATCGTGTCGAGGACGGTGTTGCGTCGCTCGGTCGCCGCCTCGGGATTGCTGTAGGGATTGAGTGCAGAACTCGACTGCACCATGCCTGCGAGCAGCGCCGATTCGCCGACGTTCAGATCCTTGGCGCTCTTGCCGAAGTACGTCTGTGCCGCAGCCTCGATGCCGTAAGCGTTGTTACCGAACGGCACCACGTTGAGGTAGCGGGTGACGATCTGCTTCTTCGCCTCCTGCTTGGCGGCGGCGTCGTCGAGTCCCTTTCGTTTCGCCTCGTCGCGAAGCGACTGTTCCATCGTGAGCGCCATGCGCACCTCACGCAGCTTGCGCGCGGGCGTCGTCTCGATGGCTGCCTGGCGGTCGGCTTCGGTCCGGGCGAGCACGAGGAGCTGGTAGTTCTTGATGTACTGCTGATCCAGCGTCGATGCACCCTGCTGCACTTCGCCCGAAGACGAGTTCTTGAGGAACGCGCGGATCGTGCCCTTCCAGTCGACGCCGTCGTGCTCGAGGAAGCGTCTGTCCTCGATCGAGATGATCGCGCGGATCATGTCGGGGGAGATGTCGTTGTATCCGACCTGGTACCTGTACTGGTCGAAGAGTCGCGCGATGGGTGTCCCCGCCGCGTCGGTCATCGTCGTGACCTCCGGCAGCGTTCCGCTGAGCAACTCCGACGAGACGTTCTCTACTGCCGACGCCGCGCGATTCGACGCGATACCCACGCCGCTGGCCGCGGGATAGAGCAATCCGGCAACGAGCACGCCGGCCAGCACGCATGCCCCTGCGAGCGACCACAGCTTCTTCGACTTCGGCACATCGGACAGGATACGTGTGATTTCTGAGACAACCGCGTGGCCCGCCGATGAGGTGCCCGACGGTCTGCTCCGGCGCGCATCGCCGGCCTGAATCCGCACCCGGCGCGTCGAGTCGATGGGGTCTTTGTCGGCGGTTTTGTCTGTTTCCCTGCGAGTTTGCACGGTTGTGCCAGTTTTCTCCGGTTCAGGGGTTGCGGACGCATGCACAGATCCTTAGATTGAGTGCAGAATGTGACTCACATAACAACGGAGACCAGAAGTGGTACGGGCATCTACGAATGGTCGACCGCCGCGGAATCGGTGACGTGGTGTGGGAGGCGAGCATTCGCCGGCAACGACGCAGGGTCGTTGTGCCGGGCACGGGTCGCGCACAGCGCGCAACGACAAGGGGCGCGCACAGCGCGCAACGACAAAAAGACAGGGGTCGGCTCATGGCGACAGCGGCGGTATCGACCAACGAAACTCGACTGACGTGGGTGGCACGGGCGCGTTGCCGTGGCGAGGATCCCGATGAACTCTTCGTTCGTGGAGCGGCTCAGCGGAAAGCCGCAGTCATCTGCCGCCACTGCCCGGTGCAACTCGAATGCGGAGCCGACGCTCTCGACAACCGCGTCGAGTTCGGAGTGTGGGGTGGCATGACCGAACGTCAGCGTCGTGCATTGCTGCGTCAGCACCCCGAGGTGACCTCGTGGGCAGAGTTCTTCGCTGCCCAGCGCCGACGCCGCGAGGTATCCGTCGGCTGATCTCGTCCCGGGTTCAACCCCAGGGCGAACGGGGAAACCCGTTGCGCAGGAACGAGATCAGCAATGCATTGAGTGCGTCGGGTTGCTCAGCGGGCACCATGTGACTGCCCGGCAGTACCGCCAGACGTGCATGCGGGAGTGCGGCTACGACAGCCGAACTGTGATCGAGTGTCACCTCGTCGCGGTCTCCCTGCAGAACCATCGTCGGAGTCATGATCGACGTCAACGAGTTCAGATCTATCCGCGGTTCCGTGGCGAACAGGTGCTTCATCTTCGCGTCGAACGTCGTGAAATGGTCGGCGCCGTCGGGCGAAAGCGCAGCGTACTGCGACCGCAGGCCCGCCATCGCACTCCCAGAATCGAGAAGTTCGGTCAGCGGGCTGTCGGCAACCTTGCCGTCGTCGTTGTAGTACTGGCCGATCAACACCATGCGCGTGATCTTCTCGGCGCGATCGCGCGCGGCCAGTAGAGCGACAGCGGCGCCGTCGCTCCAGCCGACGAGATGTGCCGGACCCTCGACGTGACGCTCGAGGTAGGCGACCGTGTCGTCGGCCATCGCCTGATACGTGATCGGGCCATCGACATCGGGCGTGCGCGCGTGCCCCCGACGTTCGGGGACGTGTACGCGGAATCCGGCCTCGACCAACACCGGCGCGGTGAGCGCCCACGACGACGCCCCGCCGTACCCTCCGTGCAGCAGGACGACGGCCGGTCCGCTCCCCGCGACCTCGTGCCATTCGCGGTGACCTGCGACGTCGACGTAGGAGCCGTCGAATCCGCGGAGCGTGGCCGTCGGCTGCGTGCGTGCCTGCCGACGTTGCGCCATCAGATGTTCAGCCCCTGCCGGTGATCTCTTCCGCGACGGCGTGCAGCGCGTCGAGGTCGGCGACCTCGAACGGCAGCGACGGAACGCCGACGATCGGAACCGTCGGGTGCGACGCGGTAAATCGCTGCAGGAGGTGCAGTTCGCGTTTGCCGGTGGCCGCGCGCGCGGCGTGCAGTCTGAGCACGCCCTCTGTGAGGTCGTCGGTGACTCGTTCCAGAGCGACGTGGGCGGCTTCTTCGGAGATGCTCGTCAGGTTGGGGTGTGTGCGGTTGAGGATCAAGCCCGCCAACGGCATCGACTCCTCGCTGAGACGGTCGACGAAGAACGCGGCCTCGCGCAGGGCGTCGGGTTCGGCCGCCGCGACCACCGCAAACCGGGTGCCGGGTTGTTTGAGTAGCTCATAGGTGCGCAGTGCGCGCTCCTGGAAGCCACCGAACATCGAATCCAGCGATTGCACGAATGTCGCGACGTCGCGCAGCATGTCGCCGCCGATGATCGTCGACACACCTCGCATCGCGAGGCTCATCGCGCCGGTGACCATGCGCCCGACGCCGCGTCCGCCGCCGACGAGCACCTTCATCAGGCGTCCCGACAGGAACGAGCCGAGGCGTTGCGGGGCGTCGAGGAAGTCGAGTGCATTCCGCGACGGTGGGGTGTCGACGACGATGAGGTCCCAGCGATCCTGCTCGAGCAGCTTGCCGAGCTTCTCCATCGCCATGTACTCCTGCGTGCCGGAGAACGACGACGCGACGGTCTGATAGAAGGAGTTCTCCATGATCGCCGCCGCGCGCTCGGGCGTCGAATGTTCGAGCACCATGTCGTCGAAGGTGCGTCGCATGTCGAGCATCATCGCGTCGAGCGAACCGGAGCCGTCTGCGGTGACCGGTGAGACGGTGACCGGCTGAGGGTCGTTGGTCAGCTCGGTCATGCCGAGCGACTGCGCGAGTCGTCGAGCGGGGTCGATGGTGAGAACCGCGACGTTGCGGCCGTGCTCGGCGGCGTACACAGCCATCGCGGCGGCGGTGGTCGTCTTGCCGACACCGCCTGCGCCACAACAGATCACGACGCGGGTTTCGGGATCGGTGAGAACGGAGCCCATCTTGAGGTCGAGCGGCATCACGCACCGGCTTTCTGCAGCAGGTTGGCCAATTCGTAGAGCGAGCCGAGGTCGATGCCCTCGTCGAGCAGCGGTAGCTCGAGTGTCGGCACCTCGACCTCGTCGAGCTGAGCCTTCGCGACCTGCTGGGCCTGCAGGCGCGTCGCGTGCTCGATGCTCTCGGTGAGCACACCCGCGAGGTCGGTCTCGGAGACCGGCATCTGCGCGTCGGCGAGACTCGACGCGATCCTCGGGGCGTCGATGACTCCCTCGGCGATCGCGTCGATCTCATCAGCAGGGAGATAGACGGGACTGACCTTGTTGATGATGAGCGTGCCGACGTTGACGTCCTTGGACCGCAGGTCGTCGACGGCCTCGACGGTTTCCTGGATGGGCATCGCCTCCAGGAGTGTCACCAGGTGGACGACGGTTTCTTCCGAGTGCAGCAGCCGGGCGACGCCGTCGCTCTGATTGCGGATCGGTCCGGTCTTCGCCAAATCGGCCATCGCGGTGGTGACGTCGAGGAAGTTGCCGATCCGGCCGGTCGGCGGGGCGTCGACGACGACGGCGTCGTACACGCGGTTGCCCGCTTTGTCGGTGTGGATGATCCGCTCTTTGATCTTGCCGGTGAGCAGCACGTCACGGAGGCCGGGCGCGACCGTCGTGACGAAGTCGATTGCGCCGATGCGCTTCATCGCGCGCCCGGCGAATCCCAGGTTGTAGAACATGTCGAGGTATTCGAGCAGCGCGTGTTCGATGTCGATGGCGAGCGCCCACACCTCGCCGCCCCCCTCTGCGGTGGCGATGCGGGTGTCGTTCGGTGGGAGGGGCGGGATGTCGAAGAGCTGGGCAATTCCCTGACGTCCCTCGCACTCGACGAGCAGCACCCGTTTGCCGTCGGCTGCCAGCGCCAACGCCAGGGCTGCTGCGACGGTTGTCTTGCCGGTTCCGCCCTTGCCGGAGACAAAGTGCAGGCGCGCACGCGAAGCGCTGTCCGGCCAGGTGTTCTCGGCTTCGTCGGCGGTGCCTGGCAGTGTCTCCCCGTCGGCTGTTTTGTCGGCCACAGGTTCACCTTAGATGCTGGGTGTCTCGGGATAGGGTGGGTCCATGACTGAAGTGACCGCCTGGGAGTACGCGACGGTGCCGCTGCTGACGCACGCCACGAAACAGATCCTCGACACCTGGGGTGCCGACGGATGGGAACTGGTCAGCGTGCTGCCCGGTCCGACCGGCGAACAACACGTGGCATATCTCAAGCGACCCAAGGGCTGAGGAGCGTTCCATGAGCTGGAGTGAGCGACTTCCGCAGATCGGCATCGTCCTGCCTCCCGCAGCCAAGCCGGTGGCCAATTACGTTCCGGCCGTACGCATCGGGAACCTGGTCTACACGTCGGGGCAGTTGCCCTTCGTGTCGGGCAAACTCGAGTTCCGGGGCAAGGTCCATGAGGGTGCAGACGGCACCGTCACCCCGGAACAGGCGGTCAGTGCTGCCAGGCAGTGCACGCTCAACGCGTTGTCGGCGATCGACGCGCTCGTCGGACTCGACTCGATCACTCGCATCGTGAAGGTGACCGGATACGTCGCCTCCGGTCCGGGCTTCTCCGGCCAGCCGCAGGTGCTCAACGGCGCGTCGGATCTGCTCGCCGATATCTTCGGCGAAGCCGGTGTCCACGCGCGTTCTGCCGTCGGCGTTGCCGAACTGCCGTTGGCGTCGCCCGTAGAGGTCGAGCTGATCGTCGAGGTCACGCCCGAGTCGTGATACCCACCGACTGGTGAGTCTCGACGTCGTAGTCCTCTTCGTCGCGGCCGTCGCCGCGGGTTGGGTCGACGCCGTCGTCGGCGGTGGCGGGCTGATCATGATCCCGGCGTTGCTGATCACCAACCCCGGACTGGCGCCGGCGACGGCGCTCGGGACCAACAAGCTGATGGCGATTTTCGGGACGTCGTCGGCCGCGTGGCGCTACTCGCGTCGGGTACCGATGGACATTCGACGTCTCGCCCCGGTCTTCGCCTGCGCGGTCGTCTTCTCCGCTCTGGGTGCGCTCGTCGCGGGTCTGCTGCCCGCCGACGTCTTCACCCCGATCGTGCTGGTCTTGCTGGTCGCCGTTGGTCTGTTCGTCGCTCTCAATCCGCGCTTCGGCTCCCACGAGATGACGGGGAAGTCGCGCCGGTCGATCATTCTCGGGCTGGCGATCTGCGATGTCGTCATCGCGTTTTACGACGGCGTGCTCGGTCCTGGCACCGGCACGTTCCTGATCATCACGCTGACGGCCCTCGTCGGCACGAGCTTTCTGGAAAGTTCCGCGATGGCCAAGGTCATCAACACCGGAACCAACCTCGGCGCGCTCGCGGTGTTCGCGGCGCAGGGGAACGTGATGTGGCTGCTCGGCCTGGCACTGGCCGTCGGAAATATCGCGGGCGCGCAATTGGGTTCGCACATGGCGCTCGGGCGGGGGAGCTCGTTCGTGCGGTGGGTGCTGCTCGCGGTCGTCGTCGTGATGGTCGCGAAGCTCGGCTTCGATATGTGGAGCAAGTAGGGAGCAGCGGTCGGTCGTCGTGGGAGGGCGGCCACATGCGGCCGATGTGAGCCGCATTACGCTGTGTGCATGACGAGTCCAGGCGATCGTGACGACCTCGCCACCACCGCATCCGACGCCACCACCGCATCCGATGCCTCCAGCACGCCCGACGCCGAAACCGATTCGGGCGTATCGCATCCCGCGTACGGGGTGCTGCGTGAGGTGACGCCGTTCGCGTCGGTTCTGTTGTGCGAGAACCCCGGAATGATGGAACTCGACGGCACCAATACGTGGGTGCTGCGTGCTCCGGGAAGTGACGAGTGCGTCGTCGTCGATCCCGGGCCGCGCAAGCACAAGAAGCATGTCAAGCGCATCGCAGAGCAACCGGGAATCGCGCTGACGCTGATCACGCATCGGCACGGCGACCACACCGGAGCAATCACGGCGCTGCACAAGCACACCGGCGTGGCGACGCGGGCGCGGCTTGCCGAACACTCGCGTGGCGCAGCACCTCTCGCCGACCGTGAGGTCATCGAGATCGCCGGCCTGAAGATCACCGTGCTGCACACGCCGGGCCACACCGGCGATTCGGTGAGCTTTCTCGTCGAGTGGGAGAACCAGCGCGCGGTTCTCACCGGCGACACCATCCTCGGAAGTGGCACCACCGTGCTGGATCCCAGCGACGGCACGCTGCGCGATTACCTCAACTCGTTGAACCGGTTGATCGTCGAAGGTGAGGGCGCGGCACTTCTACCTGCTCACGGCCCCGACCATCCCGATCTCGGTCCCGTTGCGCGGTACTACAAGAAGCACCGTGAGGATCGGCTCGACCAGATCGTCGCCGCGCTCGACGACATGGGTGTCTCGGCGAAGAAGGCGAAGCCCATGAAGGTGGTCCGCAAGGTCTACGCCGACGTCGACAAGAAGCTCTGGCCTGCCGCACGTATGTCGGTCAAGGCGCAGTTGGAGTACTTGAAGGCGACGTAGGAAGAACTAGCGCGCGCGGCGTGCGAGGCGCTCGGAGTCGGCGATCAGGACGCTCTTGCCCTCGAGGCGCAGCCAGCCGCGCTGTGCGAAGTCGGCGAGAGCCTTGTTCACGGTCTCGCGGGATGCGCCGACGAGCTGGGCGATCTCTTCCTGGGTCAGGTCGTGGGTGACGCGCAGTGCGCCACCCTCCTGGGTGCCGAAGCGCTGTGCGAGCTGCAGGAGCTGCTTGGCGACGCGTCCGGGAACGTCGGTGAAGATCAGGTCGGCGAGGTTGTTGTTGGTGCGACGCAGGCGTCGGGCCAGCACGCGGAGCAACTGCTCGGCGATCTCGGGGCGATCCTTGATCCAGGCGCGCAGCGCGTCGCGGTCCATCGACACTGCGCGGACTTCGGTGACCGTGGTGGCCGACGACGTGCGCGGACCCGGGTCGAAGATGGAGAGCTCGCCGAACATGTCCGACGGTCCCATGATGGTCAGCAGGTTCTCGCGTCCGTCGGGTGAGCGTCGTCCGACCTTCACCTTGCCCGACAGGATGATGTAGAGGCGGTCTCCTGGCTCTCCCTCATGGAAGATCACGTGTCCACGCGGAAAATCCACGGGCTGTAGTTGCTTGGTCAGCGCCGCGACAGCGGAGGGCTCCACACCCTGGAAAATTCCCGCCCGCGCCAGTACTTCCTCCACCTAAGGAACCTTTCTCATCGGCCGCGTGAACGACACACGCACTCAGCAACGCTACTCTCGCCCTGAAGCATATGTGTTGGATGGGTCACTAGCGCCACTTTGGGGCCGTGTTGCGCGTGCTGAATTGATGTTCCGGCGGGGCCGTGTGGATCGTGGAGATCGGCCCACGAGGGCGTGATCATCGGATGGTCGACGACGTCGACGTGGTTCGCTCCGTGTGTCGGACGAGGGTTGCGCTCAGCTCGCGCGACGCTCGCGCAGCTCGTCGAGCGCTGCCGGAAAACCGTCCCTGGCCAGCGTGTCCACGTGCTGTGACTCGGCTGATTGCAGAAACTCCTCGACGTTGTCGCGGGAGACGCTGAGCCGGTCCGTGTGGTGCTGAACCTTCTCCATCGCGAGTGCGAAGAGCATCAACACAGCAGGGAAGAGCAGTGCGGCGAGTCCTTGCATACCGATCAGTAAACACCGACCGCCGACGAGGCTCATAACTGGAATCGTCGCCTTCACTGACTTGTTATCAAGCCGTCGCCACCGACCCGGTCGGAGTCGATGGCTAACCTGAATCGTGTGAGTGCACGTAAGACGGCTGCGGGAGCCAGGACAGAGACCCATCTCGGACTGGTTCGCCGTGCACGTCGCATGAACCGTGAACTCAAGGTCGAGTTCCCACATGTGTACTGCGAATTGGACTTCACCAACCCGCTCGAATTGTCTGTCGCGACCATCCTGTCGGCGCAGTGCACCGACGTCCGCGTGAACCAGGTGACGCCCGCGCTGTTCGCCAAATACCGCACCGCCGACGACTACGCGGGTGCTGATCGCACCGAACTCGAGGAGATGATCCGCTCGACCGGCTTCTACCGGAACAAGGCCAACTCGATCATCGGGCTCGGGCAGGCACTTGTCGAACGTTTCGACTCCACGGTGCCGCACACCCTGAAAGAGCTGGTCAGCCTTCCCGGATTCGGCCGCAAGACCGCCAACGTCGTGCTCGGCAACGCCTTCGACATCCCGGGAATCACCGTCGACACCCACTTCTCGCGTCTCGTGCAGCGATGGGGGTGGACCACCGAAACCGATCCGGTCAAGATCGAGCACGCCGTCGGCGAGCTCTTCGAGCGCAAGGAATGGACCAACCTCTCGCATCGCGTGATCTTCCACGGAAGGCGCGTGTGCCATGCGCGCAAGCCCGCGTGCGGAGTCTGTGTGCTCGCGAAGGACTGTCCGTCCGTCGGACTCGGTCCGATGGACAAAGCAGAGGCGGCGAAGCTTGTGAAGGGGCCGGAAACCGACCACATCCTCGAACTCGCAGGGATCTCCGCGTAGTGGGCACATCCGCGACGACATCGGGACCCGACGCCCCGACCCCGCACGACGATCCACCGCCGCAGCGTCGAGGCAGCCGTTTTCCGTCCTCACTGCGCTGGACACTGGTGTTCTTCGTCGTCATGGTCGCGTTGATCGTCGCCATCTGGCCGCGCGATTCGGGGTCGTCGAACAACCTCGGCAGCCCGACCGACAACTCAGGCGTCGCGGCGGTCCCCGGCGCGAAGGTCGACGACGCCACGCTCGCCAAGGCCCGTGCCGACGCCGCCGTCGAACCCTGCCCGAACAACGGCTTGCCCGAATCGAGTGGCGCGGTGCTCGCGGGGGTCGTCGCGCCGTGTCTGGCGACCGGAAGTGCTTACAACCTCGGCGCAGGAACCGCCGGAAAGCCCGTGCTCATCAATATGTGGGCGGTGTGGTGCCTGCCGTGTCGGCGCGAACTACCGGTACTCGCCGAGTACGCGCGGCGCGCGGGCGATCGGGTTACGGTGCTCACCGTGCATGCCGAACAGGGCGCGGGAAATCCGTTCGCGGTCTTGACGTTCCTACGCGAGGTCGGCGTCCATCTCCCGACGGTCCTCGATGTCGACGGCAAGGTCGCGGCGGCACTTCGGGCACCGAGAGTCTTCCCCTCGACCATCCTGCTCCGACCCGACGGGTCCATCGCCACAACACTTCCCAAGGAGTTCGGCAGCGTCGACGAGGTCGCCGACGCCGTTCGCGACGCCACCGGTGTCGCCACGTGACGCGCACCGATCAGCCGTCGCAGGAGCCGCACGTCGGGCAACTTGTCGACACAGCGAAGGTTCCTCCGTGGTTGCGGCAGCTCACCGGCAATGTCTCGGCCGTGACCGACAGCGTGCTCGATCGTGGTGGTGACCGCTCGCGCTGGGCGTCGATGCTGCGTCGCGACCGACGCGCGGCGTCGGTGCTGATCCTGTTCTCCGGCTCGTGGGATGCCGACCCCGACTATCCGGGCGGGCTGCCCGCCGACGCGGAGGTGCTGCTCACCGAGCGCGCCCCGACGCTGCGGCAGCACAGCGGGCAGGTGGCTTTCCCCGGCGGCTCGTTCGATCCGGGCGACGACTATCCGGTCGGTACCGCACTGCGCGAAGCGACCGAGGAGACCGGACTCGAGGCGAGCAG
The DNA here is from genome assembly GCF_001665925.1 of Gordonia sp. 852002-50816_SCH5313054-c. Taxonomy (NCBI): domain Bacteria; kingdom Bacillati; phylum Actinomycetota; class Actinomycetes; order Mycobacteriales; family Gordoniaceae; genus Gordonia; species Gordonia sp. 852002-50816_SCH5313054-c. Next base: position 242,185 of record NZ_LZTE01000025.1, read on the forward strand.
CGTCGACGTCCTCGCGAATCTGCCGAGCTTTCCCGTGCCGGTGTCGAATTTCGAGGTGACTCCGGTTGTCGCGCATTGGCGTGAACCGGGGCCGGTCGACGTCGTCGACTCCGCGGAGACGTCGCGGGTTGTGCGGGTGAACCTGCGGGAGATGTTGGCAGCGCAGAACCGTTTTCAGGTGCAGCGGTCGGTGCTCGGTGCGCGCGCATATCGCGGTCCGGCGTTCTTCGTCGACGGACTTCTGGTGTGGGGCTTCACCGGCGGGCTCATCGCGGCGATCAGCGACGCGTCGGGGTGGGACGTCCCGTGGAACCACGACGACGTCCGGCCGCTCGAAGAGGCGATAGCTCGGGCGGGATCGCCTCAGCTGAGCGGATTTCCGACGCTGAGCCGCGCTGTCGACCACGGTGACGGGGATGCCGAGACGTCCGAGGATGCAGCTCGGTGAGCGGGTCGACGTGGGTTGACGTGATCGTCATCGGGCTCGCATTGCTGGCCGCGCTGAGCGGATGGCGACAGGGCGCGGTGGCGTCGGGGCTGGCGGTCGTCGGCGTGATACTCGGCGCGATCGCAGGCATTTTGATTGCGCCACATGTGCTTTCGCGAATCGACGATCGGAGTATGCGGCTCGTCGTCGGGGTCGCGCTGCTGGTGGTGTTGGTCATCATCGGCGAGACGTCGGGCATGGTGCTCGGGCGCGCGGCCCGGGGCGGGATCAGGTCGACGGCGCTGCGCCACGTCGACAGCGTGATCGGGTTGATGCTGCAGGTGGTCGCGGTATTGGTCGCGGCCTGGTTGCTGGCGATTCCGCTCGGGCGCGCGTCGTCGCCCGAGATCGCAAGCGCGGTACGTGGATCCACGATCCTGGGCGGCGTCGATTCGTTCGCCCCGACGTGGCTGCGGGATTTCCCGACCCGCGAGCTCGGACCGATGCTCGACGATTCGGGTCTACCCCAGGTGATCGGCCCGTTCGTGCAGACTCCGGTCGCGAACGTCGGCCCGCCCGACACGTCGCTGGAGGATTCCGCCGTGGTTTCGCGGGTGCGGCCGAGCGTCGTGAAGATCGAGGGTGTCGCCCCGAGCTGCCAGCAGGCGCTGGAGGGCAGCGGATTCGTCGTGTCGGCCGAGCGGGTCATGACCAACGCGCACGTCGTCGCGGGCACCCGCAGACTGACGGTGCAGACCGTTGGCGGCGACTCGCTTGCCGCGAGAGTGGTGCTCTTCGACAGCCGCAACGACATCGCTGTCCTCGACGTTCCCGGATTGCGCGTCAGCGCACTGCAATTCGACGACTCGTCGGCGAAGCCGGGAGCCGATGCCATCGTGCTCGGCTATCCCGAGGCCGGGCCGTTCACGTCGACCGCGGTGCGCGTGCGCGAGACGATCAACCTGTCGGGGCCGGACATCTATCGGACGGACCAGGTGCTGCGCGAGGTGTACACGGTGCGTGGCACCATCCGGCAGGGCAATTCCGGCGGACCGATGATCTCTCCGGACGGCGACGTGCTCGGCGTCGTCTTCGGTGCCGCCGAGGACACCGCCGACGACACCGGCTTCGTGCTCACCGCCAAGCAGGTGAAGTCCGACCTCGACGCCTCCGAGCGCCGCACCGCCCGCGTGAGCACGGGCCAGTGCGTGCATTCCTGACGCACACTCGCCGTAGGAAGCGCACAGTCGACGGGTTTTGCGGTCGAGCGTGCGCTCGAGAGTGCCGACTGTGCGCTAGTCGTTGCGGTCGGTGTGGGCGAGAAGGTCGCCGAGCAGCTTGCTGACCTCGCCGGGCCGCTCCTGGTGGGCGAAGTGGCCGCTGCCGGGGATGGGGCGGTAGTCGAAGTCCGAGGCCCATTCGGCGCTGGCGCCCACTGATTCGTCGGTGATGTAGGGATCGTCGACGCCGCGCACCGCGAGGACCGGGATGGACAACTGCTTCTCCATGAGGTCCATGAAGCGGACGCCGTCGGGTCGGAACTGCGACCGGAACACCCAGCGCTGGTACTCCAGGCTGCAGTGTGCCGCTCCGGGTATCTGGATCGCGGATCGGTTCTTGTCGACGGTGTCGATGTAATCCTCGGTGTCCTGCCAGCCGAGTCCCGACCGCTCGGCGAAGTACTCGCCGATGAATGCGCCGTTGTGTCGGGTCAGTCGTCGTTCGGCCATGCGCGGCACCTGATTGCTCAAGAAGTTGCCGAGAAACGACGACCGCTGCTCGGCGTCGCGCAACACGTCGCGCCGCAGGACTCGCGGATGGGGTGACGAGATGACCGCGATCGCGCGCACGGCGCGGGGGTGCAGCGTGGCGGTTGCCCAGCATGCCAACCCGCCGTCGGCATGGCCGATGAGCGTCGCGGACGTATGTCCGAGCGCACGCACGAGACCGTTGGTGTCGCCGGCCAGCGTCCACCCGTCGTATCCGCGTGGAGGTTTGTCGCTGTCGCCGTAGCCGCGCAGATCCACCGCGACAGCGCGGTACCCCGCCTCGGTCAGGTCGGCCAGTTGGTGCCGCCAGCTCCACCAGAACTCACCGAAGCCGTGAAGCAGTAGCGCGAGCGGGCGGTCGGAACTCGGCGACGACGTGGTTGGACCGTCGGCTTCGACAGCGTGGAACCGCACCCCGTTGGCGCGAACGTCGAGATGACGCCAGGGCCCGAGGAACCGGACACTGGACGGGTCGGGGGCTGCGGCCAAATCTCAGGCCTCGCGTGCGGGCGGTATCGCGGGATGACTACCGCCGTGCCCGATCGCCGCGTCGTCGTGGCGGCCAGGCAGCACGTTCTGCACTTCCTTGACGCTGCTGATCGTCTTCTTCGGACCGCGGACTCTCTTGAACACGAGGTAACCGACGAACGCTGCGATCAGCGTGATGAATACGAGGATCGCGAACACGATCAGGAACGCGAGCCAGCGCGACACCCAGTTGTCGAGCAGTTCGGCGAGGAAGAAGAAGAAAAAGAAGCTCGCGTACAGAGCCATCACGCCCGCCACGATCAGCAGAGCGGTACCGGCACCCGCCTTCTTCGCGTCGTCGACCAACTCCGCCTTGGCCAGCGCGACCTCGGACCGGAACAGCGTCGAGACGCTCGCGGTGGCGTTCTTGACCAGGCTTCCGACGCTTGCCTCGCCGGACGAGTCGCGGTCGGCGTCACTCAGCGGGATCGACGGTGTCTTCCCCCCTGCGTTGCGGTAGTCGGACCGGCCGGACTCGTTTCCACTCACAGCATCCTCCGTCTTTGGCGTTCTCCTGCCATATGTTGCCATGCGCCGGTCTCTGCGGTCGTGCCCGCCGTCACGTCGACGTGGCGTGTGGTGCGTGCCGCCCGATCATGAGCGGTGTTGTCGCAGCGTGGCGAGTGCGGCCACTGCGGGATCGTGGTCGGCGATGTGCGCGTCGAGGATGTGCGCGGCTACCTCGCCCGGCAGGTCGACGAGTGCCTGGGCGAGTCTGCTGCGCGCTCGCGAATCGAGATTGTCGCTGTCGAGGAGCCGGCCGAGTTCTGTCGCGATGTCGTCGGCGGTAGCGGTGGCGTGCGCGAGGTCGCGGATCGTATCGGCGGCGTCGACGTCATGGCTGCCGTCGACGATCATGTCGATCAGCCGCGGAATCATGTCGGCGTCACCCCGTGATCCGAGGACGAGCGTCGCGGTGTCGGCGACGGCGCGGTCGGAGTCGTCGAGTGCGCGCCGCAGGAGTTCGTCGGCTCTGTCGGTGCTCAGCTTCGAGATCGCCGACACCGCGCGGCGTCGAATCTCAGGGTCCGCGGAGTCGAGGCCCGAGCCGAGTGCAGCCTCGGCGGCCGCATCCGCGGAGCCGGCGAGCGCCCAGACGAGGGTGCCGGCGACATTCGTATCGGGCTCGGCCAGAACGGCTTTCGCGAGCGCTTCCGGTGAGAGTCGTCCGTCGCGTGCTGTCAGCGCGGCCCGCTGGCGTAGAGCCGCGGAGTCGGAGTCGAGATCGTGGAGCAGCTTCACCGAGTTCAGCACGTCCTCCCAGTCGGTGGGCGCGGCGTCGGCGATGCGGGTCAGGAGCGTGAGCAACTCGGTCTCGCGCGAGAGCCGTTGGCGTGTCCGCTCGATAAGGTCGTCGACCATGTCCGCGGGCTCGGCGGTCCCCGGGGTGTCCAGCAGCGTTTTGATGCCCGCCAGTGGCACACCGAGCGCGCGGAGCCCGACCACGCGGAACAGCCGTGCGATGTCGTCGGGGGAGTAGTCACGGTACCCGCCCGTCGTGCGGGTCGCGGGTCGCACGAGTCCGAGCCGGTCGTAGTGCCGCAGCATCCGGACGCTGACGCCCGAATGCCGCGACACCTCACCGATCAGCATCGTCGACGCGGACGGGTGCACCACGCAGTGTCAGTGCGCGCCGTGCCTGTTCGACCGCGTCGGCGAAGTCGCCGTCCGGGTCGTTCATCAGCTGCCGGGTGGCGTCGGCGTGAATGCGCACCGCTTCGGAGTCGCTCGTACTCGCCGCGTCGACAACGGAAGTTGCCGACTCACCGAGGGCACTCAGCGCCCGACTGAGACTGCGCTGCACGGCCCGGTCGCCGCGGCCGAGCTCTACGGCCAGGGCGGCTGCGAGATCGGCGACGTCTTCATCGGCAACGAGCGCGACCGCCGTCCGCCACGCGGTCCGGGCCACGTCGTCGTCCGGATCGTGCAGTAGGCCCGTGACGTGCCGATAGACACTGCGATCGCCGATCTTCGACAGCGTGTGCAACGCCTGACTGCGCGCCTGCGCCGACGTCGAATCCAACTGCGCCACGACTCGGGGCACCGTCGCTGACGGCGTTATCCGGGTGAGCGCCCAGGTCAGCATGTCGCGGACGAAGAAGTCGGGTTCAACGCCGCTGCGGTGTACCAGTGCGTCGACCAGCGCCGGATCGGGTTCGGTCCCCGCCGCCAGTGCCGCCCGCAGCCGCGTCGACGAGTCCGGCGCCGACAGCGCGTCGATAAGTGTCTGAGTCATCGTGATCACCTCCGCGACCTGAGTCAAAACCCTGTCACCGTGTCAGGGTCAAGAGCAAGACCGCCTTGAGATGGGATCGCCAGACGCGGCTCGCCCGTTTTCAGTCATTTTTTCATCGGCCGTTGACGCCGACCTGGGCTTTTGCCGGTCGACGCCGCGCCGAATGACTGAAAACGGGCGAGCAGTACGTGCGGATCAGCCTTTTCGGCTGCGAATCGCCTCGAATACCGAGGGATCGACCAGCGTCGAGGTGTCGCCGAGCTCGCGGCCCTCGGCGACGTCCTTGAGGAGACGTCGCATGATCTTGCCCGAGCGGGTCTTGGGCAGTTCGGGCACCACGTTGATCTCACGTGGCTTGGCGATCGGGGAGATCTCCACCGACACCTGCTCGCGGAGCTCCTTGACCAACTGATCTCCGGTGTTCTCGACACCTTCGCGCAGGATCACGAACGCGACGATGCCCTGCCCGGTGGTCTCGTCGGCGGCTCCGATCACGGCGGCCTCCGCGACACCGGAGTGTCCGACCAGCGCCGACTCGACCTCCGCCGTGGAGATGCGGTGACCGGAGATGTTCATGACGTCGTCGACACGGCCGAGGACCCAGAGCGCGCCGTCGTCGTCGTAGCGGGCGCCGTCGCCCGCGAAGTACCAACCCTGCTCGGCAAATCGCGACCAGTAGGTGTCGCGGTAGCGCTCGTCGTCGCCCCAGATGCCGCGAAGCATCGACGGCCACGGCTGGTCGAGGACCAGGTAGCCCTGCTCGCCCGCTCCGACGGGTTGGCCGTTGTCGTCGACGATCTTCGCCGAGATGCCGGGCAGCGGTCCCATCGCCGAGCCGGGCTTGGTCGCGGTGACACCGGGTAGCGGCGAGATCATGATGGCGCCGGTCTCGGTCTGCCACCAGGTGTCGACGATGGGTGCCGAGTCGGCCCCGATGACTTCACGGAACCACTTCCACGCCTCGGGGTTGATCGGTTCGCCGACGCTGCCGAGCAGTCGGATGGAGCTCAGGTCGTGGGCGTCGGGGATCTGGCGTCCCCACTTCATGAAGGTACGGATCAGCGTCGGGGCGATGTAATAGGTTGTGACACCGTACTTTTCGATGATCTCGAAGTGGCGGTGCTCGTTGGGGGAGTTGGGGGTTCCCTCGTAGACCACCTCGGTCGCGCCGTTGGAGAGTGGCCCGTAGACGAGGTACGAGTGGCCGGTGACCCAGCCGATGTCGGCGCCGCACCAGAAGACGTCGCGGCCTTCCTTATGGTCGAAGACGTAGTGGAAGGTGTAGCTGGCCTGGGTCAGGTAGCCGCCCGAGGTGTGCACGATGCCCTTGGGCTTACCAGTGGTGCCCGACGTGTAGAGCAGGAACAGCGGGTGCTCGGCGTCGAAGGCTTCGGGTTCGTGATGAGTCGACGACTCGTCGACGGTGTCCTCCCACCACACGTCGCGACCTTCGACCCAGTTCAGCTCGGGATCGTGGTTGGTACGACGCACGACGAGGACCTTCTCGACGGACTTCGCGGCGTCGTCGCCGGTGCCGAGTGCTTCGTCGACGGCGGTCTTGAGAGGTGCGGGCTTGCCGCGGCGGAACTGGCCGTCGGTGGTGATGACGAGTTTGGCCTCGGCGTCGTCGACGCGGGAGCGCAGCGCGCCCGCGGAGAATCCGGCGAACACGACCGAGTGGGTCAGGCCGAGACGTGCGCACGCGAGCATCGAGACGAGCGCCTCGGGAACCATCGGCATATAGATGGCGACGCGGTCGCCGGGGACCAGGCCGATCGAGGCGAAGTAGTTGGCCGCCTTGGATACCTCGTCCTTGAGCTGGCTGTAGGTGAGGTCACGCGAGTCGCCGGGTTCGCCGACCCAATGGATGGCGACGCGGTCGCCCTTGCCCGCGGCGACGTGGCGGTCGACGCAGTTGACCGCGACGTTGAGTTTGCCGCCGACGAACCACTTCGCGAACGGCGCGTCCGACCAGTCGAGGACCTGGTCGAAATCGGTGTCCCAATCCAGGCGCCTGCCCTGCTCCGCCCAGAACTCGAGGCGGTCGGCGTCGGCGTGGTCGTAGAGCGCGGCGGTGCCGTTCGCCTGCGCGACGAACTCGGGCGACGGCGGATACACCTGTGCGGTGGGGTGTGCAGCTGTGGACATCTCTGAGCAGGGCCTTTCACTCTCGGTGTGCATTCACGCGACTCCACCCGCAGTGAGGTGGGGCGTGCCGGGGTCTCATTGTGAGGGTAGTCACGTTGGGGTGGCGTTGCAGTCGCCGGGGGACTGGCGGCACAGCTCGCGCGCCGAGCTGTCGATCGGGTGCGACGAACGGTTCACACGGCGTCTGACACCGGAACAACGATCTGGGTGATCATGTCCTCGGGATCGGCGTCGGGAGTCGGCTGAGTCAGATAGATCTCCCACACGACGTCCCCGCGGACCAGCGAATGATCGGCAATCCATGCGAACAATTCCGCGTAGACGTCGGACAGGTAGTCGTAGTTTCCGCGGTGGTCGTAGGTGACCGCGCGGCATCCTGGCGTCTGGAACGGCGCCACGTCATCGGTCACTTCGACGACTCCGTCGACGGGGAACCCGACACCGACATCAATGGTGTCGGTAGGGAGGCCGAAGGTCAGCCCACGTGGCGGGCCGGTGATCGCCAGCCCCGACGACGCGATCGCCGCGGGCAGTCTGCCGAACGCGTCGTCGTAGAAGCCACGCAGCGCGTCAAAGGTCACGGTCGCGCGTATCAGCGCTAACTGCTCGGCGTCGACGGAGGTGATCTGTGGTTCCTGTGTGAGAAGAGGCATGCTTCGACGGTGTCACAGTTGGGTGGCTGCGACCGGGTATTGGCCGGGTGGGCTCTAGCTGAGTGGGGGTATTTGCGGGGCGGGTGCGCGCCGGGGCACGATTCGTGGCTGCGCCGGCATCGATTACCGTGGCGAACTGTGACTACCGACCCTCTCGCGCCGCTTGTGGAGTTGCCCGGCGTGCGCGAGGCCGCCGACCGTGCGCGCGATGCGCTCGGCGCCGTGCACCGGCATCCGGCCAATTTGCGTGGCTGGAACAACACCGCGACCGAGGCGTCGTGGCGAGCCGGCCGATCGTCTGCAGCGATCGACGGGGGGAGCGTCGAACTGAGGCGCGACGGAGACTTCGACGACCCGATCCTTGCCGGCGCGATGCGGGTGGCCCAGGCGCTCGACGGTGATTCGCTCGATGCGTTGACGTCGGTCTACCGACGCGCACCCGCGCAGGCGTTCGCGCGGCTGCACATGCTGGCCGCCGCCGACCTCGTCGACGACCCCGACCTGCTCGGCCGTCCGCGACCCGGCTCCGACGTCGCGACGCGCCTCGAACTCCTCGGACAGTTGATCACCGGCGCGACGTCGGCACCTGCACCGGTGCTCGCCGCAGTGGTGCACGGCGAACTGTTGACGCTCGACGCCTTTGGTAGCGCCAGCGGTGTCGTCGCCCGCGCGGCGTCGCGCCTGACGTCGACGTCGAGTGGCCTCGATCCACACAACCTCGGCGTGCCGGAGGTGACCTGGTTCAAGAAAGTCGACGAATATCGTTCGCTGGCAACAGGATTCGGTACCGGTGAGCCGGCAGCACTGGGCGCGTGGATCGTGTTCTGCTGCGAGGCGATGGTGGCGGGAGCGACAGAGGCGAAGTCGATTGCCGACGCCGCCCGCGCGGGATGATGGCTGCCTGATTAATGCCTGGAAGCCGGATACTGATGAGCGAAGACTTGTCGCAGACAGCACTGCGGGCGGCCCACCTGTCTCTCGACAGGTTGCCGCCCGCGTAGCACGGACCCAAGTTACCAAGCGTGCTGCGGTGGGTTGTGGTCACCGCCTCGGCGAGGGATCACGTTCTGCGAGTACAGGTCTCCTCCGTCGCGCTGCCCTTGCTCTCTGGCCCGCTCACGGCATCCGTCGATGTCGGTGCCGGACGAACTCTCGGGCCAGGCGTGGCGCTGCAGTTGTCGGAGTTGTTGCTCGAAGCCGCGATGTCGCAGGCGCACAACACTTGTGCCTAATGCGGCGTGCTCCGCGTGGGTGCTTGCCGCCCGTGCTGGGAGTGCTCGCCGGGGGGTTCGGTCCTTCTCTTCCGGATCGGACTTTGCTCGACGAGGTTTCCGTGATTTACGTCTTACACCGTGATCGGCGTCACATCAACCCCCTCGGCGCACTGCTCCACAGAACTCATTCGAGGAAGCTCGGCGGACGGGAATGTGGACCCGAACCGGGGCTCGGGATCATGCCCGAAAGGCGCCCAGCGGTCGTTTGACCCACACGGAACCCTCGCGGATTCGGTTCGACATCTTTAACCTCGATCGACGCGCAAGAGGACTAGTCGGCATATTCGCAGGTCCAGGCCTTACGCGACTCAAACGCCGTTCAGGACGAGCGACCGCTCGGCGAACTATCACAAATGCTGCAATCACTATTCTCACCCTGTCTCTTATACACATCTGACGCTGCAGACGGGCGAAGTGTAGATGTTGGTGGTCGCCGTATCATTAAAA